>JBCCMA010000004.1:0-57204 GCA_039026595.1 Pseudomonadota bacterium
CGAAGCCGCCGCCAAGATTGTCCGGGCCGGCCGACGGCCAGTTGGTCTCAAAACCCGTCCACAGAAGTATGTTGGTCCAGAAATTGTTGCCTTCCCCGCCAAGCCATGGAAGCACCAGCACACGCGTGTAGAACAACGCGCCGAAAAAGGCGGCGAAGAACATGACCTCAGAGGCGATGAACCAGATCATGCCCATGCGGAACGACACGTCGACCTGCTTGTTAAACATGCCGGCGACGCTTTCGCGAATCACAATGCCAAACCAGCCGAACACCATGTACAGCAGCAGGCCGAGGCCCGTGAAGGTGATGTACTTGCCGGCGGGCCAACTGTTGAGCCACATACCGGACCCGAACATCGTCAAAAGCAGCGCGGCCGAACCGATAATCGGCCACTGGCTCCCGTGCGGAACGTAATATTTGTCGGTGGAGGCATCAGCCATGGTCAGTTCCCCGCGCTGGCTTGTGCCGCCAGCTGTTTCTCAAAGAAGGTGTAGGACAGCGTCAGCACGTCGACATGCTTCGGCAGGTCCGGATCCAGTACAAACCGCACTGGCATCTGTTTTTCCTCGCCCGGACCGAAGGCCTGCTCTTCAAAACAGAAGCACTCGGTCTTGAGCAGATACTTCGCGGCCGACCCGGGTGCGACGCTTGGCACCGCATGGCCGATCGCATCCCGGTCCACGCGGCTTCGGGCGATGAACTCAGTCACATACGCCTTGCCGGGCCGCACCCGCATCGACGGTTCGTTCGGGCGAAAGTCCCATGGCGCTCCGCCGTTGGTTGAACCAATAAACTCAACGCGCACCCAGCGCGATTCATCCGGCACCTCGGTGACAATGGCCGCTTCGTTGGCTGTCTTGCCGTTCAGACCGGTGATCTCGCAAAACACGTCGTAGAGCGGAACCAGCAGATAACCGAAGCCGAACATGCCGACCACGATGTCGCTCAATCCGAACACCAACGTCTGGTTGCGTGTCATCGCGTGCGCCCTAGCCCCCGCGCAGTGCCGTACCGACGAAATAGCCGATGTAAAGCAGGTACACCGCCGCCGCCATGCCGGCCAGCGTTAACGCCAGCCGCGTGGTGCGCTTCTTGCGCTCGGAGTCGTCGATCGGGGTCGACTCGTCCAGCGCGGGTTCACGCTCGGTCATGTTGTTCTCGTCCTTGTTGCTCAATCTGCGAAGCGGGACTCTTCCCACTCGGTTTCATCGTCGAGGTCCGGCATCTCCGGCGGCGTCTCGAAGCTGTGGTACGGCGCCGGCGACGGGACCGTCCATTCAAGGCCACGCGCGCCGTCCCAGACGCGGTCGGTGGCGGGCTCGCCGCCACGCGCATTGACCCAGATGTTGTAAATAAACATGAGGTTCGACAACCCAAAGACGAATGCACCGATGCTCGAGAGCATGTTGAAGTCGGTGAACTGCACCGCGTAATCCGGGATGCGTCGCGGCATGCCTGCCAGACCCAGGAAGTGTTGCGGGAAGAACGTCACGTTGATCGAAATGGCGGCGACCCAGAAGTGCCATTTCCCGAGGCGTTCGTTCAGCACATTGCCGGTCCATTTCGGCAACCAGTAGTACACCCCGGCCATGATGGCGAACACAGCGCCCGGAACCAGCACGTAATGGAAGTGAGCCACAACGAAATACGTATCGTGATATTGGAAGTCCACCGGCGTGATCGCGAGCATGACGCCCGAGAATCCACCGATCGTGAACAGGAACACAAACGCGAGCGCGAACAGCATCGGCGTCTCAAACGTCATGGACCCGCGCCACATGGTGGCCAGCCAGTTGAACACTTTCACTCCGGTCGGCACCGCGATCATCATGGTTGAGAACATGAAGAACAGTTCACCGGCCAGCGGCATGCCGACGGTGAACATATGGTGCGCCCAGACAACAAATGAAAGAAACGCGATGCTCGCCGTGGCGTACACCATCGAGGAGTAGCCAAACAGCTTCTTGCGAGCAAACGTCGGGATGATCTCGGACACAATCCCGAACGCCGGCAGGATCATGATGTAGACCTCGGGATGACCGAAGAACCAGAAGATGTGCTGGAACATCACCGGGTCCCCACCGCCAGCAGCATTAAAGAAACTGGTGGCGGCGTACTGGTCGGTCAGAAGCATCGTGACCGCGCCGGCCAGAACCGGAATCGCGAGGATCAACAGGTACGCCGTGATCAGCCAGGTCCATACGAACAGCGGCATCTTCAGCATATTCATGCCCGGTGTGCGCATGTTGAGTACGGTGACGATGATATTGATCGCCCCCATGATCGACGAGATGCCCATCACGTGAACCGACAGCACCATGAACGGGAAGGCCGCTCCGGTCTGCAGCACGATTGGCGGATACATGGTCCAGCCCGCGGCAGGCGCGCCGCCCGGCATGAACAACGTAGACAACAGAATCGTGAACGCCACCGGCAGGAGCCAGAAGCTCCAGTTGTTCATACGCGGCAGCGCCATATCGGGCGCCCCGACCATCAGCGGAATCATCCAGTTCGCCAGGCCCACGGTGGCGGGCATCACGGCACCGAACACCATGATCAGCGCGTGCATCGTGACCATCGAGTTGTAGAAGCCAGGATCGATAAACTGCAGGCCGGGCTGGAAAAGCTCGAGCCGGATGATCATCGCCATCGCGCCGCCGATCATGAACATCGCCAACGAGAACAACAGGTACATCGTGCCGATGTCCTTGTGGTTTGTGGCGAAGATCCAGCGCTTGATGCCCTTCTCCGGGCCGTGATGATCGTGGTCGTCGTGGTGATCGTGCGTGGCGGATGTAGCGCTCATCGTGCGTCTCCCTGGCCCGTAACAGCGGGCGCGGCGTCCTGAGTCAGGCCGGCGTTCTTCTCGGCCCCTGCATTAATCTTGCGTGCGAAACGGGAGGGGTTTTCGACACCCTGATCACCCAGCCACGCGACGTAATCCACTTCGTCAACGACCTTCACAACGATGGGCATGAAGCCATGGTCGTAGCCGCAAAGCTCGGCGCACTGACCGCGATACACGCCGGTTTCGCTGGCCTTGAACCACATCTCATTCACAAAACCCGGGATGGCGTCGCGCTTGCCGGAGAGCTCAGGCACCCACCACGCATGGATCACGTCGTTGGCGGTCACGAGCAGCCGGACCTTGGTATCGACCGGAACAACCACCGCCTTGTCCACATCCAGAAGATAATTGTCGACGGTTGCAGGATTGATGCCGGATTCGAGCTGTCGAGCCTCGTTGCTGGCGGCATCGAGCGCGCTGAAAAATTCCACGCCCTCTTCCAGGTAATTGTAGTGCCAGCGCCACTGATACCCGGTGACCTTGATGGTCATGTCCGGGTTGCCCGAATCTTCGATCTTCACAAGGGTCTTGGCCGCCGGTACCGCCATCACTACCAGAATAATGATGGGAATGGTGGTCCAGATCACTTCCGCCGTGGTGCTGTGCGAGAAGGTTGCTGGCGTGGGATTCTTTTTCTTGGTGTGCGCGAAGACGCTGTAGAACATGGCGCCAAACACCACCACGCCGATGCCGACGCAGATCCAGAACACCAACATATGCAGGTCATAGACCTCGTTGGTGATCGGGGTGACGCCCCGCGGCATGTTCAATTCCATGTCCGCCAAGGCCGAGGGCGCCGAAAGCAGTGCGCACAGCGCACCGGACAATCGGGCAGTCCGATTCATTCGCATGTTTTTTCTCCCCACGCCCTAGATCGCGGTTTGGATTGAGGTAAAAAAATCGTGTTGTCTAATCGCCGGAGGTCGGGTCGACGTTCTCCATTTTCATTGAATCGACTCTGGCACTGTGCTCACTCATCGCCCGCCAAAAGCGCGGGGGATGAATCATGTGGACCGATGCACTCGACGAGTCTCCGTGCCAAAGAGCGGCGCTCGACCTCAGTCAAGCACTCCCCGATAACACATCGACGCCCGTGTGCGGTGATGCTGAGCCGGCTCGCGGACGACGGCCCACGCGTCGCTCGCATTTCCACACCGGCCCAGTGCCGTGCAAATTCAACCCGTTCACTGACTTCCGATTCGCCCTTTTCCACCACAACGGTGTCGGCGCTAATTGTCAGAACCTCGCGGTACCGGCCTCGCTTCTGGACGCTCCAGAGCACCCAGCCGAGCAAGCCAAGCTCGAGGCCAGCAAACGGCAACACGGGCCAGTATCCCTGTAGAGCGACGCTTCCCGACACCAAAGCGGTGGCGGTCACGACGGTGAGGTAGAACATCAGTGCGCCTTCGGGGCTGAGCGACAGATTAGGCGAGATTTGAAACGTACGCTTCATACCTCGCTCGCGGTCACTCATCCGTAACGCCCTGATTTATAACGAACCTACAGGTTCTGCTGGCGCCGCCTCGCGGCACTTGAAATGCCTCTCGAAACAAATCGCGACACATCACAGCCTTCACCATTCTAGGGGACGCCTGCGTTAAGCGCAATGCAACATCCGCACTGAACGTGTAACCGTCACGGCGCCTTAGCGGACCCCGTAATATGTCCAATCTGGCCTCGTCTCGCGACCACTGCCCATTTCCCTGCCGGATCGCCACTTTCCGGCCTCGCGGCCAGCCGCACGCTTCGTAACACTACGGTGATGCGTCGCATTTTGGAGAATCTTGCAGTCTGTACGCTGTGCGACACGCCGTGCCCGGGCGACAGCCTCTGCTCCGCCTGCGTGCGTGACCTGCCCGTATACGGCGATGCCTGCGAACGCTGCGCCCGGCCGTGGCATCACGGCACCTCAGTCTGCGGACCGTGCGACATGGAAACCCCCGCGTGGGACAACGCGCTGTGCGCGTTTGCCTACCGCTTCCCGGTGGACGAACTGTTGCGAATGGCCAAATACAGACGCTCGGCGCCGGCTCTCGACGCGGTGGGCCGGGCCGCCGCGGCCATATTCAAGGACCGCTGGCGCTTTGCCGCCGATGTCCTGATTCCGGTACCGCTCCACTGGTCTCGACACTGGCGACGCGGCTTCAACCAGGCCTGCGAATTGGCGCGTCCCACCGCCGCCGCGCTCGGACTCCCGGTGACACCTGAAGCGCTTAAACGCACCCGCCGAACGTCCGCCCAGTCGCGCCAGGATCTCGCATCGCGCAGGCGCAATGTCGACGGGGCGTTCGCGGCCCGCGTTTCGCTCACCGGACTGCGCGTGGTGTTGTTCGATGACGTGCTGACCACCGGCGCCACGCTGTCCGCAGCCGCCATGGCCGCTCGCGCCGCAGGCGCGCGGCACATCCGGGTGCTCACCTGCGCCCGCGCGGACGTACAAGCCAACTTGAAGAACACTCGGACATAAAAAAACCGGCCGGGTTTCCACACGGCCGGCGCAGCGTGAGCGTGCGATTACGCTTTTGGCAAGCGGATCCTCTGACCGACAAAGATCTTGTCGGGATCCTCAATCACCTCACGATTGGCTTCGAAGATCTTTTTGTATTCCATCGCGTCGCCGTACACTCGCTTGGCGATTTTGCTCAGCGTGTCACCGCTCTGAATTTCGTAATACTCAACGTTTTCATTGACCGCTACAGCAGGGTCGATCGTCGCCTCGGGATTGTCCGCCGGCCGGGGCAGTTGCAGCTCCGACCCATCAACACCTTTCACGCCCGCGACGTTGCCGACCATCAGCACGGCCTTTTGCATGGCGTCGACCGACTCGCAGTCGCCGCACAGTGTGACATTGCCGTCGTCGTATTTGACTTCGAGATTCTGGATCCCCGGATTGTTGTCGTTAATCATCTTCTCGATCTTTTCTGCCGCTTCTTCATCCTGATTGAAAAGGCGACGACCGATATCGCGTGCAAAACCTAGCAAGCTCATAGTGTTTCCCCCTGGAACAATTTTCATTGGCCTGACGTCGGGCTCACCGGGCTTGGATCGCGGCGATGTTGCGTCAGCGCGCGAAAGTATAGTGCAGGGCGATTCCGCAAAACACCAAGGCGCCGCTCCACGAGTTGTTAAGAAATGCGGCGAAGCAACGTGATCGATCGCGACCGCGCGCGCTGGCGAGCTGAAATGCGAATGTGGCCGCCGCCAATCCCACTCCCGCATAGAACCATGGGCCCAGCGACGCGAGCAGGCCCGCGACAATCAGCAAGGCCAGCGTCAGGACCTGCATGGCAGCAACACCGGCCAGATCGTAGCGACCCAGAAGCACCGCGGTCGACTTGACGCCGATCTTTATGTCGTCATCCCGGTCGGTCATCGCGTAGAGCGTGTCGTAGGCCGTCGCCCAACAGACGGTTGCGGCGAACAGCACCCACGCGACCGCGGGCACGGTACCGGTCTGTGCGGCGAAGGCCATCGGAATTCCCCAACCAAACGCCGCTCCGAGGTAAAGCTGGGGCACATGTGTGAAGCGCTTGAAAAAGGGATACGTGGACGCGAGTACGGCACCGACGATGGACAACCGGATCAACTCCCAACCCAGCGTCGACACCAGCGCCAGCGCGACCGCCATAAGCGCAGCGAAAACGCCCAGTGCTTCCCCGGGCGCGATCTCGCCCGCGGCAAGTGGCCTGTCTTTTGTTCGCGCCACTTTGCCGTCGACGTGGCGATCCGCGTAATCGTTGATGGCACAGCCCGCCGATCGCATCACGATCACGCCGAGCACGAAGACAGCGAATACGTGGGGTGACGGTTGACCCGCCCCGGCAATCCACAGCGCCCAGAGCGTTGGCCACAGCAATAGCAGCCAGCCGATAGGCCGGTCGAATCGAATCAGTCGCAGATACGCTGAGGTTTTTTGGGCGAGTGTGCGCGCCGCACCCCTGCCCGGCGTCAGGGCGTCGGGCACAACGCCGGCAGGAAGACCTCGGTCACAAGCAACGGGGCTTCGCTCGCAAAAAAACAGGAACGACGGGCAAACACCGGCGAGGCAGCGGGAATCAGCCTGAGCTCAGCAGAACGCTGGTGCAGCGGCTGACCGGGCTGGACGTGGGCGAACGACAACGGGGAGCGAATCACGTCGTCGCGCGCGAACAGGGCATGCCCGAGCGGTTGCCCACCCATCTCGGCCACCCACGGCGCGGCCTCAACGGTCGACATGGGAATCACCGTCTGGGCGAACACCCAATCCTCACCGGCACCGCGCAGAATCACTTCGCGCACGATCCCGCGATCGGCGCTGATCGGGCCGGTTTGCAGATCAATCAATGGCAGGGTGCTCTGCCGGACCAGATGGAGTCCGAACCGGTTGTCGCTGTGATCACGCAACGCCTGGGTCAACGACCCTTCGCATCGAAGCAGCCGGGCCGCTTCCGCATCGGGCAGATCGACGGATGGCACGGGCCAAGGCCCCCAGATGGATGGGTCCGATACGGCCAAATCACGTGCTTGTACGCTCATATTCGTAGTGTACACGCTCTTCGTGGACGCCTGTAGAGCACGCACTCAGGCCTGCACATAACGCGTGGCATCGCCCACCCAGCGACGAACCAGCGCGTCCGCGCGAGCGCGATCCGTACTGACCAACTCAGCGGCGACGTCCGCCGCGTCCTCCAGCAGATCGGCATCGCGCATGAGATCGGCCACACGCAGCCGCGCCATGCCCGCCTGACGCGTGCCGAGCACCTCCCCCGGACCGCGCAACTCCAGATCGCGCTCGGCGATAAAAAAGCCGTCATTGCTGCTGCGCATCGCCGACAGTCGAGCGCGCGCCGCCATCGAAAGCGGCGATTTGTACATCAACATGCAGTAGCTGCGCGCGGCACCCCGCCCTACCCGGCCACGCAACTGGTGCAGTTGCGACAAACCCATGCGCTCGGCGTTCTCGATAATCATCAAAGACGCGTTGGGCACATCCACACCCACTTCAATCACCGTTGTGGCAACCAGCAACTGCACATCGCCGGCGCTGAATTGCGCCATCGTGTCTTCCTTCATCGCGCTCTTTTGCCGTCCGTGGATCAGCCCGACCGCGACGTTCGGGAGTCGCTCGGTGAGCCGCGCTGCCGTGTCCTCTGCCGCCTCGGCCTCAAGCACCTCGGATTCCTCGATGATCGGACAGACCCAGTACACCTGCTGACCCTCGGCACAGGCGCGGGCGACCCGGTCGATCAGTTCGTCGCGACGCGTGTCACTGACCACCGCGGTTTTGACAGGCGTGCGTCCGGGGGGCAACTCGTCGATGATCGACACATCCAGATCGCCATACTGCGTCATCGTCAGCGTTCGCGGTATGGGCGTGGCAGTCATGACCACCTGATGCGGAACGTGCGACTCGCTCGCACCCTTGTCGAGCAACGCCAGCCGCTGGTGCACACCGAAGCGATGCTGTTCATCGACCAGCACCAGCGCCAGCGAGTGAAAGTCCACTCCCTTCTGAAACAGCGCGTGGGTCCCCACGACCACCTGCACGGCGCCGGAAGCGATAGCCGCCTGCGCTGCCCGTCGATCGGACGCTCCGAGTCGTCCGGTCAGCCACCCCACCTCGACACCCAGCGGCGCGAGCCACGCCGTCAGGCTGCGTCGATGCTGGTCGGCCAGAAGTTCTGTGGGCGCCATCAGCGCCGCCTGATAGCCGGACTGCACGGCCATCAGCGCCAGAACGGCGGCGACCACCGTTTTGCCCGAACCCACATCGCCCTGCAAAAGCCGCAGCGCGGGCGTGTCGCCAGAAAGGTCCGTGCCGATTTCGTCAATCACGCGTGTCTGCGCGGGGGTGAGTCGGAAGCTCAGCCCCTCAAGAAATCTCCCCACGAGCGACCCGTGCATCGCCAAAGCCGGCGCGCGCTCCGACCTCTGGGTCTCGCGCACGAGCTGTAGCGAGACGCGCTGCGCAACCAGTTCCTCAAACGCAAGACGGCGCACGAAGTCCGGCGCCTCGCCGTCGGGGCCAGTAAAACGGGTGCCCACCGGGGGGCAGTGCGCCAGCGTCAACGCCTCTGCCAGCGTCATCGACGGCGCGAGGGTGAACACGCCAGACGGCAGTAGTTCGGGCGGTGGTCGATCGGACAAGCGTGCAAGCGCCTGTTCGACCAGTCCGCGAAGCCGCGGCTGCGTGACGCCGTCGGTGACCGGATAGACCGGAGTGAGTGCCGGCGTGGCGTCCTGTGCCTGTTCGCCGCGGCGCGCGGCCGCCCCCGTCTGATATTCGGGATGCACCATTTCAAGACCGCCGGGGCCGCGGCGCACTTCACCAAACGCCCGAACCGGCGTGCCGCGCTTGAAATAGGAGGCCTGCGCTTTTGAGAAATAAAAAAACCGCAGCGTCAGCGCACCGCTGCCGTCGGAGACGCGCACAAGCAGACTGCGACGGCCGCGGTACACCGTTTCAGCAAGATCGACGTCCGCCTCGATAACCACGCGCTGTCCCGGCTGCAACGCGCCGATGCGAACGACGGTCGTACGGTCCTCATAGCGCAGCGGTAGATGAAAGAGCAGATCGCTGATCGCGCGAATGCCGAGTCGTTCCAGCTTTTCAGCGAGCGCGGGACCAACGCCCCGCAGACCAGTCACCGGGGCAGGGGTAACGCTCACGTCAGCCGCGCCCGGACGACGTCAATCGTCAAGCGACAGGACGCCATCCACCTCGACGATCGCGCCCTTGGGCAGAGCGGCAACGGCGATCGCCGCACGCGCGGGGTACGGCTCATTGAAGTAGCGCGCCATACAGTCGTTAACCGCCGCAAAATTGCCAAGATCGAGCAGATAAACGTTCAGTTTGACCATCTTGTCCAGCGTGCCGCCCGCCGCCTCAGCAACCGCTTTGAGGTTCTCAAAAACCTGGGTCACGTGCTGTTCGAACGGCCCTTCGACCAGTTCGCCGGTCTTCGGATCAAGCGGAATCTGACCCGAAAAATACACTGTCGACCCGGCGCGAATGGCTTGGGAATAGGTGCCGATCGCGGCCGGTGCGCGCGGCGTCTCAATGGCTTGTTTCGTCATCCCCCTACTATAATGCGCAACTGTGAGACAGCGAAACCGAATCGGCGCCCAAGCGGCGTGCACCCTACGCCGGACATCTCAGCCGTGATCGGGCTGCCGACAGTCGGAGAGGTTGCGCAGGGCGCGGTCATACTCGGCGCGCTTGGCGGTGGTCTTTATTTTGCGAACCGTCGTCTGGCCACGCATTACGCGGACAAGGCGCATCTGCAGTTTCGTCGCCAGCTGATCATGCTGGGGCTCGGTGTCCTCGCGGTATTGCTTGCGATCATTTTCGTGCCGACAGATGGAAATCTGCGCAAGGATTTGCTCAATCTGTTCGGCATTGTGCTCTCCGCGAGCATTGCGCTGTCATCCACCACATTCATCGGCAATGCCATGGCCGGCATCATGCTGCGCTCGACCCAAAGCGTCAGGCTGGGCGATTACATCCACGTGGGCGAACACTTCGGCCGGATTACCGAGATGGACTTGCTGCACGCCGAACTGCAGACCGAAGATCGCGACCTCACCACGCTGCCCAACATGTATATGATCACGCACCCGGTCCGGGTCTTGCGACGCTCCGGCACCATCCTGAGTGTCGAGGTGTCGCTGGGCTACGACGTGCCCCGCCAGACCGTCGAAACCGTGCTCAAGGATGCCGCAACGCAGGCCGGCCTCGACAATCCATTTGTCCAGATCCGTAGCCTGGGTGACTTTTCGGTTGTGTACGCGGCCGCCGGACTTCTGACCGACCTGACCAACCTGATCCAGCGGCGGCGTCAGCTGAGGGCACTGACCATGGATCTGCTGCACGAAGCGGGTATCGAAATCGCGTCACCGAATATCCACAGCGTGCGGGATTACAAAACCGGTCACACCTTCATCCCCAAACCGCCCGAACATCCGATCGAGGCCGACGCCACGCCGACACTCGGGCCGGACGACCTGATATTTGACAAGGCGAATGAAGCGCAAAGCCTGCAGTCCCTGCGCGACGCGCGAGCCAGCCTGACAGAGAAAATTTCAGCGCTTGACGAGCAGATCAAGTCCGAATCCGATGACGCGGCGCGGGCGCAGCTTGAAACCCGCCGGACCAATCTGACCGGTCGTGTAGAGTGGCTAGATCAGCAGATCGGACAGAAATCGACGGACATCGCGACCGACTAGGCGCGTGCGTACGACAGGCGCGCGCTCAGCGTCGCGGTTGGATCAATCGCACACCCGGGTGACACGCATGACATCGCTGTGCGCGTCGAGCTTGCGCATCACATCATGTAGATGCTCGGTATCACGCACTTTCACCGTGAAATTGATCAGCGATGCGTCCTCTTCCTCGTGTACGGACGCCTCGTCGATGTTGGACCGGCAATCGGAGATTGTTCCGGCTAGTGTGGCGAGCACACCGACCCGATTAATCGAGTCCACGCGCAGTTCGACCGGGAATTCGCGGTCAATGCCCGGCTCCCAGGCCACGGATACCCATTTCTCGGGCTGCTTTCGGAACTCGGCAAGGTTCCCGCATTCGTTTCGGTGCACAACCACACCCCGACCAGCACTCAGATAACCCATCACCGGGTCGCCGGGAATCGGCGAGCAGCATTGTGAAAAGCTGACGACCATTCCCTCTGTGCCGGCAATCAGGATGGGCGCCGACTCGGAGCCCGAGATGGCAATATCGTCGCTATCGATCACCAGCCGCCGCGCGATAATCGGCGCGAGCTGGCGACCTAATCCGATATCCTGAAAGAGCGCATCGGCGCTGGCATGCCCGAGCGATTCCGACACATCCGCCAGACGCGCTTGGTCGGTCTGGTCGATCGTCATGCCAAGATCGCGCAGCGCTACATCGAGCAAGCGGCGCCCCAGCCGTACCGCTTCGCTGGTGCGCATATTCTTCATGTAGGCCTTGATCGCGCTGCGGGCTTTGGCCGTGACGACAAAGTTAAGCCAGACCGGATTGGGCTGCGCCCCGCTTCGTGTGTTGATCTTGACCGTCTGGCCGTTGCGAAGCGCAGTACGCAGCGGCACTCGACGACGGTCGACCGTGCCCTCAACACAACGATTACCCACATCCGTATGCACCGCGTAGGCAAAATCGATAACGGTCGCGCCGCGCGGCAAGCGCATGATGTCACCGCGCGGTGTAAAGACGTAGACCTTGTCCGGGTAGAGATCCAGGCGGACGCTCTCGAGAAATTCCTCGGACGTGGTGTCCGCTTGCAGTTCCACGAGCGAATTCAGCCATTCCCTCGCCCGCGTGTGCGGGGTCACCGTGCTTGAGTCACCCAGCTTGTACAACCAGTGGGCCGCGATGCCGGTCTCGGCCACCTTGTCCATGTCCGTGGTCCTGAGCTGGACCTCGATCGGCACGCCACCTGGCCCGACAAGAGTGGTGTGCAAAGACTGGTATCCGTTCACACGAGGGATCGCGATGTAGTCTTTGAAACGGCCGGGCATCGGCTTGTAGATCTGGTGAACGATACCCAGCGCGCGGTAACACTCGTCTACGCGATTGACGACGATCCGAAAGCCGAATACGTCAACGATCTCGCTGAGGGATCGATGCTTTGTGCGCATCTTCTGGTAGATGCTGGCAGTGTGTTTTTCCCGACCGAACACTTCGCCTTCAATCTTTGCGGACGCAAGCGCTTTGCGCAGCTTCGACATGATCTTGCGCAGACTTTGGCGCTGCTCGCCGTGGGTCGCCTTGATCGATTTCCGGATGACATCGTACCGCGTCGGGTAGAGCGCTTTCAGACACAAGTCCTCCAGCTCATGGCGTATCTGCGCCAGCCCCAACCGGTTGGCGATGGGCGCGTAGATGTCCATCGTCTCGCGTGCGATACGCCGACGTTTCTCAGGCACCATGGCGCCGAGTGTGCGCATGTTGTGCAGGCGGTCAGCCAGCTTCAGCAAAATGACGCGGATGTCCTGCGCCATTGCCAGCATCATCTTGCGCAGGCTTTCGGCCTTGGCCTCCGCTTTGCTCTTGAACCTGATCCGATCAAGTTTGCTGACCCCGTCAACCAGTTCGGCAATTTCATTCCCGAACTGAGCGGCCAGTTCCGCCTTGCTGATACCCGTATCCTCGATCACATCGTGGAGGATCGCCGCCACGATGCTCTCGTAATCAAGGTGCAGCTCAGCAAGGATGCTGGCCACGGCGATGGGATGGGAGATGTAACGCTCGCCAGACTGGCGGGTCTGCCCGAGGTGCGCCCGCGCTCCGAACTCATAAGCGCGGCGAACCACGTCGAGTTGCTCCGGGGGAAGATAATGTTTGAGCTTGGACAAAAGCCCGCGCAGCCCGTCAAGCGACCAGGCTTGGCCAAGGGGCAACCGCCCAATCAGAGAGGTGGCGGTATCCATACCGGCGAACTCTGCAGGGCCGCGCTAACGCGCCCCGACGTACAGGCTGCTGAACTCATCACACATTCAGGTTATACGCGCTGTTGAGGTGCAGTGCCAGTGGCGGAATCAGTCGTGGGAAAGTCCCGGTGGCGGGGTCATCACATCGCCGCCGAGCTCACGCGCCGCGGCTTCCGCTTCGCGCTGCCGCTGCTCTTCGGGCGTCTCATCGTGCTCATCAAGAATTTCTTTCCCAACGAGCCCTTCGGCCACTTCACGCAATGCCACGACGGTGGGCTTGTCGTTTTCCCAAGGCACCATGGCCTCGGCGCCGTTGGCCAGACGCCGCGCACGCTTCGCCGACACCAGGACAAGTTCAAACAGGTTGTCGATGTTGCCAAGGCAGTCTTCCACCGTAATGCGAGCCATGCGATCTCCGAGATAAGGCAGCGAACGAGCCGCGTAGTGTAATGGCTGACGTTGGCCGTGTGCAGATATTTTTTATATCCAATAAATACAGAAAGTTAGCTGTTGAGAATCGCGGCAACCGTAGAGCGAATCTGCACACGTGAGCTCCGATAGGCCTCGCTTTGACCCGAAACCACGCTCTCCAGCGCGCGGACGGCCTCTTCGAAGCGGTCGTTCACGATGACGAAATCAAACTCGCTCCAATGCCCCATGTCGTCCAGCGATTCGCCCAGGCGGTGTGCGATCACATCGTCTGAATCGGTTTTCCGTTGCCGCAAACGACGCTCGAGCTCGGCGCGCGACGGGGGCAGGATGAACACGCTCTGACAATCGGGCAGTGCCGAGCGGACCTGTCGGGCACCCTGCCAGTCGATTTCGAGGATGACGTTAAAGCCCGCCCCAATCAGGGCATCGACCTGCTGTCGGCCCGTGCCGTAATAATTGCCGAAGACTTCGGCGTGCTCGAGCATTTCATTGTTGCTCACGAGCCGCTCAAACTCTGGCTTGTCCACGAAAAAATAGTCCTGGCCATCCACTTCGCTCTTGCGCGGCGTACGGGTGGTGTGCGACACACACATGCGGACCCCTGAATTGCGCGCGAGGAGTTTCTTGACGAGGCTCGTTTTGCCAGCGCCGGACGGAGCCGACACGACAAAAAGACGACCGGACGAGGCGTCATTCACCGGAGCGCTCCAACAGGTGAGCAAGTCGCGCCAGGCCGGCACGGGGTGCGGGACAGTCATTCCACATTCTGTATCTGTTCGCGCATCTGTTCGATCAGGACCTTCAGCTCAACAGAGGCGCGCGTGGACTCGGCGTCGTGGGACTTTGACGCCAGCGTGTTGGCCTCGCGATTGAATTCCTGCATCAGAAAGTCGAGCCGTCGACCCACGGGGTCTGGCTCGCCCAGCGCCCGACGTCCTTCTTCAATGTGGCTGTCGAGACGATCGAGCTCCTCCGCCACGTCCGCTTTCTGCGCGAGCAGCGCCACTTCCTGCTCGATCCGGCCGTCGTCCACCGGTATTTCCATGGTCGCGACGCGCTCGCGCATCCTGGCAAGCAGTGCAGCGCCGATCTGGGCGGTGCGGGACCTCAGTGTTGCGACCTCACGCGCCACACCGTCAAGCCGCTCAGACACCATCTGCGAAAGACGCTCGCCCTCGCGTTCGCGATGCTCGACCAGATCACTCAGCGCCGTATCGAACAAGGAAAGGGCGGCGGCCTGCAGCGGCCTGTCATCGGGCGCGACTTCCGTCACCACGCCCGGCCATCGCAGCACATCAGCTGCGGTCAGGTCAGTCAGCGTCGCGGGCCACGCCGCCTGGGCCTTGGCCGACGCCGCGTGGAGTGTGGCGACAAGATCCGTGTCGACGTCGAATCCGGCGGACACGGACGGTGCACGCTGACACTTCACATTGATGTCGACCTTGCCCCTCGACAGTGCCGCGCTCACGCGTTCGCGTAGCTCGGGCTCGAGCACCCTCAGCTCCTCCGGCAGTCGCAGGCTCGTTTCAAGATAGCGGTGGTTGACCGTGCGCACCTCAACGGCGAGCGCACCGAGCTCGTGGCTCATCTGCGCACGCGCAAAGCCGGTCATACTTTTGATCATGGGGCTCGCTCCGCGAACAAAAAACGCCGGCGTCGTACGGTCGCCCGACATCAGGTGTGGCACACTCCGGGTGTAACGAGCCTGCATGGTAAAGAGTTTTGACGGGAGTGCCAGTGACCCGCGCACAGCCGCACCGCGGCGCCCCGAGCGCTTAAGGATGAGAGCCACAACCGCCGCCGCCAGCCTGATTGGCAATCGCGACGAGAATCAGGATCGATACTCGGTCGTGAACCACGAAGATATTTCGTTCGTCGCCGTCGTCGACGGCATGGGCGGGCACGACGCGGGCGCGCGCGCCGCGGAGGTAGCCGTCGAGACGTTCCGCAATCGGCTGGCGTCGGCCACGCGGGCTGCGCACGATCCGCGTGATGCCATCAAAGGCCTTATTCGAGCAGCCCACAGCGCCGTGGTGGCGATTGGCAAGAACGGGCCGCCCGAAAGCAGTCCGCGCGCCACCTGTGCGGTCGCGATCATACAAAACGGGAAAGCCTGCTTTGGCCACGTCGGCGACAGCCGCGCCTACCTGCTTCGCAGCGGCGAGGTTGTCACGCGCACGCGCGACCACAGCCACATCGAGATCCTGCTACGTGAGCAACTGATCACCGAGGAGGAGTACCGGACGCACCCACTGCGACACTACGTTGAGCATTCACTCGGCGGCGACCCGGGCGATGCGTCGGTGACGGTCTCCCCGCTTCACACGCTGGAACCAGGCGATCAGATCCTGGTTTGTAGCGATGGCGTTTGGAACGCCTTTGAAGACACGGAAATCGCGTCCTTCCTGAATCGACCGGAAGCCCGACTTAGCCCGGACCCGGCACTGCGCGATCTTATTAAAAAGAGCGTCGCCAAATGCGCGCCGTCAGCAGATAATACGACGGCGGCGCTCATCCAGTGGCAAGGCCTCGATGGGACCGACCGCAGCTGACCACCCATAAACTCATTTAGTCGAGTGTTGCCATGCGACCCAGCGGCCGCCAGCCTGATCAACTGCGCGAAGTGTCTTTCACGCGCCATTTCACCAAGCACGCCGAGGGATCGGTTCTCGCCTGTTTCGGGGATACCCGTGTCCTGTGTACCGCCAGCATCGAGGAGCGCGTGCCCGGGTTTTTGCGCGGCAGGAACTCCGGCTGGATTACCGGTGAATACGGGATGTTGCCGCGGGCCACACACACCCGCGGGAATAGAGAAGCTGCGCGCGGTGGTCAATCCGGGCGAACACAGGAAATTCAACGGCTGATTGGCCGTTCGCTGCGCTCCGTGGCGGATCTCGAGGCACTGGGCCAAAGAACAGTCACACTGGATTGCGATGTCCTGCAAGCCGACGGCGGCACGCGCACAGCGGCGATCAGCGGCGCCTACGTGGCCCTGGTCGACGCCATCGAGTCACTTCGCCGCGAAGGCTGGGTCGAAAAGCCGGTCCTTCTGGGACAGGTTATCGCGGTCTCGGTCGGTATTTTCGACGGCAAGCCGGTGCTCGACCTTGATTACGCGGAAGACTCCCAGGCCGAAACCGACATGAATGTGGTCATGAACGAGTCGGGCCAATACATCGAGATTCAAGGCACAGCCGAGGGCCACGCGTTCACCCGTCCGGAACTCGACCAGCTGCTGGCACTGGCCGCGCTGGGCTGCGATCAGATTGGCGCCGCTCAGCGCGCCGCGCTCGAGAAGCAGGACGGTTGAGCGTGACAACGCCCACGCCCCCCGAGGTGGAACTGATCGTCGCGACGGGCAATCCCGGCAAACAGCGCGAGATCGGCCAGACCTTGCGCAGCCCGGGCATCGTTCTGACCACCCACCCCGACCTGAATATGGCGAGCGTCGAAGAGACCGGCGCCACGTTTGTCGAGAACGCGCTTCTCAAGGCGCGCTACGCCTCACAGATCGCCAAACGCCCCGCGCTGGCAGACGACTCGGGCCTCGAAGTCGACGCTCTGGGCGGCGCGCCCGGCATTTATTCCGCACGCTATGCTGGGACCTCTGCCAGCGATGAAGCCAATGTGGACAAGCTTCTCAGCGCGTTGGCCAACGTCGCAGACGAGCGCCGAACGGCCCGGTTTCGCTGCGTGATCGTGGTGTTGCGCCACGCGCTGGACCCGGCGCCGATGATTTGTGAAGGCTGCTGGGAGGGTCGCATTGCATTTGAACGGCGTGGCACCGGCGGTTTTGGCTATGACCCCGTTTTTATCCCTGACGGTATGGCGCGCCATGCCTCCGAACTCTCGCCGGATGAGAAAAATGCGGTGAGCCACCGGGGTCAGGCGCTGGCCACACTGGCCAACGGGATTGGACCGTTCCTTGCGCGCCATCGCTGATCGCCCCCTTGGGCTCTACCTCCATTTGCCGTGGTGCGTAAGCCGGTGTCCGTATTGCGATTTCAATAGCCACGAGTTTCCGGGCGAACTGCCCGAGGTCCCCTATACCACCGCTCTTTTGAACGACCTCGAACGCGAGTCGCGCATTGCCCGGCACGAGGGCTGGATTCGGCCCTTCACCAGCGCGTTCATCGGCGGCGGCACGCCCAGCTTGTTTTCTTCAGGATCGATCGGACAGATGCTCGACCAGGCCGCGCGGCTATTCGGTTTTACTGCCGACGCGGAAATCACGCTGGAGGCTAACCCGGGCTCGGTGGAGCGACATTCCTTTACGGGCCTGCGAGATACCGGGGTCAACCGAGTGTCGCTCGGGGCGCAGAGCTTTAACGATGCATCCTTGCGCGCGCTGGGCCGGGTCCACCGGGCGGAAGAAACAACAGACGCCGTTGAGGAAATTCGCCGAAGCGGCATCGACAATCTCAACATTGACATTATGTTTGCGCTGCCCGGGCAGTCCGTCGCGGACGCACAGCGTGACGTCGAGGCCGCCCTCGCACTCGGCCCGCAACATCTCTCTTATTATCAGCTCACGCTGGAACCCAATACGGCGTTCTACCGGCATCCACCGGCCCTGCCGGATGAGGAACTGGCTTGGGAGATGCAGCACAACGGAATCGAACGCCTCGCCAAGGCCGGGTTTGGTCAATATGAGGTGGCGGCACACGCGCCGCCGGGGTCCGAAGCCCGCCACAATCTGAACTACTGGACCTTTGGCGATTACGTCGGTCTCGGCGCCGGTGCCCACGGCAAAATCACCCTGTCTGGCGGGCAAGTGGTCCGCACGTCGCGGCCGCGGTCACCACAGGCTTACATGAGGTCACGAGGGACCGATCAGCCCTGTGACCGGAGCGTGCAGGCTCTGACCGCACGCGATCTGGTCTTCGAGTACGCGCTCAACCATCTGCGACTTCGCCACCAGTACCTCAAGCCGGGTCACTTCGAGACCGCAACCGGACTTGACCGCTCGGCGCTCGCCGGGCCCATCGCGCGAGCATGCGACCGCGGGTTACTGGCTCACCACGGCGAGTCGGGCTACCAGACCACAACCCTCGGATGGCGCTTTCTCAATGATCTGCAGGCCATTTTTCTGCCCGATGCACAGGATCGTGACCAGCCGCAGCGGGCCGTCTGACGGCAGTCCGTGCTTTGCGGTTATGCACAAACCACCGAAGTTGGTCAGTAAAAGTGAAAGTAACAGAATGTTCCTTGTGTGACGTGATATAAGAACGATATAAATTACTGAATTATATATATTTATATGAAATTGTTGTTATTTTCGCCAATTTAACCAAAGTGCTTATTAACAACGGGGCGCGAGCGCTCTGTACACGGTCTTCCACAACGTTATCCACAGATTCTGGGGATAACCCCACAGCGTTGTTGTGGCCGCTCGAGTGATTCGCTATATTGCGCGCCCCTCCAGCCATCGGCGGAATCGTCCAGCAGGTGAAGCAGAGGGAGATGGAGAGTCCCGATGAAAGCGCAAATCCACCCCGATTACGCCGAGATTACGGTCACCTGCAGCTGCGGCGACACGTTCAAGACCAAGTCGACGATGGGCAAGGATCTTACGATCGAAGTCTGCTCGTCCTGCCACCCTTTCTACACAGGGAAGCAGAAAATCGTTGATAGCGGCGGTCGTGTAGACAAGTTCCGCAAGAAGTACGGCGGCAAATAGAGCGTCACGGGCGCCCTGGCCTCAGGTCAGGGTCCCTGCCGACGTTCAGTCCAGCTCCTCTTCCAGCTCGCTCAGCGCTTTCGCTGTCAGACGTTTCATCGGTTTCCCTGTGACCGGACTGAGCGGCGCCTGACGCTGTGCGTCGATCGGGAAGACGGTGACGTCCACCTCCGTCCCATCCACGTCGAATCGATAGGCCGGGTAGATTTCCGTACGCTCAGCCGTATAGCGGACCCGCGATTCGGCCACGATCATGTCGGGCGCTGACTCCAGCAGCGCCATAGCGACCATCTCAGGCGGCTCGCTAAAGAAATGAAGCTCGACGGCCGTTGTGGCCCCGAGCGCCCCGCTGACCACCGCGCCGACCGCACGCGGCGAAAACTGCGGCAGGGTCTGCATCACCGCTATCGCACAGTCGCGCATCCGCGCCAGTCTCTGGCGATGTTCGTCGCCACCAAAAAGCCGCGCTGCAGTTTGCAGGGCCGCCTCAATCTCGCGGTTGTTCGGCAGCGCACCTTTATCCACGACGCCCAACGTCGTCGCGGCCTTGGTTTTCGCAAGGTAGTAATCGTTGATGCCGTGGTGGGCCATCAGGCGCGCAGCCTCAGCTGCAACCCGCAGGCGCAGCGCCCGCGTTGGGTGGGATCGTTTTGCCATGGCGTCAGAAAATATCGCCGGTCTGGAAGTCGTCTTCCTCGTCCTGACTGCCGAACTCGAGGTCCGAGGCCGCGCGGGTGGGTACATTGTCCTGACGGAACGTCTCAAAAATGGCGTTCTCGGCACCGGCGGCGGCCAGGAGACCGCTCTCTGGTGAAATGCGCACCGTGACCAGCCCATTGGGTTCGGGTTGCGCGCGTTCCTCCACGCCGGCCAGCGCCCTGCCCATAAAGTCGATCCAACCGGGCAGTGCGGTCGCGGCGCCCGCTTCGCCGCGGCCGAGCGAACGCTCCTGATTAAAGCCCACCCAGTTCACAGCCACGAGCGACTGGTTGAAGCCGGCAAACCATGCGTCGCGCTGATCATTTGTCGTGCCGGTTTTGCCCGCCAGATCGCTGCGCCCCAGCGTTCGGGCGCGCGCGCCGGTGCCACGCGTCACCACGTCCTGCATCATATCGGTCATCAGAAATACATTTTGCGCCGACAGCACACGGGCCGCCGCACGGCTCGGCAAGAGCGGCGCCTCCCGCTCGCAGGTCTCTGCGGTAGCTGGGGCGGTGATTTCCTCCAGCGTCACGCACTCCCGGCAAGCGGTGACCGGCTCCGCGCTGAATACGGACTGGCCTTCAGCATCCTCGATACGGTCAATAAAGTAGGGAGTGACCCCGAATCCACCGTTCACAAACACCGTATACGCCGTTGCCAATTCCAGTGGTGTGACGGCCGCGCTGCCGAGCGCGAGAGACAGGTCACGCGGCAGTTCGTCGGTGTTAAAGCCGAAACGCCCCAGATGGTTGATGGTGAAGGCGATACCCACCTCGTTCAGCAACCGGATGGAGACGAGATTACGCGAGCGGATCAGCGCCTCGCGCATGCGCGTCGGCCCGCGGAACACGCCGCCGTAGTTCTTTGGCCGCCACGTGTCATCCAGCGCGTCGTCCGCAAAAACAATTGGGGCGTCGTTGATCACGGTGGCAGGCGTGCGTCCGCTTTCGAGTGCAGCGGAGTAAATGAACGGCTTGAATGACGAACCAGGCTGGCGTTTCGCCTGAACGACGCGGTTAAACTTGCTTTTGAAGAAGTCATACCCGCCCATGAGCGCCGACACAGCGCCGTCCGTCGGATCGAGGGCCACCATGGCCCCCTCGACCTCCGGTGTCTGTGCCAGTTCGATCCCGTCGTCGCCGCTGATCAGATACACAAGATCCCCTGCCGACAGCACATCGCCCACGGACTCAATCTCAGGGCCGCGCGTGTCGTCACTAATGTATCGGCGGGCCCAGGCAACCTGCTCCAGACCCAGATCGATGAAGTCACCGTCCACAGTCGCCAGTTGCGCGCGATCGGCCTCAACCACAGTCACCTGTGCCGGAATCAGGTCACCAACACGGGGCACATTGGCCAGTGCCCCTTCGGCATCCGGGGGCTCAAGGCCAGCCGTGTTGCCGACGGCCCCTCTGTAACCATGTCGACGATCGTAGGCGTGGAGATTGGCTCGCAGCGCAGCTTGAGCGGCGAGTTGCAGGTCGGAGTCGATCGTTGTGATCACCCGGTACCCACGGTTTATGGCGTCACGCCCAAGGCGCCGCTCGACATCGGCACGCACCATTTCGGCCACATACGGCGCCTTGACCGCGACGTTGGCCCCGTGCAACCGCGCGACCATGGTCTCGTCTCCGGCCGCGTCGTGCTCCTCGGGTGTGATAAAGCCCAGTTCAAGCATGCGCCGCAGCACGTAGCCCCGCCGGTCCGTGGCCCGCGACGCGCTGCGCACCGGATTGTCGCGCGACGGGCTCTGAGGTAAGCCGGCCAGCGTGGCCGTTTCCGCGAGCGTCAGGTCATTCAGTGTTTTGCCGAAGTACACTTCGGCCGCGGCGGCGACGCCGTAGGCACGCTGTCCGAGAAAAATCTTGTTCAGATAGAGCGCCAGGATCTCTTCTTTGGTCGATTCGCGCTCCATCCGCAGCGAAAGAAAAATCTCCTGAAGCTTTCGCTTGTAGGTTTTGTCCGGAATCAGGAACAGATTGCGGGCCAGCTGCATGGTGATCGTGCTGCCGCCCTGCGAACGCTCGCCGCCACTGCTGACAAGCTTGATGACCGCGCGCAAAAGGCCCTGGTAATCCACGCCCGGGTGCTCGAAAAAGCGGTCATCTTCAGCGGCAATGAACGCCTGTACGACCTGCTCCGGAAGTTCGTCATACCCCACCGGAATGCGGCGCTTGTCGCCGAACTCGGCGATCAGTCGACCGTCACGCGTAAAAATGCGTAAGGGCACCTGAAGTTCGACCTCGCTGAAATCGGCCGACTCGGGAAGCGTGGGCGCAAGATAGGTGTACGCCGCCAGCGCGGAAAGAACGGCAATGGACGTACCGGCCGCCGCCAGAGCGATCAGAAGCCCGACAAATTTAACTGCAAATCTCATTGGGTGTGCTGGGATGGCCTGCGTAGTGGCTGTGATCGCGGCCCGTGGTCGGCCGCGCCTCAAATTCTACATGACTCCGGGATTGTGAAAAAAATCACACCTACAGGGATTTACGGGAGTGATAATGGAATAGAGCGCGTCAACTCTTATGTCATGCAATGGGAAAACCGGGGCATCGTGGCCCGGTTCAGTCGAGTCAAGGACTGTCCGTCGATGAGCGGCGGATCACATTACATTTCAAAAATTTATTGTTATATAGTGGCCGACCGGGGTCTTGAAATTTGACCACCTTGTCTCCGCAAGTCACGGACTGAAAAAGGAAAAAATGTGATTTTTTCCCCGTCGCAAAAGGCTCTTTTGGGGCTTGACATAACCACGTCATCGGTAAAGCTGATCGAACTGTCGAAAAGCGGCAACACTTTTCGCGTCGAATCGTTCGCGGCCGAACCCACTCCGCTGAATGCGATCAATGAAAAAGCGATCGTCGATGTCGAGGCCGTCGGCGAAGCCGTGCGCCGCGCCGTAAAGCGAGCCGGCGCCAAATCCCGCGATGCTGCGGTGGCCATCAGCGGCGATGCCGCCATCACCAAGGTCATCCAGATGCCAATCGCGCTGAAAGAGGCGGAGCTGGAAGGCCAGGTGGAGCTGCAGGCCGATCAGTACATTCCGTTTCCCATGGAAGAGGTCAGTTTTGATTTCGAGGTCATCGGCGCCGCCGAAAAAGACCCCGAAATGCTCGATGTCCTCCTGGTCGCCACCCGCAGCGAGAACGTGGAACAGCGTCAGGCCGCAGTGGAAGCCGGCGGTGTCAGCGTCAGGGTGGTCGACGTCGAGCCGTTCGCGCTTGAAAACGCGTGCATGCTGATGCGACACCAGATGCCCGACGAAGGCATGGGACACGCCGTCGCGGTGGTGGATTTTGGTGCCAGCAGCACGACCTTCAGCGTGCTGCGGGACTTGAAGGTGATTTATACCCGCGATTTCGCATTCGGCGGCCAGCAACTCACCGAGGAAATCATGCGCACCTACGGTTTGAGCCTCGAAGAAGCCGGTCGCGCCAAAAAAGAGGGTGGCCTGCCCAGCAATTACCAGCCGGAAGTGCTCGACGCGTTTATTGACGACATGACCCAGCAGGTCAGTCGATCGCTGCAGTTTTTCCTTGCCTCCGGCGGCGGCCGCGAGCAGCCCGAGCAGATCATCGTCTGCGGCGGCTGCGCCAACGTACCCGGCGTGGCCGACGTCATCGCATCACGCGTCGGCATACCGACGGTCACCGGCGATCCGCTGGGTCGCATGAAGATCTCATCCAAGGCCAAGGCGCAGGGCGTGCAGAAAGACGCCACAGCGCTCCTGACCGCATGCGGACTCGCCCTACGGAGTTTTGACTGATGCCACGCATTAATTTGCTCCCATGGCGCGACGAACTGCGAAAACAGCGCCAACAGAGCTTCTTTCTGGCGCTGGGCGGTGCTGTGCTGCTCGCGGGCGTCATCGTGTTTGGCACCTCGGCGGTCTTCAAATCACAGGTTCGCCATCAGGACGCACGCAACACTTATCTTGAGAACGAGATCAAGAAGCTCGATCGCCAGATTACGGAGATCAGCGAGCTTGAAGCGGTCAAGGAGCGTCTGCTCGCCCGCATGGAAGTGATCGAAACCCTGCAGCGCTCGCGACCTGAAGTCGTGCACCTGTTCGATGAACTGGTCGCGACGGTCCCCGAGGGCGTCCACCTCGAGTCGGTGAAGCAAAGCGGGTCGCGGGTGACCATTACCGGTATCGCGCAGTCGAGCACACGCGTCTCCACATTCATGCGCAACATCGATGCGTCAGAGTGGCTGACCAATCCGGGGCTCGACGTCGTGCAAACCTCTAACAGCGACGGCGGCTCCGACCGCTCGGCGCGCTTCACCATCTTCGCGACGCAGACCAGTCCGCGCAGCGCAGAAGATGAGGAGGCGGACGGATGAATTTCCTCGAAGAACTTCAGGGTCTCGATTTCAATGACATCGGTCGCTGGCCGCCGCTGTTCCGCGCACTGGCCATCGGTCTGGCGTTCGCAGCGGTCTTGGGGCTGGGCTACTGGAAATTTGTCCACACCACCGTCCTGGTCAACCTGGACCGGGTGAAAGAAAAGGAAGTCGAGCTGAAAGAGACGTTCGACGACAAGCAGGGCAAAGCGGCCAATCTGGACGCCTACAAGGACCAGCTTGACCAGATGAACACCAATTTTGGCGCCATGCTGCGACAGCTCCCGGGCCAGACCGAGATCGACAGTCTGCTGACCGATATCTCGCAGACCGGCGTGGCGAGCGGCCTGGAAGAAGAGCTGTTCCAGCCAATCGAAGAGCAAAATCGCGAGTTTTACGCCGAGAAGCCCATTTCGATCCGTCTGCGCGGTTCGTACCACGAACTCGGCAAGTTTGTCAGCGGCATCGCCGCGCTGCCGCGGATCGTGACTCTCCACGACATTGACATCGAACCGATCTCCAAAGAGTCCGGCTCAGAACTCATGCTCAATGTCACCGCCAAGACCTATCGCTACCTCGACGAGGAAGACGAAGAATGATGACCGCCAAACACCGGCCATCGCGCGGCACGCCGCGCGCGCTCGTCCTCGCCCTGTCCATCGCGGTTTTGTCCGGACTGGGCGGGTGCACCAGTGACATGAGCGACCTGGAGCAATGGGTCGCAAAGACCAAATCTCGTCCGGGTGGTCGTATTGATGAGCTGCCCACCGTGGAGCCGTACGCGTCATACACGTATGAATCGGCCGGGGAACGGTCGCCGTTTGTGCGCACGCGCCGACAAGAGGCCGTGCCGCAGGGCAACGGCTTGACGCCCAACCGCAATCGCGCGCGCGAGTTCCTCGAAGGGTTCCCGCTGGACTCACTGCGGATGGTCGGATCGCTCACGAACAACGGCCAGAACTATGCGCTCGTGCAGGCGAGCGACGGCCTGATCCACCGCGTGCAGCCCGGCAACTACATCGGACAGAACGATGGCCAGATCACGGCGATCACCGAATCCGAAATCATTCTTAACGAAATCGTGCCCGACGGCCTTGGCGGTTACATCGAACGCCGCGGCGCCCTCGCGCTCAACGACTGACGCCCCCCTGGAGTATTGACCCATGACGCTCAACCCATCGTCATCCGCCCGCATGCCCGCGGCAACACGCCGCCTGCACTCCGGAATGTGGCGCACTGTTCTTGCCTTTTTCGCACTGACGGCCTCCGCGCAGGCGGTCGCGCAGAGCAATCAGCTGCTCGACATCGAGACCCGCGCCCTGCCCGGTCAGCAGGTTGAACTGCGGCTGCGGACCAGTGGTCCCGCACCCGAGCCTCTGACGTTCACCATCGACGATCCCGCGCGCATCAGCCTGGACTTGCAAGACACGTCGCTGGCGCTTAGCACGCGGCGTCAGGACGTGGGTATCGGCGCGCTGACCACCGTGCTCGCCGCGCAGGCCAATGAGCGCACGCGAATTGTGCTGAATCTCGACCAGATGGTCCCCTACACCACCAGTGTTCAGGGCGACACGATCGTGGTGACACTGGGCTCCACCGCCGCCGGTGGCCAGGCCGTCGTCAGCGAGAGTACAACTCAGCCCTTCGGTGAGCCGAGCGGTGCGCCGAGCGGCCGCACGGTCACAAGCGCCGCGTTCAAGGCGATCGATAACGTCGATTTCCGCCGGTCCACAGAAGGCGCTGGCCGCGTCGTGGTCACACTGACCGATCCGAAAACGGTCGTTGATCTGCGTGAAGAAGGCGGTCGGGTCATCGTGGACTTCAAGGACACGGCACTCCCGGCAGGACTGCAGCGTCGCTACGACGTACTCGATTTCGCAACGCCGGTGGCGTCCGTGGACGCGCGTCAGGTCAACGGTGACGCGCGCGTGGTGATCACATCGCACAAAGCCTACGAGCAGGTCGCCTATCAGTCCGACAATCTGTTCACGATCGAACTTCAGGAGTACGTGCAGACGGCCGAGGATCGATTCGAGGACGAGCAAAACAAGGTGTATGTGGGTGAGCGTCTGACGCTCAACTTCCAGGACATCGAGACGCGCGCGGTGTTGCAGCTTCTGGCCGATGTGAGCCAGCAGAACATCGTCGTCAGCGACACCGTGCAGGGCAACGTAACCCTGCGCTTGCAGAATGTTCCGTGGGATCAGGCGCTGGACATCGTGCTGCAGACCAAGGGTCTGGATATGCGCCAGAACGACAACGTGATCATCGTCGCACCCGCTGAAGAGATCGCGGCGCGCGAACGCCAGCGTCTTGAAGAGCTGCGCGATATCAAAGAGCTTTCACCGCTTCGCCTTGAATACATTCAGGTGAATTACGCGAAGGCCACAACGCTGGCTGCGCTGATCCAGGGCATTCCGGTCGGGCTTCAGCAAGGCGGCGCGGGTGGCGGCGCTGGCGCGGGCATTGCCCCGGGACAGCAGATTCGCTCGCTGCTCTCGGACCGCGGCACCATCACGGTCGACGAGCGCACCAACACGCTGATGGTCAACGACACCACCGACAAGCTGAACGAGATCCGTCGCCTCGTACAACGCCTCGACATTCCGGTGCGTCAGGTTCTGATCGAATCCCGTGTCGTGGTTGTGAACGACGACTTCCGTCGCGCCCTCGGGGTACGCGCCGGCTACACCAACGTATCGCAGAACAGCTCGGACGGGCTGATCACCGTCACGGGGAGCGCCGATGGCGCGGATACCACCATCGGATCGGCGTTGACGAATCTCAATACGAACGGTCAGGTCTTCCCCGTGGAGGCGCCGACGCTGGGCGACCGGCTGAGCGTGAACCTGCCGGTGGCCAACCCGGCCGGCCGATTCGCACTCGGTATTCTCGACTCCGACTTCCTCGTCGACCTGGAGCTGTCCGCCGTACAGGCTGAGGGCCGCGGCGAGATCATCTCGACGCCGCGTGTGATTGCCACCAACCAGATCGAATCGCGCATCCTGCAGGGTGTGGAAATCCCGTTCCAGGAAGCGGCCGCCAGCGGCGCCACCGCCACCCAGTTCAAAGACGCAGTGCTTGAGCTGAAGGTAACGCCGTTGATCACTCCGGACGATCGCATCGTGATGGACCTGCTCGTCACCCAGGACACCGTCGGTGAAAACGTGCCGAGCGCAACCGGCGGATTTGTGCCGAGCATCGACACGCGTGAGGTGCAGACTCAGGTCATCGTAAACAACGGCGAGACAGTGGTTCTCGGCGGCATCTACGAGACAGAGAATCGGGAAGTGAACAGCAAAGTCCCGGTTCTGGGTGACCTGCCCGGCGTCGGAGCGCTGTTCCGTACGACCAATCGCATCTCGAACAAATCCGAACTGCTTATTTTTGTTACCCCGCGCATCCTGAACGATAGCGCCAACCTGAACTGATCGGCGCAGGGATCAAGAGGACCAACCATGCGGAAACTCAACACGTTTTTGGCGCTGGCCGCGCTGACACTGCTCGCCGGGTGCGGCAACGAAAGCACGATCGTCTCCGACATGCCGACGGGCGACGGCACGACGGATCCAATGACGCCGCCGCTCCCCGAGGTCGCCAGTATTCAGGTACTGACCAGCAGCCCGCAGATTCCGTCGGACGGCAGCATGCCGGCCACGATCACGGCGCTGCTGCGCGATGCCGGCAACAACTTCATCGCCGGTCAATCCGTGTCGTTCTCGACCACCTCTGGCGGCCTCAGCATTCCGGTCGATCCGGACGGGGCGACAAGCACCACAACGGACGGAGACGGCCGCACAAGCGCCACACTCTCCACCGCGGGTGACCCGACCAACCGCATCATCGCCATCACCGCGACGAGCGGCGACCTGTCCAGCACGGTTCAGGTTCAGGTGACCGGTACACAGCTCACCATCAGTGGACCAGATAACCTGGTCCAGGGTGCGCAGGCTGACTACACGATCGTTCTCGCCGACGCCGGCGGCAACGGCATCGCAAACCAGACCATTAACCTCTCCTCCAGCCTCGCCAACGTCCTCGCGGCGACGACGCTGACCACGGACTTCAGCGGGCAGGCGCAGGTGCGTTACACCGCGATCAACGGCGGCACGGACTCCTTTGAAGCCTCGGCACTCGGTGAGACGATTGCCAGCACCATTCAGGTCTCCGCCGACACGTTCAACTTCAGCGCGCCGGCTGAAGGCGCAGAAATCAATCTCGGCGCCATCGCCAATGTGTCCGTGACGTGGGTCCAGAACAACGCGCCGGTCGTCGGGCAGACGGTGGTGTTCTCCACCACGCGCGGCTCGGTGTCACCGGCCTCGGTTGTAACCGACGCGAACGGCGTCGCATCGACCACGGTCACCGCGCAGAATTCCGGCCCTGGCGTTATTACGGCCACCGCACTGAACGGCCCGGTGGCCTCGCGCGCCATCGAGTTTCTGGCGGTGACGCCGGATTCCATCGAAGTTCAGGCCGACCCCTTCACCGTCGCGCCCAACAGCCAGAGCACGATCACCGCCGTGTTGCGGGATCCGGCCGGCAACCTCGTCAAGAACAAACGCGTGACGTTCAGTCTTGAGGACATCACCGGGGGCACGCTGTCGGTCAGTTCCGCAGTCACCGACAGCCAGGGCCGTGCACAGACGTTTTATACATCAAGCGCCACGACCAGCGCCGCCGACGGTGTGATCGTTACCGCCGTCGTTGACGAAAACACGTCCATCCGGGACTCGGTCAACCTGACCGTGGCCGGCCGCGAAGTGTTCTTCGTATTTGGTACGGGTAACACGATTTCCGAACCGAACGACGCCCAATACCTTCGCAACTACGCTGTGCAAGTGACCGACGCCGACGGCCGCCCGGTGCAGAACGTCGAGGTGGCGATGAGTGTGGTCTCGGTGCGCTACGTCAAGGGGTTCTACTGGCCCAACACAACCGACGACGTGTGGTCGTCGTTCAGCCGCGTGCGCTGCGACGATGAGGACATCAACCGCAACGGCATCCTGGATCCGGGCGAAGACTTCAACAACACCGGGCAGATCGAGGCCGGCAACGTGGCAACCATCAGCCCGGGCACGTTTACCACCGATGAACTGGGTGAGGGTCAAGTGGTTATTCGCTACCCGCAGCAGTTCGGTGGCTGGCTGGAGGTTGAACTGCAGGCGCGCGCCTCGGTGCAGGGCACGGAATTCAGCGAACGGGCCTCGTTTATCCTCGGCGTCCTTGCCGACGACGTGAACGACCTCGAACAGGCACCGCCCGGTGTCCGGCTTTTCGTCAACGACTTCAATTCCAGCGACGTGCCGGGTGATGTGACGACAGCGATCGGCGTTCAGGGCTCGACCGTCGAGTTCTTCAGCAGCCCGTTCGGTTACAACAACAACTGCTCGGTCTGGGAATTCTCCGACTAACGCACGATTTGCACGGCCGGAACCGGGACCAGCGACCGGCTCGGACCGAAGATCAGACAACGGGCCCCTCGGGGCCCGTTTTCTTTTTTTGACCACAGGCAACCCGTACACTTCGGTCGATGCCCGATCATGAACGAATCTTCCTAATTGGCCCGATGGGCGCCGGCAAGAGCGCGGTTGGCCGCAGTGTGGCGTCGCAGCTCGATTTCGACTTCGCCGATACGGACAGCGAGGTGGAGCGCAACGCAGGTGTCGATATTCCGTTCATTTTTGAGAAAGAGGGTGAACCCGGATTTCGCTTGCGGGAGCACCGCGCTCTGAGCGCGCTGTGCAACCGTTCGAGGGTTGTCGTGGCCACCGGCGGTGGCTGCGTCACCACGCCGGCCAATCGTGACTTGCTGGAGCGCAATGGCACCGTTATTTATCTTATGGCCAGCATCGATCAGCTGTTTGAGCGTGTGCGCTGTTCCCACCACCGGCCTTTGCTACAGACCGATGACCCGCGGTCTGCGCTCGAGTTAATTGTGGCGTCACGGCGTGACCTCTACGAGAGCGTGGCAGACGTCACCGTGGACACCGAAGGTCAGCGTGTCATGCAGGTGGCACGCGGAATCGCTCGGCAGCTCGTGACATGACCGGGCACGCCCTGCACGTCGAGCTTGGCGAGCGCCGGTATCGCATCGATATCGGCGCCGGCCTTCTTGGTGATCCCGACATCTGGTCCGCGCTGCCGTTGGGACAAACCGTTCTGGTGGTCACCGACCACAATGTCGGAGCGCACTACGCTGCCGCCGTCTGCGACCGTTTGAGCGACCGGGACTGCCGCGTCCACAGTGTGCCGCCGGGCGAGTCGACCAAATCGATGGCGCACGTTAACCGGATTCTGGACGCGCTGATCGACCATGGGGCGCGGCGTGATGCCACCGTGATCGCCCTAGGCGGTGGTGTGGTGGGCGATCTGGCCGGCTTCGCCGCGGCGTGCTATCTGCGCGGCATTGCGTTCGTGCAGATTCCCACCTCGCTTCTGGCCCAGGTGGACTCATCCGTGGGCGGGAAGACCGGAGTCAACCACGCCCGTGGCAAGAACCTGATCGGCGCGTTTCACCAGCCGGCTGCCGTGGTGATTGACACCGATACGCTGAGCACGCTGCCGGACAACGAACTGTCAGCCGGACTTGCCGAAGTTATCAAGACCGCCCTTCTCGCCGACGGTGAGTTCTTCGAGTGGCTGGAGCAAAACATGGACGCGCTGCGTCGCCGTGACCCAAACGCACTGGCGCACGCCATCTCGCGCTGCTGCGCGATCAAAGCCGGCGTTGTGGCACGCGACGAGCGCGAAGCAGGCGAGCGCATGCTGCTCAATCTCGGCCACACGTTCGGACACGCCATCGAAAACGTCACGGCCTATCGCGGATGGCTGCACGGAGAGGCCGTCGGTGCCGGGCTTGTGATGGCAGCCGATCTGTCGGCGGCGCGCGGGCACATCGCACCGGACGACGTGGATCGCGTGCGGCGCGCGGTCGCAAGCGCTGGCTTACCGGTCGATGCCCGGAACCTCGACGCCGAAGCACTCGTCAGCGCCATGGCCCACGACAAGAAGTTCCAGCACGGCAGAGCCCGCTTCATCTTGCTCGAACAACTCGGCTTGGCGTTTGTTGCCGATGACGTGGACCCGGCGATGATGTCGTCGCGCCTGGCGACGTTTTGCCGATGACCCTCGCACCCTTTGCCGCGCACCCGGCCACCTCCCGCGGACGTCAACACGACGAGCCGCCCTCGCGTTTCCGCGACGAATTCCAGCGGGATCGGGACCGCATCATCCACTGCACCGCGTTCCGGCGGCTGGAATACAAGACGCAGGTGTTCGTCAATCACGAGGGCGACCTGTACCGCACGCGGCTGACACACTCACTTGAGGTCGCGCAGGTGGGTCGTGCCATCGCCCGCGCGCTTGGACTGAACGAAGATCTCACCGAAGCGATTTGTCTGGCGCACGATCTGGGGCACACACCCTTCGGTCACGCCGGGCAGCACGCATTGAATGACTGCATGCGCGATCACGGCGGGTTTGAGCACAACCTCCAGTCGCTCCGGGTGGTGGATTTGCTCGAGCACAAGTACCCCGATTTTGACGGGCTGAATCTGACCTTCGAGGCCCGCGAGGGCATTTTAAAACACTGCGCACGCCGCCATGCACGCGAGCTTGGCAACGTCGGACGTCGGTTTCTCGATGGCACTCAGCCGGGCGCCGAAGCACAACTGGCCAACATTGCGGATGAAATTGCCTACAACAACCACGATGTGGATGACGGACTGCGCTCCGAGCTGATCACGGTCGACGCCCTGCGCGAGGTGGCGCTGTTCAGCGAGCACTACGATGCAGCCAGCCGTGAACACGCCCAAGCGGATACGCGCATCATCGTGCACGAAACCGTGCGACGGATGATCGGCGATATGGTCCACGACGTGATCGGCCACAGCACAGCTCGCCTCGAAGAAGATGCACCGACCACCATTGACGCGCTGAGGCAGCTGCCCTCAGCGTGCATTTCCATGAGCCCGGGCATGCTGGACAGCCACCGGGCGATGAAGCGTTTCCTGATGGCCAACTTGTACCGACACCCGCGCGTGCGGGCGATGACCGACAACGCGGAACGCACGATCCACGGACTGTTCGCGGCCTACACCGAGCGGCCCGAGCGGATGGCGCTGACCCGGGATCCCGCCGTCGCGTTTGAACGACAGGTCGCGGACTACATTGCCGGGATGACCGACCGGTTTGCGCTGCGTGAATTCGACCGGTGGTGCGGCTGAAGCAATCCGGCCGCGCGGGCAACTAACGGTGGTAGGATACGCGCCGATGAACGGACCCCGACCGCACAAAGCCGAAATCGCCAACCGCGATCGATTGATCTTCGCTCTCGATGTCGCGTCGGTCGACGCCGCGCGCGATCTGGTGGACGAACTGGGTGACAGCGTCCAGTTCTACAAACTTGGACTCGAGTTGATGACCTCGGGCGGCTATTTCGATTTGCTCGACGAATTGACCGGGCGGGGCAAGAAGATCTTCGCTGACCTAAAGCTGTTCGATGTGCCGGCAACCGTCGCGGCCGCCGTGCGCGGCTTGAATAATCGGGGCATTCACTTTGCGACGGTCCACGGCAATCAGGCCGTTATGGAGGCCGCCGCCGAAGCGGCCGAAGACGTCCGCATTCTTGCGGTCACCGTGCTGACCAGCCTTGACCGCGGCGATCTGGATGACCTCGGATTCGATTGTGACCTCGACGCCCTTGTTCTGTCCCGCGCGCGACGTGCCCTGGAGGCCGGCTGCGCTGGAGTGATCTCATCCGGTCTGGAGGCGCCAAAATTGCGCGCCCACGTTGACCCTGCGCTGACCGTGGTGACACCCGGCATTCGACCGGTCGACAATCGACCCGCCGACGATCAGAAGCGCGTAGTGGATGTCGCACAAGCGTTCGCCAATGGCGCCGACCACATCGTAGTGGGCCGCCCTATTCGCAATGCGCCCTCGCCCCGCAAAGCGGCGGAGGCCATGCAGGCCACCATTGATACCGTGTTCAGCACCGTGACGACCTGAAAGCAAAATCGCAAAGACAACCACGACAGACCATCACCAGAGAAGACCATTGACCCTTACCTTCGCGCCGAAAAACGACCGCTTTCTGCGTGCATTGACGCGCCAGAGCGTGGATTGCACACCCATCTGGCTGATGCGCCAGGCGGGCCGATATCTGCCTGAGTATCGTGAACTTCGCGCCGAAGCCGGCAGCTTTATGGCGCTGGCCAGCAATCCCGAGCTGGCGTGCGAGGTCACGATCCAGCCAACGCGGCGCTTTGACCTGGATGCCGCCATCCTGTTTTCCGACATTCTGACGGTGCCGGATGCCATGGGCGCGGGCCTCTATTTTGCCGAGGGCGAGGGACCGAAGTTCCATCACCCGGTGCGCTCGGAGGCCGACGTTCGCACGTTACCAATTCCGGACGTGGAAGAAACCCTCGGCTATGTGACCGAGGCGATCAAGCGCATCCGGATCGAGCTGGCCGACCGGATCCCGTTGATCGGATTCTGTGGGTCGCCGTGGACGGTCGCCACGTACATGGTAGAAGGCGGCTCATCCAAGAATTACGCGATCATCAAAAAGATGATGTTCCAGTCTCCGGACGTGCTGCACGCCCTGCTCGCCAAGCTCACCGAAACAACGGTCGCCTACCTCGATGCACAGGTCCGCGCGGGCGCGCAGGCCCTGATGATTTTCGATACCTGGGGCAGCGCGCTGTCGGGTCCAAGTTACCGCGAATTTTCGCTGCGCTACATGGCCGAACTGGTCGACCGCGTCAATCGCAACAGCGATCACTATGTGCCGCTGGTCCTGTTCACCAAAGGCGGCGGTGGCTGGCTTGAGGACATGGCAGCCACCGGCTGCGATGCGCTGGGCTGCGACTGGACGGTGTCACTCGGTGATGCCAAACGACGGGTCGGGGACCGCGTTGCGCTACAGGGCAATCTTGACCCCGGCGCGCTGTACGGCACGCCGGAGTCGGTGCGTGCCAGCGCAAGGGCCGTCCTCGAGGACTTCGGCGACGGCCATGGCCATGTGTTCAACCTCGGCCACGGCATCCATCCCACGATCGATCCCGCCAACGTCGAAGCCCTGGTCAACGAAGTCCACGCGGCCAGCGCGCGGTGACTGCGCCGGCGCCCGCGTCGGCGACCGGCACTCCGCAAGACCTGGCATTGCGGCGCATGAAGCGCGTCGCCACCCTGCTGCTTCTGGCGATGACCTTGTTGTTCGTCGCGACCTATCAGATCGCCCCTGCGTCATGGGTCGGCTACGTGCGCGCATTTGCCGAAGCGGCCATGGTGGGGGCGCTGGCCGACTGGTTCGCCGTCACGGCGCTCTTTCGCCATCCGCTCGGCTTGCCCATCCCCCACACGGCCATCATTCCCGAGAACAAGGACCGACTTGGCGATGCGCTCGCGCGCTTTGTTCGCCAGAATTTTCTGACACCCGAGGTACTGGCGCCGCGGCTTGAAGGCATCGCGTTCGGTCGTCGTCTCGGTAGTTGGCTGCAGCGCGATGACAACGCGGCGAGGATCGCGCGCGACGCCGGCGCGCTGGTGACCTGGATTCTGCGCGCGGTGGACGATGACGCTATTCGCGGGTTCTTATCCCGAAACCTCCACCTTGGCTTTGGACAGATCAAGGCCAGCCAGCTCGTATCACGCGTCCTCGCGCTGATCACCGCCGACGGTCGCCACCAGAGGCTGGTCGACGAGGTGGTGAAGATCCTGCGCGAGCAGCTCTATGAAAATCGACGACGTTTGCGGGAACGCATCACCAACCGCACGCCGTGGTGGATGCCGGACTTCGTGGACGATGAAATCTACGACAAGATCATGACCGAGCTGGAGAGCGTGCTGGACCAGATCGGTGATGATCCCGACCACCCCGCTCGCATCAAATTTAATGACGCCACCGACGAGTTGATCCGCAACATGGCGAGTGACCCGGCAATGATCGCGCGGGGCGAACAAATCAAGCGCGAGATACTGGAACACCCCAGTGTGACCGAGTACCTCGGCGGCAGCTGGACACAATTGCGCGATTGGCTCGGGGGGGAGATGAGCGCACCTGACTCCGCCACCCAACAAAAACTGACCCGCGCCTTGAAACGACTGGGCGCAGCTCTGGACGACGACGATGCGATGCGTGAGCAGGTCGACGGATGGCTACGAGGTGTTCTGCTTTATTTCGTGGCCAACTACCGTGAGGCGATCAGCCAGGTGATCTCGGACACCGTGCGTGCGTGGGATGGAGAGGCGACCGCCCGACGAATTGAACGGCAGGTTGGTCGCGACCTGCAGTTTATCCGCATCAACGGCACGCTGGTGGGGGGCTGCGCGGGCCTATTAATCTACACGCTCGTGCACGCGCTTACAGGCTAGCAAAGCGGGCGACCAGCGCATCCACGAAAACGGTGACCTTGGACGAAAGATGTCGGTGCCGCGGGTACACCGCGGAGAGTGTCAATTCGCCCGGCGCCTGCTCAGGCAACACAACCACCAGCGCGCCGTCGGCCAGTTCAGGCGCCACAATAAATTCAGGCAGCAGCGCAATGCCCTGATCCGCCATCGCGGCGGCCGCCAGCACCTCACCATTGTTGGACCACATGACGCAGTGGATCGGATAGGCGCGCTCTCCGCCCTCGCCGGCAAGTCGCCATTGGCTGGCAACGCCGGAGTAGCCGTACTGAAGGCAACGGTGTTCGCGCAGATCCTCGGGCTTCGAAAGCGGCGGCGCCGCCGCGAGATACTCAGGCGATGCGCACAGGACCCGCCTGACCGGCGCGATATCGCGACGAATCACGCTGGTCAGATAGCTGGGAGACGCGATCCTGAGCGTCACGTCGAACCCCTCTTCAATGGTATCGACCGGCCGGTCGTTGAGGAGAAGCTCGATCCGAAGGCGCGGGTACTCACGCAGGAAGTCGGCCACGGCGTGGCGCAGGTAGGTCATGCCAAAGGACATCGGCGCGTTGACCCGCAGGGTGCCAGATGGCGTCTCGCGACTGTCGCGCACGGCCGCCACCGCGTCGTCATAATCAGCAAGCAAACCACGCGCGCGATCGTAGAAGGCCAGACCTGTGTCCGTCGGGGTGACCTTCCGCGTACTGCGCTGCAAGAGCTGAACTCCCAGCTCGTTCTCAAGCGCAATCACCGCCTTGTTCACGGCCGAACGGGACAGGCCCATATCGCGCGCCGCCGCCGCGAAGCCGAGTTTTTCCACTACGCGGGTAAACGCCCGCATCCCCGCGAATCGGTCCATAATTCAACCTATTGTCGCTAATTTAGCGACACTATGATTCTCTTTTGCATGATTGTCTTGATTATTGAGCGCTCTCAGACTTGTCGTATCCAATATTCAACCTCAAGGAGAGCGGTTATGTTAACGATTCGACCCTCACAGGAGCGCGGCCGCGCCGACCACGGCTGGCTAAAGAGCCAGCATACGTTTTCGTTCGGTCAGTACTACGATCCCCGGTTCATGGGCTTTGGCCCGCTGCGTGTGATCAACGAAGACCACGTCGCGCCCGGAAAGGGCTTTGCGACCCATCGCCACCAGGATATGGAGATCATCTCCTACGTGCTGGACGGCGCGCTTGAGCACAAGGACAGCCTCGGCACCGGTTCGATTATCCGCCCCGGCGATGTGCAGCGTATGACGGCGGGGACCGGTGTCAGCCACAGTGAATACAACGGCTCGACCGACCAGAGCGTCCATTTCCTGCAGATCTGGATTGTTCCGGAGCGCGAGGGCCTCACCCCGGGCTACGAGCAGATCCATATCCCGCGTGCGGAAAAATCAGACCAGTGGCGATTGATCGGGTCACGGGACGGTCGGGCAGGCTCAGTAACGATCCATCAGGATGTGGATCTGTACGCCGCCGTGCTGAGCGGTGACAGCGCCGTGACTCACACGCTGGCACCCGGCCGACGTGCCTGGCTGCAGGTGGCAAAGGGAGCGGTCAAGCTGGACGGCAACATGCTCAATGCGGGCGACGGCGTGGCCATTGTCAACCGCGAGGCGTTTACGGTCGCCGGTGATGGAGGCGAGGTGCTGCTGTTTGATAGGGCGTAATCGACCGCGCGGCGTCAGCGTCCCTGGCGCCGCGCGCGCTTCTCGCGATAGTGCGCTTTCGTCGCGACATAGAGCGTCTTCGTGACCTCGCAAAACGTCTTCTCGCGCGCGCGATCGGTCAGAGCAACCGCTTTGTCAAAAACAAATTCACCCTGCTCGTCGGCTGCTTGGCGAATCGACTCAATTTCTTCCTGCGTATACACAAAGTCTGCGTAAAGCGTCTCGCGGCCAGGGCGTCTGAAGCGTATCGTCGCGGCCTTGTCCCAGACCACGTAACCGTCGCCGAGAATATTGATGAGCTGGACCATATAAATCGGGTCCACCGCCGAATAAAGGCTGCCGCCGAAAATGGACCCAACGTAGTTGCGGTTACGCCAACTCAACGGAAGTTTGATCGTCGCGTGCATCAGATCCGGCGTCATCGATGTAATGCGCGCCGTTGTGCGGCGATACATCGGCGACAGGTTGAACGCGTATTTGAAAAACACGTGTGGCGGCACCAGGCGCAGACCCGCCGCGGTGAGTTTCTGGTAGAAGCTCGGCATGTCGCTCCCTCTATGGCGGCAGAATCTCGTGAAGCACGTCGCCGTACCAACTTTCGACCGGCGCATCATCAAAAAGCGCATCCAGTACGTGTCGTTCGCGCTCCGCCAGCGCATCCAGAAAACGATAGGACCCTTTCATTTTCTTGAAAGCGGCTAGCCCGCGCTCCAGAAAGCTCTGCAATTCGCCGAAGCCGGCTGCTTTCGCCGGTGCCCGGGCGACCTTCACCGTCAGGTAAATCATTTTCTTTTGCACAGCCGCCTCAAGCGTCGACGCCGCTTCAACGGCCAGTTCGATCTGGCGCTGGCGCTCTTCATAGTTGTCACAGATGCGGTACGCCTTTGCGTACATTTCCGGCGTCAGGGCGTCGAGGCCGCCGGCGGGATCGAGACCCAGATTGTCAGTGAGTGCCCCGGCCAAATCCCGATCGAGGGCCATACTCAATGCATTGAGTTCGAGGGCCTGCGCCAGCGATTCAATCGCATCAACGGACAGAACCTTGACCATCAACGGGTACACACGCTCGATATCGCTGTCGCGCTGACTGAAGTCCGTGGGTCCGTAGATATCGGTCAGAAAGAAATCCAGCGCCGCGCGGTAGCGTTTGGTCTTATGGTAATCGGCGTAGGTCACGCTCAGACGATCAACCTGCCACCTGGCCAGCAGTTCGCGATCGGCCGGCAGGCCTTCACCAACCTGATCACTGGGGGTCAGGCGGCGCGTCTCGTCGATGAGCCTTTTGAATCGGCTGGCGGCAGACTGCCGGGCGGTGGGCATGATGGAGGCGCTCGCTTGGGTTCGTGCTACAATGCTGCGGTGCGCAATTTTACACGAAACCGGGACGCCATGAAGTCTCGACGAATCCTATGACCACGCCGGCATCGCGCGGGGTGGGTCTTGCCCTCGCCGGAGGGGGGCCGCTGGGTGGTATGTATGAGGTCGGCGCGCTGATCGCGCTGGATGAGGCGCTCGACGGCGTCGATCTGCATCACCTTGACCTCTATGTGGGGGTCAGCGCCGGGGCCTTTGTCAGTGCAAATCTGGCCAACGGCCTGAGCATCAGCGACATCGTTCGTATTTTTATAGCGAACAAGTCGATCCGCCACCCCATTCGCCCTGGTCTGTTCATGCGCCCCGCCGTGCGTGAATACCTGCGCGGACTGCGTGCCCTGCCCGGCTCGGTCGCGCGGGCGGTCGACGATCTGGTCAGGCGGCCGCTGGATGCCGGCCTGTTCGGCGCCCTGCGTCATCTGCAGCAGGCCATTCCCAACGCGGTGTTTGCCAACGAGCCGCTACGGCGCTTCTTATCCGAACTCTACACATCGGGCGGGCGCAGCGACGATTTTCGCGAGCTCGACCGACAGCTGCATATTGTTGCCACCAACCTCGACACGGGACGGCCGATCGTGTTCGGCCCGTCGCGCGATAACGACGTGCCCATCTCAACGGCGGTACAGGCAAGCACCGCCCTGCCGGGCCTGTTTCCGCCCGTGAACATCGATGGCGAGGACTATGTCGACGGCGGACTGTTGCGCACCTTGCACGCATCGGTGGCGCTGGAGCATGACGTCGACCTGTTGATTTGTGTAAACCCGATCGTTCCGTTTGACGCCAGTCGCAGCACCGAAGACCCCGGCCAGGTGCGTCTCGCTCGTCAGGGGCTGCCGGTGGTGCTGTCACAAACCTTCCGCGCGTTGATCCACTCCCGCATGGAAGTGGGCATGGGGCGCTATGAAGAGCTGTTCCCGGATCGAGATGTGGTGCTGTTCGAGCCGAAACGCGAAGACACGCTGATGTTCTTCTCCAACCCGTTCAGTTACGCCAGTCGTCGACGCGTCTGTGAGCACGCGTATCAATCCACGCGAGCAGATCTGTGGCGACGCCGCCGCGTGCTCGCGCCGGTTCTGGCACGCCATGGCATCACACTCAACACGTCCGTACTGCGCGATCGCAAACGGCACTACCACACCAATCTTGACGCCCTGCCGCCGCCAGCGCGCAGCGGCAACCTGCGCGAGCGCCTGGTCGCAGCGGTCGCTCGTCTGGAGAGCTAGGCCGACTCCGCGTCGCGCAGCTCGCGGCGCAGGATTTTGCCCACGTTGGACTTGGGCAGTTCCTCCATAAACGCAACGTGTTTCGGAACCTTGTAGGCGGTCATGTTTTCGCGGCAATGCGCACGCACGGCATCGCGGTCGAGCGCCGGATTGGTGCTGACGATAAAGACCTTGATCGCCTCCCCCGACTTGTCATCGGGCACACCCACAGCGGCCGCCTCCAGAATATCGGGGTGCTGACACAGCACATCCTCAAGCTCGTTGGGGTAGACGTTGAACCCGGACACCAGAATCATGTCCTTCTTGCGGTCGGTCAGGTACACGAAACCATCTTCGTCCATGCGCCCCATGTCGCCGGTGCGCAACGCCCCGTCGGCGGTCATGACCTCGGCCGTTGCCTCCTCACGTTGCCAGTAGCCCTGCATGACCTGCGGGCCCGAGATGCAGATCTCACCGATCTCCCCGAGGGGCAGTCGATTACCGTCGTCGTCTCTGATCGACACTTCCGTCGACGAAATCGGCAGACCGATCGCACCATTGAATTCCTTCAGGTCCATCGGATTGATGCACGCCGCCGGCGAGGTTTCGGTCAAGCCATAGGCCTCCACCAGCGTCCGCTTGGTTATCGACATCCACTTCTCGGCCACGCTGCGCTGCACGGCCATGCCGCCGCCGAGCGTCAGTTTCAACTCGGAGAAGTCGACATTCCCGAATTCGGGATGGCTGACCAGTGCATTGAACAGCGTGTTGACGCCGGTAAAACCGGTGAACGGCTTGGCCGCCAGCTCTTTTACAAAGCCGTCGAAATCACGCGGATTGGTGATCAGTACGTTTTCACCACCCATCTTCATGAAGGTCAGGCAGTTCGCTGTTAATGAAAAGATGTGATAAAGCGGCAGCGCAGTGATGACGCGGTCCTCGCCCTCGTTCGTGTTGTTGCAAATCCACGCAGCGGACTGCAGCACGTTGGCCACCATATTGCCGTGGCTCAGCATGGCGCCTTTCGCCACGCCGGTGGTGCCGCCGGTGTACTGCAGAAACGCCAGGTCCGAATGATCCAGATTCACATGGTCGAGCGAGCGATTCCTGCCGGAGGCCAGCACATCATCAAACGACACGGCGCCGGGAAGGGTCCATTCCGGCACCATCTTCTTGACGCGCTTGATCACAAAGTTGGTGATCTGGCGCTTCGGGAATCCGAGGCGGTCACCAATTTGCGTGGTGATGATGCGCTCGACGCTCGTGCGTCCGACCACCTGCTGCGCAGTGTGGGCAAAGTTCTCGACCACAACCAGCCCCTTGGCACCCGAATCCGTGAGCTGATGCTCGAGCTCGCGCGGGGTGTACATCGGGTTCACATTGACCGCAACGCAGCCGGCGCGCAGCGTGCCAAACACGGCGATCGGATACTGCATGATGTTGGGCATCATGATCGCGACGCGATCACCTTTGGAAAAGCCCGCTTCGTGCTGAAGCCACGCACCAAACGCCGCGCTGGCCTGATCCAGTTCCGCATAGGACATGGTCTTGCCAAAATTGCTGTACGCGGTCAGCCCGCTGAACTTGCGACAGCTCGACTCGATGATGTCCTTTAGCGAACGATATTCAGACAGGTCGATGTCGGCCGGAACACCCTTCGGATAACTCTTTAACCAGATGCGTTCTACTTCGCTCACGCGTTCCCCCAGGAGGCTTGATCGTTGTGGAGCCGGATTATTGCACAGCCCTGCCAGACGCAGGGAAACGCGAGCTATGCCGCGTCGAGCGTGGCCTGCATCGTGTGCACGACCACATCACAGACGCGCGTTATTGACGCGGTGCGCACGCTGCTGGCGCGCCATAGGGCTGCGATGGTCCGGGTTGGCGCGGGCGCGGTGAAGGGCCGAATCACCGACCGACCCAGATGGGCGTCCGAGGTGATGCTGAGCTCAGGTAAAAGCGTGATGCCCTGGCCAGCGGCCACCATCTGGCGCAGTGTCTCGAGACTCGTGGCCGCCAGCGTTTGCCGTCGGGGGTCGTCTCCGGCGCTGCCCCCGATGCCACAGACATCCAGCGCCTGATCGCGCAGACAGTGCCCTTCCTGCAAGAGCAGCAAATCGTGCTGCGCAACCTCACCCGCATTGATGTGCGCGGCGTCCGCAAGCACATGCGAGGCGGGCATGGCCACCACAAATCGCTCATTGAACAGTGGGCGGCGTTCCAGCGGCACCGATTCCACCTGCCCGTGCGGCAAGGCAAGAAACACCACATCCAGTTCGCCTGCGGCGAGTCTGGGAATGAGGTCGGCGGTCTGATGCTCGGCAAAAAAGAACGCCAGATCCGGCAACGCGTCGGCCAGGGGGCCAACAATGTGCGGCAACAGATAGGGACCGAGTGTCGGGATGAACCCCAGTGACAGCTGTCCGGCAAACGGATTCTGGTGGTAACGCGCCAAGCCGCGGATTTCATCAACGAGCCCGTGGATGGACCGGGCGCGCGCAACGATTCGCTCCCCCACTGGCGTCAGCATGACGTTCTTGTGCTGGCGCTCGACCAGTTCTACGCCGAGCTCGAATTCCAGCTTTTTAATCTGGGCGCTCAACGTCGGCTGACTGACGTGGCACTGCTGCGCCGCACGCCCGAAGTGGCGGGTTTCGGCCAGAGCCACCAGATACTGAAGCGTACGCAGGTTCATCGCGCCCCGAGTATACGACCGTCCGTCAGGATGATGAGACCACCGAGACGGGGGAGCCAGATCGAAACGCCAGCAGATTGGCTGCCACGGAATCCAGAGCGCGCTGGCGTGCGGTCTGGCTGGCCCACGCCACGTGCGGTGTCAGAATCAGGTTGGGCAGATCAACATTGAGAAGTGGCTCGTCCGCGGGCGGCGGCTCCGACGGCAGAACGTCGATCGCCGCCCCGGCGAGATGACCGTCACGCAGCGCGTCCGCCAACGCCACGCTGTCCACCAGACCGCCGCGCGCTGTGTTGATCAGTATGGCGCCGGGCTTGAGTTGGCGCAGGACGTGACGGTCGATCAGGTTTCGGGTGTGCGCGGTCAACGGACAGTGGAGACTAAGAACATCTGACTGCGCAAGAAGCGCATCGAACGCAACCCGCTCGCGCCCAGCCGCCGCTCCACCGTGGGATTCGGCGACCAGGACGGTCATCCCGAAATGGCGCGCGGTGGCTTCAACCGCACGCGCCAGTGCGCCATAGCCCACCAGACCGATCACGAGGCCCTGCAGATCCCGAATGCCGGTCACGGGGACACCAGAACGAGCCCCATCGCGCTGCGGCGTCCGCCATCGGCCTTCAGAGACCGTTGCGCGGGCCGCATCGAGCCGGCGAGTCAGCGCAAGCAGGACGGCGAAGACATGCTGGGCGACCGAGTGAGAACAGTAGTCCCGAATGTTCGTGACGGTGATTCGATGGTGCGCCGCCGCATCAAGATCGACGTTATCCGCCCCCGTTGCCGCCAGACCCACGTAGCGCAGGTCCGGCAAAGCGGCGAATTCAGCGGGCCCCAGACGTACTTTATTGACGAGCGCTGCCTCCGCGCCCTTCAAACGGGGGACGACGGTGTCAGGCGTCGCAAAATCATACAGCGTGACGGATGACACCGAGTCCATCAGTCGTCGAGCGTCGAGATCGCCGGCGTCGACGGTGCCGTAGTCCAGAAAAACTGCTTTCATGCGGAAAGTCCGGGAGTTATGTCTGATCTGGCGCACTGCAGCAGCACACTCGAGATAATCGAGAGCGGACATTGCGCCCCACGTGCGCTGGGGCAATCTTGTCAGACATTATGGCGAAATAGCAGCCCCATACGGCGGGGCGCTCCGCGGTGTCGGGCTCCTTGACAGGTTTTGATTCTGAGCCGGTCTCTGGCGAATTTTCGAAGGCGAGCGGTATGGTGAGCCGGCGGACCTGTTATTTTTTTCCTATCAAATTCATTTACTTATGAGAAATATAGCGGAAAAGCTACGCGACGAAAAAAAATAGGCACGCCGATTGCATCGTATCCCCCAACGGCGCGGATAGACGCGCTCGTCGCACAAAGAAAGCGGCGATTGATAATCGAAGATTGTGAATACAGAGGCTTTAACAATGAAAACCAACATCCTCCGAGCAGCAGCCGTCGCCGTCGCGTTGTCCTTCGCGGCCGCACCGGCACACGCCGCGTTCATCGAAGGTGAAATCACTATGAGCGGTGACGTCGCTCCTACGGGTGGAACCGGTCTTGCCGACGCCACCGGTCTGGACTTCCTGGGTGATGACTTCGAAATCGATCAGGTCAGCGGCGACTTCGCCACCGCAGGCATCATGGTCGGCGATTCGGGCACCTACAACGACTTCAGCTTTGATCCTTTCACGTCGCCCACGACGGTCTGGAGCATCGGTGGCTTCTCGTTCGTGCTGGACCAGATCCAGATCGTTTTCCGCAACGATGTCGTCCTTGCCCTCGCCGGCACGGGTTTCATCACGGGTAACGGCTTTGACGACACCATGGGCGCGTGGACGCTGACGGCAAACACCTCGGGTGCGCTGTTCAACTTCTCGAGCTCGGCTGCTTCGATCGACGAGCCGGCCATGCTGGGTCTGCTGGGCCTTGGCGGCCTGATGGCCTTCGGTCTGCGCCGTCGCCGTAGCGCCTAAGTTACTTTTCGCACAGCGGCCCGCGGTCGGGTGTCGGCGCCACACAAGAAGCGCCAAGCCTGATTCGCGGGCCTCTCCATCTCTGACGGAGACAGAAGCATGTTTACACGGAAATTTATTGCCCCCGCCCTCGCAGCCGCCGCGCTTGCACTCAGTGCAGTGCCAGCATCCGCTGCGCTCTTTCAGGGTGCACTGAGCTTCTCAGGCGACATTGGCCTGACCAGCTGCGACACGCTGGCGAGCATCGATGCGCTGAGCTTCATCAACGATGACTTTGACGTGGACGGGGCAGAGGGGGACTTTGCCGCAGCCGGTATCGGTCAGGGCGATCTCGGTGCCATCACCGATTTTGATTTCGCTCTTAGCACCGTTGACGGCACGACGCTGTCGATCAACGACATCGACTTCACGCTCACCTCAGTCGAGGTGTTGTTCCAGTCGACCGCATTCCTGCTGATCCAGGGCACCGGCTTCATCACAGCCACGGGCTTTGATCAAACGGCTGCGGACTTTGTGCTGACCGCCAACACGAACGGCCAGCTGGAAGTCATGTCGGGGTCGATCTCAGCGGTACCCGTTCCGGGCGCCTTGTGGTTGATGGGCTCCGCACTCGTGGCACTCGGCGCACGCCGCCGTAAGTAGGACCTGACCGAGAAAGTCAGTCCGCCGCGAAGCGCACTAGCTTGAACGGCGAGTCGGGAAACCGGCTCGCCGTTTTTTTATGTCAGCGATCGATGAAGTGGCTGGCCAGCAGCGCGGCGCCACCAATCAGCCACACACCCGCACCCCAACACAGATCGAGCGGCGTCCGAAACTCGACATAGATCGCCAGACCCAGTCCGCACGCCGCAACACCGAACGCCACCCGACGCGCTGCGCGGCCTCCGATCACCGCCGCCGCCGGCAGCGACACGTTTCCGGAAAGTGCCAATAAAACGAACAGAGAAATGGCGATAGATCGAACAGACGGCGGGGCATGCAGGATAGACAGCGCGTAATCCAAGCCACGGTGCACGACCCCGAGGCCGCTCACCGGGGAGGAGAGCCGCAGCGCGGGCGCGAAAAGGGATACCGCAAACAACACGCCACCCGCGCCAACCAGACCCGCACGAAGACGCGTCAATCTACGGATTGCCCGATACGCCCTGATGCATGCGGATCCAGGAAATCACCGCAGGATCGTCAGCGGGGTCCCCCCTCCGGATGACCGCATTACGTTCGTTTCCAAGCTGGAAACCGTCACCGCACCCGGCGCAACGCAGCCAGAACTCATTACCGGTGGGCAGCACCCTGACCAGGAACAACGACAGCCACATGGTGACCGTGTGCAGATGCCATGGGCGCTCCTGACCGCAGGCCTGGCAACTTGTCTCGACCACGGGCCCTTCATCGCGGTTTCTGGGCGTCCAACCAAACACGATAATCACATCAACCGGTGTTCTGGAGGCCCTGCGCGATGCCGTTGACGCTGACCTTGAGCGCACTCAAAAGCGCGTCATCAGAGCGGTCCGAGGCACGCCAGCGTCGCAACAGATCGATCTGAATCATGCTCATCGGGTCAACATAGGGATTGCGAAGCAGAATGGCCCGGCGGAGCGTGGCGTCGTCCTCGAGCAAACGTTCGTTGCCTTTCAGTTGAAGAATGCATCGAACCGAGCGATCGTATTCCTCGCGAATCGACGTAAAGAAATGGCGTACCGACGGTTCGGCCAGCGCGGCGTAGCGCTCCGCGATGTCCATGTCCGCCTTGGCGAGCACCATTTCCACATCGTTCACAATGCTCTGGAAAAACGGCCAATCGGCCAGCATTTCCTGCAACGTCTCGACACCAAAGGACTCGGCGGCGGCGACCAGACCTGTGCCGGCTCCGAACCAACCCGGAAGGATCTGACGGCTCTGGGTCCATGCAAATACCCACGGAATGGCGCGGAGATTTTCAACGCCGGCGCCCTCGCGGCGCGATGCCGGCCGCGACCCGATCGCCAGACGTTCAATGACATCAATCGGCGTGGAGGCGCGAAAATACGACGTGAAATCCTCCGCGTCGTACACCATATGGCGGTACGCTGCGCGACTACGCGCGGCGATTTCATCCATGGCGTCACGCCAGGGTGCCGGCCGCGGCGCTCGCGACTGTGGGCGACTGGCCAGGATGACCGCCGACGCCGCCTGCTCGAGCGTCCGTAATGCCAGCCCTCGAAGCCCGTACTTGGCATTGATGATCTCGCCCTGCTCGGTGACCCGAAGGCGGCCCTGAACCGAGTGCCTTGGAGCGGCGAGCACGGCGTTGTAGACCTTGCTGCCGCCACGACTGACCGAACCGCCGCGCCCGTGGAAAAACACCACCGCAACATTGTGCCGGTCCAGCGTCTCCACCAGCCGGGACTGGCCTTCCTGCAACGCCCAGCGCGCCGCCATGATTCCGCCGTCCTTGTTGCTGTCCGAATAGCCGATCATGATCATCTGGCGATCATCACGGCGCGTAAGGTGGCGGCGGTACATTTCATCGGTCAGCAACTCATGGAGCACGGTTGGGCCACCAACCAGATCATCCACAGTTTCGAACAAAGGTGCGATGTCGAGCCGAAGTGCGCCGTCCTCGCCGACCAGCCCGGCCCACATGGCCAGCACCATGACCGACAGCACATCGTCCGCACGCTGCGCCATGCTGATGATGTACGGACCGACCGCCGACTCGCCGTACTGTTGCTGGCACTCGTCGATGGCGCGGAACACATCGAGCGTACGTTCGATCTCTTCCGACGTGCGTTCTGGCGTGGTGCGATTGGCGAGCTGCTCACGAAGTACACGGGCGCGATCCGCGGGATCGCGTTCGAGCCACGCGTCATCCCCCAGCACCTCGCCAATCACCTGGCGATGCACCAGCGAATCCTGACGTATATCCAGCGTCGCAAGATGAAAGCCGAACGTCTCGATCCGCCGCAACAGACGTTCCACCGAGAAAAGTCCCGCGTTGCGGCCGCCATGGTTGGTCAGCGACCGGGCGACCAGCCGGATATCCGAGTGAAACTCATCGACGCCGGAATACGCGCCATCGCGTTCATGTTCAGTCGCAAGCAACCGCGCGTGCACAAACCGCAGAAAAGCCCGATACAGCATATCGGCGTGCCTCGGGCTGGATTCGGTGATGAGATCAGACCACCGCGCCTCGTAGTGCGCGAGCCGCTCGAGGAGCTGGGAATCAAAGTCGACACGGCCACTCGACTGGCTCAAGTGCCAGAACAACGCCTCGACCTCCTCGAGATAACGTCGCAACACCAGATCCCGATGCCGACGCAGCGATGCCCGGATGGTCACGCCCGACACATTCGGATTGCCGTCCATATCGCCGCCGACCCACGACGCAAACCGCAACAGCCCCTTCAGTCGAGCGCCGGCGGCCGCTTCGCCTAGCGTCTTGGTAAGCGCCGCTGCCGTCTCCTCGTAGAAAGGCGGGACGATCCGATACAGCACGTTGGTAACGTAAAACAGGATGTTCTCGCGTTCATCTGCCACGGTCATCCTGCCGTCGGGGTGCTCGATCGTCTGCCAGATGATGGTCAGCTGCGCGCGCACCTGTTCCATCAATACGTCGCTTTCATGGGGTGTCAGCGACGGATCCATGCGCGCGACGAGGTGCCGCGAAATCTGCTGCTGCTTTTCGAGAATCGTCCGCCGCGTCGCTTCGGTTGGATGCGCGGTAAAGACCGGCTCAATTCGAATCGAACCCACAAGCTGGCGAGCGTCACGCTCACTCATGCCATCGTCGAGCAGCTGTTGCACGCTGCGCGAAATGGTCTCGCCCTGCGGGCCGTCGCCCTTGCGCAGATAGTCTCGCCGTCTGCGAATCCGGTGTATACGTTCGGCCAGATTGACCATCTGGAACCACAACGAAAAGGCACGCAGTACGCTCACCGCTTCGATCGGTGAACGACCGGTCAGCACGTCGTCGAGATCATCCGCGACCTCGTGGTCGCCAGCGCGACGGGCAATGGCGAGGCGACGGGCCTTCTCGACCGTATCGAAAAACGCCTGGCCGCGCTGCTCCACCAGTAGTTCGCCCAACATGCGGCCGAGTTCACGGACATCGGCCCGCAGCGGCTCGTCCTTCTGTTCGAAGTGGACCGTCTCGCGCTGCACGTTGGGATCAGTCGCGGAAATTGTCGAACTGCAGCGGCAGTCCGTATTCGCCGTCGCGCAACAGAGCAATCACGCTTTGCAGGTCATCGCGCTTCTTGCCGGTCACGCGCAGTTTCTCACCCTGAATCTGGGCCTGAACCTTCATTTTGGCATCCTTGATCGCCTTGACCATTTTCTTGGCCAGAGGTGCGTCGATGCCTTGCCGGACGGTGGCGGTTTGCAGGGCACGGCGCCCGGATTCGGTGGCCGGCCCCACGTCCAGACAACTCACGTCGATACTGCGCTTGGTCATCTTCATACGCAGAATATCGAGCATCTGGCGCAACTGGAACGTGGCCTCGGCGTTGAGCTGGATGCTTGCGCCGTTAATCTCGTAGCGTGCATCCACGCCCTTGAAATCAAATCGCGTTCCCACTTCACGGTTCGCCTGGTCAACAGCGTTGGCCAGCTCGTGTTCGTCCACCTCGGACACCACATCAAAAGAGGGCATCAGGCCGGGTCCTCCTGCAACAGTTCATCGATCAACGCGCCGAACGACGCCCTGAATTCGTCGTAGTGTACACCGGTACCGGGTCCGTTAAAGCCGGTATGCACAAGTCGGACAGCCCGATTACGGTCGAGCACAATCATGGTGGGGTATGCGATGACCTCGTCGAGCAATCCCAGTGATTCCGTCGCCTGTTTCTTGTCAGAAAAGCCGGCGACCACCAATGGGTAATCAATGTCGAACTTGTCCCTGAACGCATTGACCTGCACGGCCGCCGCATTGAACTCATCGAGGTGCTCGAACATCAGTCCGACCACCTCCAGACCGTCATCGGCCCGGGCTTTGTGAAATGGGGAGAGAAACGCGGCCTCGTCATGGCAGTTCGGACACCAGCTCCCGGCCAGAGCCAACACCACGACTTTGCCCGAAAAACGGGCGTCGTCCAGCGAGACCATGTCACCTGCGGTGTCGGGAAAGCTGAAATTGATCCGCTCAACGCCCGCGCGGATTTTGCTCAAAGCGTTCGCATCGGGAAGTTCGACCGTGGCATTTCGCGTCGCCGTGAAGGTCTCGTGCCACTTCGTTCCGGACCAAAAATCCCCCGTGATGCGCCCGTTTTCGCCCTGGCGAGCCACAAACAGGAACGCGTGGGCACCGTCGAACGTCGACAGGTACAACAAGTCATCGCGCACGTCGCCGGCGAGATAACGGTAATCGCCCGTTGGCGTACGAAACGTCCCCGTAACCTTGCCGTTGAGCTGTTCGAACTCCCCGACGGCTTGCGTGGTTTTTCCGTCGTCATCCTGAAACTCAACGGCCCAACGCCCGCCAAAATCCGCGTTCACATCCTGCTCGCCCTCGAAGAAACGGTGCGTTTGACCGGCGCTTAGCACCAGCGGCATGACCTGACGCTTCCCGCCGCGTTTGATCAACGTGAGATCGCCCCGCCACGTGTCGCCCTCACGGGTCAGCGCGATGCGATTGTTGAACGCTGGAAATTCAAGCTCGAGGCGGTCCCCGTCGAGCTGCACGCGCGGCACCTCGAGACGTTCGGCGCCATTTTCGATGACGGCCGAAAGGCCAGCGGCCGTATCCTTGAATCGAATCGTGAACGGAAGCTCGCCGCCCGGCAGTTCCAACGCCCCGCGCCACGGCGTGCTTGCAAGTTCCGGAGGGGGCGCGCTGCACGCCGTGAGAGCCAAAATGAGAAGGACCGTCGTGGTCCGAAAAAGCGCGACGCGCAGCTTATTCACGTTGTGTTTTCTCCTTACGGGGTGGCGGCCTCCGTTACTTGCGGCGGCTCATCATTATTGCCTCGACGCGCGAGGCCTTCGCCCTCACCGCCCACTTTGGCCGCGAGCCAGTCCACCATGTCAAACCAGATACCGTCCATATCCTTGTCTTCGGGCAGCCTGCCGGCGCTCTCCAGTTCAAGGGTCAGGATCGGGATACCTTTATACACGCCAACGTACCGACCCATCGAGCCGGGGTAGGTTCCCAGCAGGCGCAGCTCCAGCGGACCGAGGTTTTCCGGCGGAATTCGCGGCCCGTCGAAGTCAACGATACCGTGCGGCGCATGCACAGAAATCACGGCGTCCGGCTTATAGGTATCGATCTGCTCGGCGATCCAGCGCGACTCCGGCTCACTCAGTGGTCCGGGGCCGGGATACCTGCGTTTGTTGCGGCGGGCGGTTTCAATCCAGTACTTGGTCGCCTCTTCCGTCCAGTTCGGCGTCGGGAAATTTCGATTGAGATCGACGCCGTTGGCATTCATGCGCGTCGACTGGTCCGGTGGCATCAACAGGCCGTCGGGATTCAAAAGCGGAACAACGCGCCAGTGGAAGCCACCGCCCTGATCCTTCGCAAGACGCTGCTGCCAGCGAAAAACCGCCGTAACCGAGCTGTACTCGTCGCCGTGGATACCGCCGATAAACAGCACCCGACCGCGCGGCGAGGCATCACTCGGCGCGTAGTCACGCATCGCGATCACTTTTTTCTTGTTCGAAACGGCACCGCTTGGATACAGGCCGAGCGCCATGCACTCTTCAAAATTGACCGACGTCAGCTTCGTGTCGATTTCTGAACACAGTGTGGCGATCGGATCGACGTCTTCGACCCCATCGCCGTCTGTTTCAGCCAGCGCCGGGTCCGCCTGTGGGATCACGTCGATCGCAGCCTCGACGGGCGCGTCGACCGTCTCATCAGGCGCGTCATCCGGCACGGCCTGAAATACGGGCATTGAAAACGGATCGAAGCCATACAGGCTGCTGACCGCTTTTGCGGGTGGCGCGGCACTTAAACAAACCGCCGCCATTGTGAGCACTGCGACGCCGCGGCGCGCGACGTGCCGCGCGCCACTGCGCATGCGCTCGTTTATGTAATTATTATAAATCAATGGCTTATCTCTTCTTCACAGGGGGAAAGTGACGCTAGCAGATGCGTTTTGGCGATGCCATGACGCACCTCTGCCTTTCCTCCACTGACCGTCAGTCCGACACCCGCCAGGCCACCGCGAACGGGGTGCGCGCATCATGCGGACGCGCGGCGCCTACGACAACGTCGATACGCTCGCCGTCCGCAATCGCGATCTGAAGATGCTCTCCGGTATCCGCATGTCCATCGACCCGCTGGATCAGCCTTGGTTCCGATTCGCCTGTGAACACCGCCAGTGACAGATCCGACGGGTGATTTCGTCGGGCGGGCGACCAGTCCCAGATCAGCGCCACCGTCAGCGTGCCGGCGCGTGGCGGTGTCAATGCCAACCGCGACGCCAGACCAGTGCCGCCGACCTGCCCCACCCGGCGCGCGTGCCAATAGCCGCTCGACTCGACACTTTGCCACGTCGCATCGCGTTCCGGTACGGGCTCGGCCGCACCCGTCAGAACAATCCGGCCGCTCTCGTACACATTCAGCTCACCTGCACCAAACTGGGCGTTCAACCCGTTTGGCGTGTTCACATCGAGCCGCTCCGGCGGACCGCTGGGCGCACCTTCGGCTCGTTTGAGACGCCGGTCCGCACCCGCCATCAATGCTGCTCGAACAATGCGAGCGTCATCATCGGGCCGACGACCCGGAACAGGATCGGCCACCAGCGCATCGAGCAGCAACGTGGCCACTGACCCAACCCGCGGCGCCGCTTCACTGGTCTTGCTCGCCGAGGCCACCAGATGAGGACGGTGCACCGTGGCCTCGTAAGGACCGTCCACAGCGGACAGTCGGGTGGAGTGGTTGCCATCGCTGCGGCCCACGGCCAGCACATTAAACGCCGAGGCCAGCAACGGCGGGTTGCGCTTGCGCGGATTATTGGCGATGCCGCAGGTCACCACCCATCCACGCCGAACCACGGCGCTGTCCAATGCGCGAAGCACACGCCCATCCTGCTCGGGGAGGCCACCGATCCAACTGTGATTCCATACCCGCGCCGGGCCAAGGCCCGACGGTCGCCCGAGACCCCGTAGAAATTCATTCGCCGTATACAAATGCACGCGGTTGACGCCCGGCGCCACGCTCGTGCCGCGCCCGTACAGCGCGCGGCCTGTCGTGGTCGCGTGACTGCTGTCGTCCAGTGCGTTGTCTGCGACGTTCAGGAAGGTCACGCCGCGGAATTCGGGCCGATGTCGTCCCGGAATATGCGAGCGACGCGAGGCGTCCTCGTCGTCGCCGATGAGCGGGGACGGCGGTTCGACCTGCGCCACCTCGATGCGCCGTCCGTCAGGGACACGGTCGCCGAATTCGGCCACCAATCGGTCATAGCCGGGCCGATGCCCGCCGGCAAGCGCCGGAATCGAAACCAGCGCGGTCAGCAACGCCACACCGCTGCTGACCGCCCGAGTCGTCACGGTCGGCGGTAGGCCGGAGGAAGATCGCCCGTTGGCGTGCGGTAGCGGTCCCGTAGCCGTGTCTGACGGCTGTGCATGCTGACTTTCTCTCCGCGCACAAACACCGCATCCGCGTACGTGGTGGTTTCGAGCGGATCACCGTCCCAAAGCACCAGATCCGCTTCGTTCCCCTTGCGCACTGCACAGCATCGTTTGTTGAGGTTCAGCATCGCGGCCGCATTGACCGTGATGGCGCGAAGCGCCGTACCCCGATCCAGCCCGTGCGCCACCGCGTTGCCCGCGACCTGAGTCAGGTTGCGCGGATTGTGCGAATCGCCCTGCGCAAACGCAATCGTGACGCCGGCCTCGGTGAGGCGCGCCGCGTTCTTCATCGTCGCGTTCAGTGAATCGAACGACCCGGGCAGGTTTTCAAACGGATCGAGAACCACGCCGATCTTGTGCTTGGCGAGCGCCTCGGCCACAAGCCACGCCTCGGCCCCGCCGGCGACAATCACACGCAGATCGTAATCCTGCTTGAGTCGGATGACCTCGTGAAGATCACTCGCGCGATCTGCAAAAATCACCATCGGCGTCCCGCCTGAAATCACGGGCTGTAAAGCCTCAAGATCGATTCGCGTGGCGGCGTACTCGCGACGCTCGCCTTCCTCAAAATCATCGCGGTGCTCAGCGTAGTCCAGCGCATCGTCCAGCGCCTCGCGCAGCTGCTGCACCGCCGCCGCACGCGACCCACCGGCAAGTCCGCCTCCACGCTGCCCCAGATACGCGATCAAAGCGGCGCCACGTCGTACAACCGTTTCGTCAGGACTGACCGAAAACGTCACGGCCGCGGCACGACCGGCGAATACCGAGTGCGCGCCGCCGTAGGGTGCACTTGGCACGACCAGCGCCCGCGTGACGCCTTCAATACGGTTCACGCCCACGACAGAAGACCGCGGATTGATGGCGGAGGACAAATCGAAACCCGCGCCGTAGCGCCCCGTGTGTGTTGTGTCGACACTCTCCTCCACGAGACTGACCTCCATGGCCCCGAGCGCACTCAACGGATCGAACAACCCCGGCGTAATTTGGCGTCCCTGGGCATCGATGACCTCAACGCCCTCGGGAATGGCGATGTCGGCCCCCACAGCGGTGATGCGCCCATCGCGCACGACGACGGTGGCCGACGGCAGTGTGCCCTCGTCGGTCATGGTGTGAATTTGTGCGTTTGTGATCGCAAAGTCAGCGTGGGCTGTGATGCTGAACGCTATGCACAGCGCAGCTGTGATCGTGGTTATGCGTTTCATTGCACGCCTCCTGCCTCTACGGTCAGACCGAGTTCGAAATCGCTGGCCGGCTGATAGGCCGCGTCGCGCCGGTCGTAAACCAGCGCGCCATCAATGTAGACCTGATCAGCTAGCGCGTAGACGCTGAACGGGTCACGATTCCAGATCACCACGTCCGCTGATTTGCCCACCTCGAGTGTCCCCGTCTCCTCTTCGATGCCGAGCGCGCGGGCGGCGTTGCGGGTGATCCAGGTCATGGCGTGTGCGCGCGTAATGGACAAGCCCATGCGATTGCCCGACGCCATGGCCTTGGCCGCCTCCTGATTCAGGCGTTGAATGCCGATGCTCGAATCCGAATGGACGATGGCACACGCGCCGGCGGCGTCCACCATGGCCACGTTCTCGCGGATGGCATCGAAGGCTTCCATTTTAAAGCCCCACCAGTCCGCCCACATCGCCGAGCAGGTGTCCGCCTCGGCCAAAAGATCGGGGATCTTGTACGACTCGGTTGCGTGGTGAAACGCCGTGACCTTGTAGCCAAACTCGCGCGCGACCTCAAGCATGGTCGCCATTTCGTCGGCGCGATAACAATGATTGTGGACCAGGATGTCGCCGCGCAGTACGCCGGCGAGCGTTTCGAGTTTGAGATCGCGATCGGGCGCCTCACCCTTACCGTTGGCGGCGGCGTCCTCCTTACGCCGGTACCGCTCGGCCGCGATCCACGCCGCGCGATAACCCGCCACGTTGCCCATACGGGTACCTGGCGCTCGGCCCTTGCTGCCGTACACGCGCTTGGGATTCTCGCCACACGCCATTTTGAGGCCGTAGGGTGCGCCCGGGAACTTCATACCCTGCATCGTGCGCGATGGCACGTTTTTCAGCGTGACCGTGCGACCACCAATCAGGTTGGCCGAACCGGGCAAGATCAGCATCGTTGTCACGCCGCCCGCGCGAGCTGCGTTAAAACCGGGGTCCTGCGGCCATACCGCGTGTTCGGCCCAGACCTCCGCGGTCACCGGATCGGTCATCTCGTTGCCATCATTGTGGGCCGCCACACCCGGTGACGGGTACACGCCGAGATGGGAGTGCACATCGATAATCCCCGGCGAGACAAAACGGCCCTGAGCGTCGATCACCTTCGCACCTTTCGGCGCGCGCAGCGTTTCGCCGACAGCGGCCACACGGCCATCTTTCAGGAGTACGGCGCCCGGATCGAGCACGCTGCCGGTGCCGGTGTAGACCACGGCGTTCTTGATCAGAAGTGTCTCGGCGGGCAGCGGCGAGTAGGTCGAGGCATAGGCCGCGCGGGTCTCATCCGCTTCGCGGTCCGCACAACCGGCCAAGACAAGTGACGCCCCGAACCAAACCGAGACGATTACGCCGCGCGTCATCGCGCAGTGTGCCGACTGTGACCAGTCAGACGAAAGCAAAGTGCGCATCGCATCCCCAAACGTGCAGCAAACAACACGGCGATGCTAGCAGTCCGGTGGAGCAGGCGCACACTCCACCGGACCCGTGCAGCGGACGGAAATTACTGAACCGTCAAAACCACCTTCAATCCGACCGAGTCCACGCCCGGCGTCTGTGACGCGACGGCCACGGCGCGCTCCAGCGTACGGGCGTCGTCGACTTCTCCGGAAAGCGTGACGACACCGTCGCTCGCCGAAATCAGAATCGGTTCTTCGCGAAGAAACTCATCGCCATTGAATCTTGCGCGCACGTCTGTGACCACCGTGTCCGACGGATAGGCCGAATCGTACTGCGAGCTGGCGAAGGTCGAGTGGTGATCCACCGGGTCGGCGTAGACCAGTTCGTCATCGTAGTTGTCGTCGTCACCAATTACGATGACGCACCCGTTCAGAAGTGTCGCCATGGCGACCGCGCAAAGTCCGTTCCGGATTTTCTTGTTCATGCAGGAATCCTCTTTTCCAGCTTGTCGTTTGATCAACCGATATCGATGCGCTGGTGGCGCATGCGTATTGTCAGAAAGAGCAGCGCCGCCGCGATGACGAGGCCCACGAGCAACGCGGGGTCGAGTAGCGCACTCACCACATCCATGGGCCCGGGCAAGTCGCCGTTGACCACAAAGTCATCGAAGTTGCCGCCGTTGTGCCGGATGCCAAACTCGGCCATCCGCTCGCCGAAGTTCTCGAAAAACCCGCCAGCGTAATTGCTGATCGTTTCGAGAAACACGCTGGTGTTGAACGCCACTTTTTCTGCGAACGCCACGCCGGCCGGCACCAGTAACGCAATCAGAAACGGCGTGCGCGTGGATGCGGCTGAGGCGAAGAACAGCCAGGCGACGAACGGCAGGAACCAGATCGACATGCCCAGACCCAGTGAGACCATGCTCAGGACAATCCTGAAGAACGGCACCTCGGTCCAGAGCAACCCGAAGGGATTGACACCCTGGAACATGGCCGCGATCGACGCCACGATCATAGACAGTATCGTCGTGCCCAGTACCGCGACGATTCCAATCACCGGTGCCACAATCAGCGCGGTCAGCAGCTTGGAGACCACCGTCTGCGTGTCGGTTACCGGCAGAGATTTCCAGAACAGGACGCTGCGATCCTTGCGATCTCCGTACAACGCATCGAGTGAGTAAAAGAACACGACGACCATACCCACGAGCAGAAACACGCCCCACAGACCGAGTGACCAGACCGACACGGCCCGGCCGACAGTCTCAGCGTCGAAATACTGAAACGCCTCAACGATGTGCGCACCACCGACGTAAGCGGTACCGCGAGC
>JBCCMA010000005.1:0-44169 GCA_039026595.1 Pseudomonadota bacterium
AAATCGGCATCGGCTACAACTTCAGCGATTTCTCCGATGATCTGACGCTGCTTGATTTCGAGTACGACGGGTTCTTCCTGAACGTGCTGGGCAAGTACTAGACAGAGGGCCAGTCGACTATTCTGGGTCTGCTCCTTATGCAGATATGGCGCCGCTCGGGTTCACACCGAGCGGCGCCGTTTCGCTATTGCGTCGCAAGCTCTACCGACAATCGTCAAACCGGAAATTGCTGATCGCAATATCGTCTCCGGTGTCATCCTCATCAAAGAAAATCTGCGTGATCGGGCTTTCGGACACAATCCCCACAAAGCTGTCGCCCGTCGGAATCTGAGACGCGTCGATGACGCGCATCACCACCCCATTCTCACCAAACACGGTCAACTGCTCGCCGCTGTTGCTGTCGTTGTTGAGCAAGGTGAAGCCGATGCCTTCGGTTTTTGGCCCGGAGTGCATTGTGATGAGAAAATCGTCGTTCTCGCCGTTGTCCACATCGCCGATTGACAACGCGTTGACCACCGACGACGGGAACTCGTTGTCGTCAAACGTGATGCCCTCGCCCACCGTCAGTGTGAACCCGTGGCACAGCCCGGTCGCGTTGGGAGCAAACGTCAGGCGGCATCCTTCGGTGCTGTTGGGTCGACAAAGCTGCTCATTGGCCGATGGCGGGTCGAGCAATTCGGTGGCCGCGCCCACGTTGGTGGCCGTGGTGTCGAAACTCTCGGCCTGACCCTCCAGTTCCGCTAGCCACGCCGCTTCATCCGTAAAGAACTTGATGTCACAGGCGTTGGGCACGCCGCTCGGCCCGGGTGGGGTGAAGAAGCGCTGGCGCAGGATGCCAAGGTCGAGGAAGTTGACCGTGCCGTCGCCGTTGAAATCAGCCACACCGTCCGAGCTGAAGAACACCTGGCGGAACAAGCCGAGGTCGATGAAATTCACCGTACAGTCATTGTTGATATCGGCATCGCACGCGTTGCCCAGCCCGTCGCCATCCCCGTCGAGCTGCGAGTTGTTGCTGACATTCAGGCAATTGTCGAACTGATCGGCCACGCCATCACCGTCCGCGTCCGGCAGCACACAGCTTTCGGCTGTGATCGCCACGTCATCCACCTGCGCGTACCAGTCGAAGTTACCGCGGTAGAAGAAACAGGCGTACACCTCACTCTCTCCATCAAAGGCCGACACATCGACCGACACATCCTCTCCGGGCGAGTCGGTGAACGCCCCCTGGTTCTCGAACGTGACGTAAACCTGTGAGTAGTCATTAACCACGTTGGTCGCGTTCGGTGGCTCCGTGCCGACGAACGCACCGAATCCGTCCTCACCGGTATTCTGGAAGATCTGGAAGTTCAGATTGAAGTCCAGCTTCGAACCGGTGGCCGTCGACAGGTCGATGGGCGGCGAGCACAACAGAGCCGTCTGCTCACCGCTGCCGAAGGCATCGGAGTCGACGCACGCGGCCTGGCCGAATCCGTCGGTGTAGTTGCCGTTCGGGAAATTGGCCGAGCCACAAACGCCGTCGTCCGTGGTGCCCCAGTCCAGCGTGCCGCCCACGGGAATGGACTGCCAGCCGATGGCCGACAGGTTACCCGAAAGGCCCGGGTCAAAGTCCTCGGCAAAGCACACGTCGCGGGCAATACAGATACTGGTCTGTTCCTGCGCACCGATGATGCGCACGTTGTCCACCCAATAGTTGGACTCCTCGCCATTTACCGCCGCCGTTGTGGCCGCGAACCGGATTCGATGCGATCGACCGTCGTTGTACGGCCCGCCCGTTGCATTGACGAGATCCACAGCGATCGTTGTGTACGATTCGGCATCACAGGGCGGACCGCTCAGAAGCCCGGCACCGACGGCGTCGAGAGAGAAGGAGAACGAATTGGCCGGATTACTGCACTTTTCAAGGCGGACATCGAACCGCAGAGTCGTTGCGGATTCGGGAATGATCACATCTTGATAAAGCTCGTAGGTCTGCGGCTGATCATCCACATTGCCACCGAACCAGGCCCACGCGTCTCCGCCGTTGGCGCCGTCCAGACCGCAGTCAGCGGTTGTGCAGATGATCGGGTCACCATTGCTCGTGTTCTCAGTCCAGAATCCGTTGGACTGGCCGCCCTCAAAGTCGCCGTTGTACACCACGTTGGCGTCGACCGGCTCCGGGATCTCGCAGGTAAAGCCGAGCTCGATGTTGCAGCTGCGCGAACACCCATCGCCGTCGACGCTGTTGCCGTCGTCGCACGCCTCAACACCGGTTTCGACCACGCCGTCTCCGCAAAAACCGGGCGCTGGCCCGCACGAATCAAACTTGAAGGCGGCCACACCGGTCTGGCGAGGCTGGGGCGTCGCGCCCGTGAACTGGCTGGTGTACCAGAACGTGCATCCGTCGACCGGATCCACGGACATCGAACTGTAGTCGCCCCAACGCTCGGTACCCGTTTGCCACGAGCCACCGGCGAAAATCCGCGTCTCGGGCTGGGACATGACGCCGGGCGGGTCGGTGGCAAGCCGGCCGGTGTAGGACAGGCTGGGGAAGAGCGTGGTGCTCGCCTCGGAATAGCCAAGCGCCAGGTTGCCGCTGACGTCCATGGCCGCGCTGCCCATCCAGCGGCTGTTGGTATCCGGGCCGTACGTTCCTTCGTGGCGGACCTCCCACGCTCCACCGTTTTCGCGCTGTAGCTCGAACCAGCGGATCGCCCCGGTGTCGTTGTCGCGGGCGTCGGTGATCATGTTTCCGACGATGGCTTCGCGCGTACCGAAATTCCGATACTGCAGACCCCACATCAGAATCTCGACCAGCGGATCCAGACCCTGGCCATTGCCCTGCGGGATGCAGGCGTTGGGAAAGGGGTTGCCGCAAAGCACACCGTTGAACTCACCGATACGAACGCGCGGCAGCGCAAAGAGCACCGTGTTGGACAACGTATCCCAATCGATGCGCATCTCGAAGATATCGAGGAAGTCGTTTAACGGGTCGTTACCCATGGGATTGTGAAATTCATCGTCCACATGGCGCATAAAAATGGCGCGCGCGTTGGACGGCGGCGGCAGCGGGCCGTCGGCGTCGGCGGGCAGCAATGTCTCGAAGCCGTTGCTGCCGGGCAGGTCGCTCAGATTGAACAGCGCGCTTTGCGCGACCTGTCCGGCCAACATCCGCTGGCGTTCGAACGCGAAGATCGCCGGTCCGCCGCCGCGATTCGCGGTGGCGACATACGCATTTGGCCAGACGCCGTACTTCGGATAGTCGGGGAAGCTGTTATACCCGAACTCGTACTGAAACCAGCCGCCCGTCACCGGATTGTCGGTGCGCGCGACGTACATGCACAGGATATGCGGTGGGCCCGACTGAGATCCGGTGAACTCGGTCAGCAGCCAGCGGTCCGCCTGCGCATCGTACTTGGCGATCGCATCGCCGGCGGCCGTTGTGGCACACCGCGAGCCGGCGGCCGCAAGCGAACTCATCGAAATGGGTCCCACCACCTGATTACCGTCGGTCTTACGGAAAAACGACAGTGTGGTACCGCCCGGACCGTTGACGGTTTGGGCGAAGTACGTCTTGCCCACGTCACCGTTGGTATCCGGGGGACTCGTCCCCGTGGTTTGCCCCTGGAACGTCAGGGTGGGCGTGGTGAACATGCGCTGCGGCCCCAGCAGGGTTTGCTGCCGTTGCACGTCGAGGAGCGGATCAATCTTGTGCGGGGGGGTGTTGAAAGGCGTCGTTGTAATCGGATCACGGCGCGGCCGATCCTGTCCGCGGATATCCTCGGGATCGACAGGTGACCACGGCTTGGCTGTGGCCAGCTCTCGCAAATCAACGTCGATGACCTTGGGTGTGCTCGACTCAAGCAAACGGGCGCCGCGGTAGCCTTGGCGGTCGCGATCCCAACGCATCGCTTTGGCCTGCTGACGTGTGGCCACGTCCAGTTCACCCGCGCGCGCTGACCAGTCCGCGTCCGCCGACCGACGCAATGACGGCGCCGCAGGGCTGGCGGCGGCGCGATCCGCCGCACGCTGCGCGGCGATCCCCCGTCCGTTCTGATCCGCCGATTGGGCGGTTGCGGCGATACATAATATTACGCACGCGAATGCGCCGGCCGCGACGGGCCTCCACTTCGGATAGTCCATTTTTTGCTCCCCTGCAAACGGCTGCTTTTGTGGCCGCACGACGGCGCGCGAAATGGCGCGCTTGTTTCTTTTTTTGTGTCAGCCGCAGCTTATCACTTAGGCTATCACGGTTTTGCATCCGTGGCGGTCACGCAAGCGGTCGCAGGCGTCACTCCGGTTCTTCACCGGCCTGCCGAGGACGTTCGTCTTCAGGATCACCCGGCTGCCATGGGCGGGTTTTGGGAATTGTGGTGAGGTCTTTGGCGGGTGGAACCCGAGGCGAAGACGATTCGGTTTCGGCAGGCTCGATTACTGAGATGGGCTTGGATGCTGAGTCGTCCTGCACCGCCGTAGCCTCGTCATTCGCCGGTTGACCGCGCGTGCAGGCGACAAGGAGTAGGCCTGAAAACGCAATGCTGCATACGTGCTTTCTCATTTCGTTAGTAGACCACGCCACGTGGTCATCGCGCGATTCTGCGCGCCCGATCTGCAGATTCACTGACAACATGCCTCGGCATAAAGCCAACTGACGAGAGCAACTGACTAGTCAGACGCGCTCTCAAATTTCGACGCCGCCACCATCGCCGCGAGCAATCGGATGTACTGCACCTGATACCCGTTGCTGTTTTCGCTGATCTGCCATGAGTTGAGCGGCCAGCTGTCGTTGAATTCCGCGTAGGATTTTTTCGGTGGCTGGGCGACGGGCGGTGAGGGTGCGGCAAGGCCGCACAGGGCGTTGTTATCCGGGCTGCCACAGCTCGCCGGGCAGCACCCGTCCCAGTTGTAGAACGGGTTGGGTCCACCGACCAGAAAACCCGGAGCAGGTCCGTAGTTCGATTCGGCCACACTGTCGAACAATGCCGAGCCATCCCGAAACCACGAGTGATAAAACGTGTCGACCGAACGTTCGGCACCGTAGCCGCCCATATTCGACAGATACACAAGGCCGAGTGGATTGACACCGTGCAGGTAATGCAAAAATCCGGCGGCCGCGTGTCGTGCCTCGGCGGTGTCTCGCGTGCCGATGGCGTCGCGCGCCTGTTGCTCAAACAAAAGCCCGCGGGCCGCCGTCACACCGTTTGAGCCCCACGTGTAGGGATCGAGCGGCGCTCGATACGGATCGTCTCCGTTGTCGATCTTCGGCCAATGCTGACTGGCCTCAATCGCATTCTTGTACCTGTCCAGAATCGTGGCTGACACCGCTGGGTCCGCATCGGGCAAGGCGGCGTAATACAGCAGATCGCGCTGTGGCCGGTTTTCGAATGCGTTGATGTAGTAACCACCCACGAGTTTTGAGTCATCAACGTGGTCGATGACGTACTGGTGGTAGATCGTCTCACCCGTCGCGCCGGCCAGATAAATCGCCGCCGACAGTTTCTTATCGCGCCGTCCGCCGTCATCGACCTCCTGCTGACCGGCCCCCAATCCGACGGTGCCCGACGCCGCGTCGTTGTTGCGGAAGATCACCGACGGGTTGTCATCGGCCCAGTCCCAGGCCCCTTGCGCGCGGGCCAGCAACGCATCGGCTCGGTCACCAAAGCGCACCGCGTCGAGTTGTCGCAGTACAACGCTTGCCAGCGCAAACGCAGAAGCTGAGGTCAGCGTTGCCGAAGTGTTCTCGGTGCCATAGAAACTCGGGCCGTCGGCCTCGGACGGTGGGCTGCCGTCACTGTCGAGACCGACAATCGAGAGCACGGCGCCGTCCGCGTTTTGCATTCGCTCAAGCCATGCGATGCCGTAGAGCGTTTCGTCCACCAGATCGGGTACGCCGTTGCCCGACTCAGCGATACCGGTATCGTCGCCAAACACGGCGGGATAATCGCGGAACGTGTTCAGCAGGCTGATCACGTAATCTGCGGTCCAGTTGGTGTACTTGTTGTAGTCGCCGGCGTCGTACCAACCGCCACGCAGATCTCGGGCTGTGGCCGCATCGCCCGGAGCATCATATCGACGCGCCACGCCGTCCTGCCCTGGTCCCAGGTGACTTGCTGCATCGGCCCATTCGGCGGGAACATACGGCACGGTCTTCGCGAAACCGGCGCGCTGGAAATAGAACGTCCGCACCGCTGCGGTCAGCACATCGCGGTACACCTCTTCGGCAATGCGAAAGACGGGCGACTGCTGGCGCTTCTCGGGATCGCGTACGTAGTAGTAACCCGTTGCCGTGAACTCGGAAAAATCGAAAAGCCACGCCCGGTCACCCGAGGTAGCGTCCGTCGCACCGTCGCGCCATTGCGTCGCGGGCGCGGTGAGAACCGCGTTACCCGTATTGGCATCCACCAGTTCGAGAGATGCCCCGGGGGTGAAGGCATCGTCGGCATCGAAGCCAACCTGCGGATCGCGCAGCACGGCCACCTTGCGCATGGCGGGGCGGTAGCCAAACTGGTCAATGACAATAAACGGGCCGCGACCCCGCACACCCAACGCTTGCGTTGTAGCCGGCGCCAGTGCCGAAGCAACGGGTCGATCGCTGGCCTGAGACGCTGTGTCTGGAAGAACCACCGCTCCGGCCGCGCTTTGTGCAAGGACCGAAGGGCAAATGCTTATAGCTAGCGACACCGCCCACAGGGCATAGCTGGCTCGGCAAACGGTACGTGTCACGATGAACGCCCCCCTAAACGACACCCGGCTCCACCGTAGTGGTTTAGGGCTGCTTCAGGCAACCGTTGCGATCCTGCAACACGGCCATTGTGGCTCTTTATCTACGGACTGGTGATCGTTCCCATGCCCGCATTGCCGTCTCGCCCGAACAGTTTGCGGGCCGCACTACCCAAATCCCACAGGGTGAGTCCAGCGATCACGATCACGAAAGCGATGGCCAATCGGTGCGGCAACGAACCCGCTGCCGACGCGTCGCCCGCCAGTACGACCAGCGGCGGGTGAAGCAGGACCCAAGCGCAGGCCACAAGCAAAACGAGGCCCAGCGCGATCTCGGCCCACAACGTGACGCGGGACCAGACGCAGCGAACCACTATACTCACGTGCAACAGCAAGTAGCCTGCAACCAGCACGTTCAAGGGCCAATACAGTGCCTGCCACACCGGACCGAGGGCGATCGGAATATCCCCTTCCAGCGTCGGAAAGACGTTGGTAAACACAATGGCGCCATTCCACCACAGGAGGAAAATCACCTCGGACGCCAGGTTAAACAGCTGATCGCCAACACTCACGCGCCAGAGCGGCTGGGCGCCACGAAGACTGAGCTTGTCTGCGGTCCAGTCGACATAGGGATCGATCTGCTCGGCGCTTGCCCCCAACACGATGAACACAATGGTCACCACAACGGCCGCGGTGAGCGCCGTGTCGAGAACGCCGGTCAGTGATCTCAGGACGGATGTGGTCTGGCCGTCAGTCACATAAACCGTGAGCAACAGTCCGATGCTGATTGAGACCACAATTGCCGTAACGATTTTGAGCGTCGACAGGTGGGTGCCAAACCACAACGGCCCGATCAGGTAGCGCGGTCCGTTGAACTCGCTGGCGACTTTCATGGGATGGCCAAATGCGTTGATCGCCTGTTTTTGCTGCGTCTCAGACGGGTCATTGCCCGACGCAATGTCCCGCGCGGCCTCTTCAAGTGAAACACGCAATTCCTCCAGAACCCCTTCGCTGGTGGCGGGGTCGAGGTGACGACCGACTTCGTTCAGATACGCCGTGATCCACTTCATGTGCCAGCCCCTTTCAATAATGATTTGAGACACCCGTTCATGTCCGCCCAGTCCCGCGCGAGCGCGTCGAGCACCGCGTGCCCGGTATCCGACAGGTGATAGAAGCGCTTGCGCCGGTTGCTCTCTTCGCGCCACTGGCTGTCCAGCAGCCCTTGGGATTCGAGGCGCCGAATCAGCGGATAGAGCGTGCCCTCCTCCACCGCAAGGCCATGGTCGTGCAGGGCCTTGCGCAGGGAATAGCCGTAATGCTCCTCGCGCAGTTGAGCGAGAACGGCCAGCACAAGGGTGCCCCGCCGTAGCTCCTGACGCAGTTTGTCGAGGTTGGGTTGACCCACGCGCGCTCCTTACTATGTGTTGCATACTATGTGATACACAGTAATTATGCAAGCCGAAGCGCCGGCCTCTGATCAGGGCATGGGTCAGTTCTTGTCTTTATCGACCAGCTTGTTGGCCGCGATCCACGGCATCATGGCGCGCAGGCGCGCCCCGGTCTGTTCGATGGGGTGCGCCGCATCCATCCGGCGACGTGCGGTCATGGAGGGGTAGTTCATGGCGCCCTCAGCGATGAACTGCTTGGCGTACTCGCCCGTCTGGATATTGTGCAGCGCCTGCTTCATCGCCTTGCGCGACTCGTCGTTGATCACGCGCGGGCCCGTTACGTACTCACCGTATTCGGCGTTGTTCGAGATCGAGTAGTTCATGTTGGCGATACCGCCCTCGAACATCAGGTCCACGATCAGTTTCAATTCGTGCAGACATTCGAAGTAGGCCAGTTCGGGCGCGTAGCCCGCATCGGTCAGGGTTTCGAATCCCGCCTTCACCAGTTCAACGGCACCGCCGCACAACACGGCTTGCTCGCCAAACAGATCGGTCTCGGTCTCGTCCTTGAACGTGGTTTCAATAATGGCGGTGCGGCCGCCGCCGACGCCGCTGGCATACGACAGCGCCAAATCCTTCGCCTTGCCCGACGCATCCTGGAACACGGCGATCAGGTCCGGGACACCCGCGCCGTTCACGAACTCATTACGCACCGTATGGCCGGGCGCCTTAGGCGCGATCATGATCACATCAAGGTCCGGTCGCGGCACAATCTGGTTGTAATGGATGGCAAACCCGTGGGCGAACGCGAGCGTCGCGCCCTGCTTCAGGTTCGGCTCGATCTCATCGCGGTACAACTCGGCCTGAAATTCATCCGGCGTGAGCAACATGACGAGGTCGGCGTCCTTAACCGCCTCAGGCACCGGCGCGGTTTTCAGGCCGGCGTTCTGCGCCTTGGCCACGGACGAAGACGTTGGCCGCAAACCAACCGTCACAGCCACGCCACTGTCTTTCAGATTGAGGGCATGCGCATGGCCTTGTGATCCGTAGCCCACGATCGTGACACGGGTGTTTTGAATCAGCGACAGGTTGCAGTCTTTGTCATAAAAAATGTTCATGCGCGGTTCCGAGGTAGCAGCGTGACGGAAGCGCCAGACACTACCGAATATTCACCGCAAGCGTAAGTGAGCACCGCCCGAAAACGAACGCGACTCACAGGCCCGAGCGGAACGGTTTACCATGACGACGCGCTTTTCGATCATCCCGGAACCCTGCCATGCGTAAGCTATTCATCACCGCTGCCCTGTCCCTGACGTGGCCCGCCACGGCCGCTGACCCAAGCTTCGATTATTTCTCGGACAACAGAGCTCTGATCCGCAACGGCGTGGCCGCCGTCCTGATGTGCAACGGACTGTTCACGTCAGAACGCACGCTTGAGCAGGTGCTCGCGCAGGAGTTGGCCTATTTGAAAGAGCCCATCGGCACTGGTGCGGACGATCAGTACTGGATCGACGACGGGCATAAGTCGGTTTTAGTGGGAGGGGGCGGTCGCACGCCGGGCGTCACGGCGGCATTCCGTCAGGGTATCGGCTGCGTGGTGATGGCGCCGGGGCAGACGTATGACGATATCCCTTCGCTGCCTGAGCTGACGTTGCACTATCCGCCACTCGATGCAGAAACCACGGCGTGGCCGGATGGTGATTTGATCGACGCTACAAAGCGTCCGCCTTTTGATGTGAAGAAAATGGCGGCGGCCTCGGACTGGGCCTTTGATCGCCCCACAAAAGAGCAGGACACACTCAGCCTGCTCGTGGTGTATCGCGGCGAGATCGTGCATGAACGTTACGCGCCGGGGGTGACGCGCGACACCAAAACCCGTACCTGGTCGACGGCGAAAAGCCTGTTCGCCACGCTGGCCGGCATTCTGGTCGATCGCGGTGATCTCGTACTCGACGCGCCGCTCCCGATCGACTGGCTGCCTGCCGCGCCCGCTGGCGAGCAAGACCCGCGTCGTGAGATCACGCTACGTCACGTCCTGAACATGTCGAGCGGCCTGTATCCGGTCGACAGCTACGGTCTGGAGTACGCCACGGGCTCCGGGCTCGCGTACTGGGCTGGCGCCAGTTCCACTGAGGGTGCGCGCCGCCGCGGCCTGATCCGCGAGCCGGGCCAATACTGGGAATACGAAAACTACGACACGCTGCTGGCGGTGTACGCCATGAAAAACGCGCTGGGCGGCGGAAAGAAATACGCCGAGTTCCCGCGCCGCGCGCTGTTTGACCGGATCGGCATGCGCAACACGCTTGCCAGCACCGATCGCTTCGGCAATTTCATCTTCAGCAGTCAGGTCTACACCACGGCGCGCGATCTGGCCCGCTTCGGGCTTCTTTACGCGCAGGGCGGGCGCTGGCACGACGAGCAGATCATCTCCTCGCAGTGGATTAAATTTGTCAGGACGCCGGCACCGGCGTCGGCCCGACGTGAACACGATTACGGGGGGCAGTTCTGGCTGGTGCCCGATTCGCGTCACGATGTGCCGAAAGACGCGTTTGCGACGGCGGGTAATCGGGGCCAGTACGTTATTATCGTGCCATCCCGGCAAGTGGTCATCGTGCGCCGGGGACTGGATTACGGGAAGCAGGGCTTCAATCGATGGGATCTGACGCGGGAAGTGCTCAAAGCCATCCCGTAGGCAAACGGGTCATTGTGGCCGGTGCCACCGGCTACATTGGTCAGCATGTGGCTCGCAGGCTCAAAAGCCGCGGGCACGACGTGGTGTCGCTTGCGCGGCCGGGAGCGCCCGCACTGCCGAATCAGGCTGCGTCAACCATGGCCTGGCCGGAGACGCCGCCCAATGCGGATACGCCGGATGTGGATACCGTGGTGTCGTGCATCGCCTCGCGAACGGGCGTGCATGACGACGCGTGGCTGGTCGAGCACGACCTCAACGTCCGGTTACTCGAACTGGCGCGCACTCTGAACGCAAAGCGCTTTGTGCTGCTGTCGGCGATATGTGTGCAAAAGCCGGTGTTGTCGTTCCAGTTTGCGAAGCGCGCCTTTGAGACCACCCTCGCCGAGTCCGGGCTCGACTACGCGATCATCCGACCGACCGCCTTCTTCAAGTCGCTCGCAGGACAGATCAATCGGGTCAAGAACGGCAAGCCCTATCTGATTTTCGGGAACGGCGAACTAAACGCGTGCAAACCGATCAGCGCAGAAGACCTGGCGCGGTTTATTGTCGATAAGGTGGAAAGCGATACGAGCCCGAATGCCGTGTTGCCGATCGGAGGCCCGGGCCCGGCGCTGACACCGCTGGAGCAGGGCGCAATGCTGTTTGAACTGCTAGGACAACCGCAGCGGTTTCGTTCAGTGCCGCCGGGTATTTTCAAGCTGGCGCATGGGGTGCTGCGTGTGGCCGGTGTGGCGTCAAAATCGCTGCGCGAAAAAGCGGAGCTGGCACGCATCGGTCACTACTACGCCACCGAGTCGATGCTGCTGTGGGATGACGACGCCGGCGCCTACTCTGCAGCGCAGACGCCGGAGTTTGGTACGGACACGCTACGCGACTTTTTCGCCTCGGTGCTGAAGCACGGCCTCGACGACCACGATCTCGGATCGCATCGGGTCTTTGACCGCGGCTAGCCCTGGTCTTACGCCTCAGGTTTCCGACAATCCAGACGGACCTGGCTCGCCAAAAAACAGCGAGCGGAAAAGACCGAGGTCCAACGTATTCACAACGCCATCCCCGTTCAGGTCGGTATCCGGGTCCGCCGATCCGAAGCGGAGCCGGAAGACCCCGAGATCAAGCACGTTTACAACCCCGTCCTGGTTGAAGTCGGCGTCGCAGACGTTGCCAAACTGATCACCGTCGCTATCGCGCTGGTCGGGATTGAAGGTACCGATGCAATTGTCGAGGGCATCCACAACGTCATCCGCATCACCGTCGTCCCCAAGTCCGAGCAAGCGGAATGTGGCAAGGACGCCCGCGTGATCAGACGGCCAACGCCCCGACGCAGTCTGGGTGCTGGTGCCCACCACGCTCGCCTCAACATCAGAAACCGCAGTCGACGGCATATTGCGCGCAAAGATGACGTCAATTCGTGAGGAGAAATTCGGCGCAGGCTCATCGATCGTCTCGCTGAAGCAACAGGTGAGACCCGGATCGTCATCGTCCACGGCACGGGCGTCCCAAAGATCAGTAAAGCCGGCCTCGATCAATTGCCCGTAGGCTTGAAACGCGGGGCTGGAGGGCCCCGCATTGATATCGCCCACCAGAATCAACGGGCGCGTTTCGTCCGACAAGAGCCCGGCAAGCTCAACGGCTTGCTCCCCCTGAATTACCGCCTGACTGCCGACCTCAAGATGGGTATTCACAAAGCGATAGCCCCGACCGTCGATCGCCACATCAGCACTCGTGTACCCACGATTGAAATCAATCACCGCACCGGACAGTTCCACAATGACATTGGTCGAGAAGTTACCCGCGCTTACCCCCTCTACGGTCACATCATCGCGAACGAGAATAACGTCGCGGTCTGTGAGGCGGATGTCATCAAGACTGCTGTCAGTGAGCAGCGGCAACTCAATGTCTGCGTTGTCGACGGCCACGGCAACGCTGTAGCCTGCCCCGCGGTCGGCCAGGGCATCGAGCAGCATTTGCAAATAGTCCATATCGATGTCGGTCGCGGGAACCGGATTACCGAGGAACACGTCGCCCGGTGATTGGCGGCGGACCAGTGCCACCTCTTGCAGCCCCACCAGGTGGGGTTGTCCGGCCGCTATTTCGTCGGCCAGAAGCTGTGCACGCGCCTCAAAGTCATTGTCGACGACGGTCTGGTAGACCGCAGCGATGGTCGGGACGATAAAGATGGGGTCGGCTTGCGTGACCCGAAAAATATCGGCGCCCACGTAAACGTTGCGGGTGAGTACGGTAATTGGTTCAGCCGGGTCCGGGACACCGGCATTCACATTGAAGCCGATAACGGCCACCAATGTAATCAGAAAGGGGCGGCTAAAGCGCATGGTCTGTTCCTCCACAAGCGCGTACCAGAGTGCGGACAATAAAAAAGGCCGATGCGTTACCGCACCGGCCTTTCTTTGCCCGGAGATCCGGGCGCGATCTAAATCGCTTTATCCGCGGCGACGTGCGCCGAAGCCGAGCATGCCGAGTGCGGAACCAAACAGCCAGACAGCTGCCGGGACCGGGACGGCCGTGATCGAGACGTTGTCGAAGTAGAAGTCAGCCTTGCAGTTCGGGACAGCGCCACAGGCGGCAACGAACTGAAGGGTTAGACCGCCGCTTACGTCAGGTCCGAGCGTCGTGGTGAACGAGAAAGTCGTCCAGACGTCCGAGTCACCGCTCACAGCAAGCGGACCACCGCCCAGAATCTCGGAGGACGACGTTCCGCCGCCAGCCAGTTCCGAGAACAGCTCAGCGAATGCCACGCCGCCGGCAAAACCGGTGCCGCGAGCGTCGAACGTGATGGTCACTTCCTGACCAGGCGTGAGCATGCCTGCGCCAACGGTGTTCTTGATCAGCGTGTTTCCAGCGCCGCCTGCAACGTTCAGGTTCGCCGAGAAGGTGCCTGTCGACGGATTGAAGCTGACGATCTGCTGCGTACCGTCATTCAGAAACTGTTCCCAACCGGTGAAATCGCCGGTCTCGAATCCGCCGTTTTCGGCGATATCGGTGGCGCTTGCGCCAGCTGACGCGATGGCCAGCGCGGCGGCCACGGCCACTTTATTGCGTGTCTTCATCGTAACTCTCTCCCAACACTATAGTTTTTATTTAGCCTTTTATTATTTCCGGCTTTCGCCGGGCGGCCGTATGACTGGACTATCGCAAACCCTTATGACACCTGTCAACGACACGGATGACGTTGATTCGGGCAATGCGCTCTTTATTAAACATAATCTCATCAAGATGAGCGCTTGCGCGATGCAGAGCCAGCACTCTGACCGATCAGGCACCCGTTCCAGCCGCATACCCCAGGCAGCACAACAGCAGGATCCATCCCGTCCGGGCGGGCGACAACAACACGGCTAGTGCACCCAATGCACTGACCATGAGAATACCTGTGCCGTTACCCGCGCCGGGAACGCTGGGCACGGCGGTTGTGATGAGCAACGTCCCCGCGGCCAGCACACCGCCAAGCCGCGAGCCGGCACGCGCCTCGACATTTCGATCCCTCTTTGACAGAACCGCCGCTCCTGTTCATCTCCGCGGAGATTTAAGCGACGGGCGGGTATGCGGCTTGAGGCGGAAAGATGGTCCGTACAACGAAAAAGGCCGGCACACCGCAGCGCACCGGCCCATCCAACCCGGCGATCACCGGGTTTGATGCAAAGTCGCGATCAGCCGCGACGACGCGCGCCGAAGCCCAATGCACCCAGCGCCGAGCCGAACAGCCACACGGCGGCCGGCACGGGAATCGCCTGAACCTCAATCTCCAGGTTGTCGAAATAGAGATCCGAGTTGCAGGTGGTCGCCGCGCCGCAGACTGCGACGAACTGGACGGTCAGGCCACCGCTGACATCGGGGCCAAGCGTGGTCGTGAACGAGAATGAGGTCCACACGTCCGGATCCGCGGCGAGGGCCAGCGGGCCGCCGCCAAGAATCTCGGATGACGATACGCCGCCGCCGGCCAGTTCGGAGAACAGCTCGGCAAACGCCACGCCACCGTCGGCGGTCGCACCACGCGCATCGAACGAAATGGTCACGGAACTGCCGGGGATCAGCATGCCGGCACCCACCGTGTTCTTGATCAGCGCGTTGCCAGCGCCGCCCGCGACCGCCACATTGGCGGCAAACGTGCCGGTGGAGGGGTTCAACGTGGTTACCATCGCGGACCCGGCGTTCGGGAAGACATCCCAACCGGTAAAGTCGCCCGTTTCAAAGCCACCGTTTTCGGCAATGTCGATAGCGCTGGCGCTGGTCGCAACCAGTGCAAGCCCGGCCGCAATCGCGGCGCTCTTGATCGTCTTGTTCATGTTTAAGTCTCTCCCGACTTGATGTTTTATAGGTGTTATCCCGCTGTACTCTGTGTGACAGCGTTGTCACAGTATTTGGGAAAGACCGGATAGGTGTCAACGACCGCGGGCGTCGGCACAGTGAAAATGGCGAGTAATTCCAGCGTCTTAAACATAATCCGTTACCAGCGAATATGTATGCGTTGCTGCAATGCAGGCATAATCAAGTCTGGCGCGTCGCCACCGGAGACATCATGGGTTACGAAGTGCAGGGCCTTTTCGGCCTCATTGCGCTGATCATCAGCGTTTACGTCATTCTGCAGATTGCGCTGAGCGCCTCCACGACCACGAACAAGGCGCTCTGGATTGTTCTGGTTCTGGTACTGCCGATGCTCGGCGCGGTGATCTGGTATTTCGCAGGGCCGAGAAAAGCCTGAATGAGCGCATTTTCGCAGCTGGCCGCGCGCCGCGTGCCCCAGATCATGGGGCTATATGTGGCCGGTACCTGGATGGCAATCGAAATCGGCGACTGGCTGATCGAGAAGTTTGCACTGCCTGAACGCCTCACCGCGTTCATCTTTGTCGCAATGGCGGCCATGTTGCCCGCCGTCGCGCTGGTCGCGTGGAACCATGGCGCGCCCGGACGAGACCGATGGACCCGCGCCGAAAAAGTCTGGCTACCGATCAACGCCGTCATCGCGCTGGTTCTGATCGCGGTGATCGCCCGCTCGCCAACCACGCCGCCACCTGTCGCCGCACCAGAGCCTGCTACGCAGATGATGACAGTGGTCGATGAGTCAGGCGAACAAGCCACATTCGAAGTGGCGATGGGCAAGGCCCACCGGAGAATGCTGGCGTTTTTCATGACCACGGCCACGCCGGATCTTGATGCACTCGGCTATGAACTCCCGTTTTTGATCGCGCACGATCTCAACCATGAATCGCCACTGGTTACGGTGCTGACGCCGTTCACCGGCTCAGCGTTGCGCGAGCGCCTGCAGGAGCGCGGCTTCGCCGACCTTCGGGGCGAACCCCGCGCACTACAGATGAGCCTGACCCGCGAGAGCAATTCCGATGCCTTTCTGAGCGGCGAAATCTCACGCACGGAGTCGGGCGACCCTCAGGTGGACATCACGTTGGTCAACGCCAAGACAGGCGTCGACATCACCTCCGAACGTATCGCGCTGGATGATCTGCTGGCCGGCGCCGACCGCATTTCGCAACTTGTTCAAGACGCAATGGATCTCGATCCCGACAGCGATCAGGAGAACGACCCGCTGACGGAGAACCTGTCCAACAACGTGACCGCCGTAAAAAAAGCGGTCGAAGCCATTCGCATGGTCACAATGAAGAACGATTATGCGTCCGCGATACAGAATCTCCGCGAGGCGCTTGAGCTGGACCCCACCTTCGCCGACGCCAACAGCATTCTCGCGAATTTCCTTTTTCTATCGGGCGACCCTGCGGGCGCCGTGGGCGCCGTGGAAGAAGCGCTGAAGTACGACTACAAGCTGTCGACGTCCGAGAAATTTCTGTCCAAGGTTCGACGATACGTCTACGCCAACGACATTGAGCGTGGTCTCAAGGTTCTCGAGCTGTGGACGCAGATCGAGCCGCAGAACCCGAAGCCTTTTGAATTACTGGGTCAGGTTCTTTCCATCAGCGGGCTGGACTCTGCGGGCGCGCTCGACGCCTATCAAATGGCACTCACCATCAACCCGGCCCGCATCGATCTGCTCAAGGCAATGACGGTGATCGAACAAAACGCGGCGCACTACGTGGAGGCGGCCGAGCTTGCACAGCGCTTCATCAACGCGCGACCGGAGGACCCTTCCGGTCACCAACTGCTTGCCGGGGTTTACCTCGCGGCCAATGATTTCGTTCAGGCGCGCTCGGCGTACGTGGATGCAGAGTTGCTGGCATCCGACAACCTTGAGGTGACGCTCGGGCTTGCAAACCTGTCGATCCGGGAGGGCAAGTTCGATCAAGCGCGAACACGGCTGACCGACGCCCTGTCGCGCAACCTCACACCGCAGCAACGTGTGGATGCATTGAACACAATGGCCGAACTCGATTACGCCACCGGCCGGGTCAACGACATGCTGGGCACGCTGGACGCGATGGATGCAGAAGCCGTCAAGTTTCTGCCTCCCATCATCCGCACCCTCCAGATCGGTATGACGCGCGTCGCGAGCCTCGCAACGGTAGCTAAATTCGAGGACGCATACACCGGCCTCGAGCAAGTGCGTGCCGAGCTACAGAGCCCGTTTGACGGATTTGTTCACATTCCAGAAATGTCGCTGCTGTGGCTGGAGGGACGCCGGGAAGACGCGATGGCCGCGCTTGATCTAGGCGAAGCGTTTGCCGAACAGCGCTCTGACCCCACTTACGAGATGATGCTCGCATACGGCCGTACTCACCGCGCCGTTTACAACCAGAATGTAGAGAGTGCTCGCGCAGAAGCGGCGAAAGCGGTCCAGCTCATGGACAGCGCCCTCGGCAGCGCCGCGTCGTCATTAAACCGCACACTCGAGTTTCAGGTGGAATTAGCCGTGCTGTTACACGAAGTCGGCGCTCTGGACACGGCGCAAGACCTGCTTGAGCAAGCCCTGCGACGCGCCCCGTTTCTGGCCAGCGCGCATCTTGCGCTCGCGCAGCTGTTCGCCGACCTCGAACAGACGGACCGTGCGCTCGCCGCTGTCAATCAGGCGCTGTCGATCTGGGCGAGAGCAGACGACGGGCATATCAAGGCAAATCAGGCCAAGACATTGCGTGCGCAGCTCACGCGCGACGCAAGCTAAAGCCCGGTCAGAAACCCCACGTCAGATAGGCCCGCACCATGCGCGGCTCCATCGCCCGGAAGTGCACATCTGCGATGCCGCCGGCCGGCTCTCCCGGCAAGCGTGATTCGTAGAAATAGGTAATGTCATCGTCCAGTTCGTTGAACAGGTTCAGCGCATCAAGACGAACGTCAAGGTTGTCCCGCCGGAAGCCGACGCTCAAATTGAACACGGTGGAGGGGTCCGAGCGCGCCGAGTTGTCTTCGATCAACGGTCGCTCACCAAAATGGCGCACGCGCAGACTGCCGTACCAGCCGCCCGGCGTTTGCGCGGACAGCCCGGCGGACACGACCTGATCCAGCGTGCCGGGGATTTCGTTCCCATCCGGGCTATCGCCCTTGAAACGCGCGTCGGCCAGCGACAGCTCCACGTCGACCGTCCAGATGTCGTTGAACCGGTAGTACACCGGTATCTCGATGCCGTAGCGTCGACTCGCCCGGCTCGCTTCCGTATTGCCGGCATCCCCGACAAACAGCAGCTCCGACTCCAGTTCCAGATACCACAGCGATGCGGACAGGTTGAGCCGCTGGTCCAGGAACCAGCGGAAGCCCACCTCGGCGCCGTCTGACGTCACAAGTGGATCCACACGATCAGCGGGTAGACCGGTCACCGGGTCGGTTGTGATGGTCACGCCGCGCGCATCGTTGCTGTGGAACGCGCGGCCGGCGCTTAAGAAAATCTCGGTGTCTTGGTTTGGCGCGTACACCACGTTCGCCTTTGGCGCGATCAGGAAATCGTTCTCCGTGCCCTCGTTCTCGTCGAGCGTACTGCGCCGCACATTGAAGTAATAATAGTCGGCGCGCACACCGAAACTGGTGCGCCACTGATCGTTCCACTGTGTGTCCACATCGTAGAACAGACCCACGCTCGCCTGGCCCACTTCGTCCTGACGAACGGTACTCAGCCGCTCGCGCCGCACCGTACGAAACAGACCCACATCGCCAATGTCATCGAGTCGGACCGCCGCGCCAATCCTCTGCCGATGGCGCCCCACAGGATTGAAGCTCCACGTCAGGTCCCCGCCAAAAATATTGCGATCGTCGACCTGCTCAAACTGGTCACCATTGACGGGGTCGTCCAGAAAGTAGGTGAAGTTGGAGTACAGATCGAGGTCGTAGCTGATCCAGTAGGCGCGCGCTTCGAGGCTTCCGCGCTCGCGATCCTCATGCCAGCGGCCGGACAGGCTGTAGCGCGAGCTCTCGCCACCCACCGTATCGTCGATGGTCCCCAGGATGTCGACAAACCCGCTGTCCACGGCGCGCTGGGGCACCTGATCGGCACTGTCCCACGAGGCGTCGTAGCCCATGAACGTGATGTTCCATTCCCTGTTGTCGGTCGCTTGCCCGTAGCGAGCCACCGCGCTGTAGCGGCGGAGATTCTCTTCCACCCCAACCCACGCGCCGTCGTAGACATGGCTCAAGCCGCCAACCAGCAGGTCGCCCCCGCCGACCTCAAAACTATCGGCAACCAGAACACGGCCGAATCCGTTTTCGCCAACACCCACTTTCAACATGCCCTCGTCCAGACGTGACACAGTGGACATGTAAGCCGCCCCCGCGGATGAAAAATCCGACACCTCGGCGTAATAAGGGCCCTTGCGGAACTCCACCGTATTGATGAGCTCCGGGATGATGAAGTTGATGTCCGTGTAGCCTTGCCCGTGACCGTGCGTCGGGTTGTTCACGGGCATCCCGTCGACCCAAGTCGCGAAGTCCGTGCCGTGGTCGAGATTGAAACCGCGCAGGAACATCTGGTTCGACTTTCCTGTCCCGCTGTGTTGCGTGACCACCAGCCCGGGGACGACTTCGAGCAAATCGCCGGTTCGCAGACGCGGTCGGCTGGCGATCTCATCCTGACCGACAATGCCTTCGGACGCAGACGTCAACGCCCCCGTCGGATTTTGCCAGCGACCGGCTTGCACAATGATCTCGTCGATCTCGTCTTCGTGCGCTATGGCATGGGGTGCCTGCGAGAAGACGGCGACACAGGTGGCGAGGCAGACATACAAATTAAAAGGACGTGTATTCACAGAAGCACCATCACATTTTTGGCGTTGTTTTAGTGGCGATGCGGGGTGTCGGGCAGTGCCCCGCACATCTGAGTCTAGAGAGCGTACAGTCGGTCGTCTGTATCAGGATGTCATTTTTTTGTAACCGCGGCGGAGGTTAGTCCTTATGTGCAGTTTGTGCCGTGGAGTCCACTTTCGTGAAGCGTAGTGCGATCGCCGCCAAAGCGAGTACCAAAATCGCTGACGCCTCAAAGGCAATGGTCTGTGGATCCATGTCCTTGCTCTGCAACACCACCAACCGGGCCAGAGCTGTAATAGCAATGAAGATGGGATAGACCACCGGGATCGCCTGACTCCGGTAGAAAATCCCTACCATCGAAATGACTTCGGTGTAGAGGAACAGCAGCAGAATGTCCGCGATCTCAATGGTCTGATTGCGCCAGACCGCGCCGAGTTCGATGCCGACGGCGCCGACCGTCAGGAGCACGATCAGAACCAGAATGACCTTTTCGATGCCGCTGATGATGCCCGGAATACTAAAGCTCGGCATGGACGCATCCTTGCACAAGTGTTCACTGGCAGACGCCTGATTCCAATAGGAAATTCGTCAATTTCGCGACAAAAAGTGACGCGGGCGTCTATAATTGGAGCGTATAAGTATGCACCAAACGGAAGCACGGCGGTACGACGTATGGTCTTGCCTGCGCTTGCAGCTTACACAGACACAATCAGGGGCAAAATTGAATCAGGCCAGCCGACCGATTTCAAAGCTGATGATCGTCGACGACAACGACGTGGATCAGCTCGTCTACCGCCGCATGATCGAGCAATCCGAACGGGTGGATGAGATCCTGTCCTTCCATTACGCGTCGGATGCACTCGACTATCTGAAAGCGCACAACGGCGAAGGCGTCGACGTCATCCTGCTCGATATCAACATGCCACGGATGAACGGTTTCGAGTTCCTCGACGCTGCCACCGAACTGTTCGGCAACGACTTCACCATCGTGATCGTGATGCTGACCTCGTCGATCAATCCAAAAGACTCGAAACGGGCACGCACTTATCCGGTGGTGCGCGACTACCTCGGAAAACCGCTGACAGACGATCACCTGGAGCGCATCGTCGAGCTGCTGCAGTCGCTTTAGGCAGACGGCTGGGGCATCCTTCGGGCACTTTCGTCTGGTGTGGGGGCCGCACACGTGATCACAAACGACGCCATCACCCTTGGCATTCTCCTTTTGATGCTCGGGGCCATCTTCTATACCTCCAGCAGCGATCACCCGGCATTCAAACGCTTCTACGGCGTCGTACCGATGCTGCTGCTGTGTTATTTCCTGCCATCTCTGCTGACCACTTTCGGTCTGGTCGATGGCGCCTCGTCGAAACTGTATTTCGTTGCGTCCCGCTATCTGTTGCCGGCCTGTCTCGTGCTGCTGACGCTGAGCGTCGATCTGCGCGAGATTGCGCGTCTCGGATTCAAGCCGGTCGCCATGTTTATGGTTGGCACGACAGGCGTGGTGCTTGGTGGCCCGCTCGCGATCCTGATCACTTCCGCCGTTAATCCTGACCTTGTTGGCGGCGCCGGGCCAGAAGCTGTGTGGCGCGGCATGACGACGGTTGCCGGGAGCTGGATCGGCGGTGGAGCGAATCAGGCGGCCATGTACGAAATCTTCCAGCCCTCCGATCCGCTCTACTCCATCATGATTACGGTTGATGTCATTGTTGCGGAGGTGTGGATGGCACTGCTTCTGATCGGCATCGGGCATCGCGAGCGCATCAATAATTGGTTCCGCGCCGATGCCAGCAGCGTGGATCGCCTGCGCGACAAGATGGACTCATTCAGCAAGAAGATCACCCGTGTTCCCACGACCACCGATTTCATGGTGATTCTCGCCGTTGGCTTTGGTGCCACAGCGCTTGCCCATGGTGTGGCCGATACGGTCGCTCCGTGGATCAGCGCCAATGCGCCCGGCCTACAGAAGTTCAGCCTGACGTCGGGCTTTTTCTGGCTGATCGTGACCGCGACAACGATCGGCGTTGCGCTGTCGTTCACTCCGCTCAGGCATTACGAGGGGGCCGGTGCGTCCAAGATCGGGACGGTTTTCATCTTCATACTCGTCGCCACGATCGGTCTGAAGATGGACATCAAGGCGATCTTCGAGAATACCGGACTGTTCGTGGTGGGAGCGATCTGGATGACCATTCACATCGTGTTGTTGCTGATTGCGGCCTACGTTCTCCGCGCGCCCTACTTTTTCGTCGCCATCGGAAGCAAAGCCAATATCGGTGGCGCCGCGTCCGCGCCCGTGCTGGCGGCCGCCTTTCACCCTGCACTCGCGCCGGTCGGCGTGCTGCTGGCGGTACTCGGTTACGTGCTTGGAACCTACGGCGCGTGGCTGTGTGGTCTGCTGATGAAGGCCGTTGCGCCCACATGATGCTCTGAACTCAGTGTTAAACCCTGTGGTCGCAACAAGCATCGAAAGAGTTCACACTGTGTTTACTGGTACCGACTCTAGGGTGACCCGATGGGTTCGATCATTGTGCGGATTGCGGCGGGAGCCCTGATCCTTCTTCTAGCGTTCGCGATTAAGGACGGCTTATCTAAGAGCGGCGGCAAACCAGAGTCCGAACCTCCCGTGCAAGTGGCGCCACTGGTTGACGTGATCGACCTGGTGCCAGGCGATGCGCGCTTCGATATACGTACGCAGGGCACCGTTGTGCCGGCGGCGCAAACGCAAATCACATCCGAGGTCAGCGGCGCCATCGTGTCGATGTCGCCGTTGTTTGTCGCGGGCGGCGCCTTCAAAGCGGGCGAGACACTGGTTCAGATCGATCCGACGCTGTTCGAGGCGTCGGTCACCCAGGCCGAAGCCATTGTTCGGCAGCGTCAGGCCGAATACGACGGAATCAAGAAACTCGATGCCAAAAACTACCGCAGCAAGATTGATCTCGCCGGGGCCGAGGCGGCGCTCGCCAGCGCGAAGGCGGATCTGGTCCGGGCGCGGAACGACCTCGACAAGTCGCGCGTTCGTCTGCCCTACGACGGCATTGTCCGTGCCCGCAACGTCGATGTTGGTCAGTTCCTGACGCCCGGCGCCGTACTCGGCACGGCCTTCAGCAGCGAACGCGTTGAGATTCGCCTGCCGCTCGGCCAGTCCGACCTGAGTTTTCTGGACTTGCCCGAGGTACGCGACGGCGGAGAGATTCGTTACCCGGTCACGCTCAGCGGTCGCTATCGCGGCCGGGCCGCCGAATGGTCAGCCAGCATCGTGCGCACCGAAGCCACGATCGATGAGAGCAACCGCGTCACTTACGCCGTGGCCGAGGTGACTGACCCCTATCGCCAGCAAGAGGGTGCCACGGGTGTTCCGCTGCCCGTGGGCACGTTTGTCGGTGCCACGATCACAGGACGGACCTACAACGATGTCCTCACGGTCCCGCGGTCGGCGCTTTACCGAAGCGGCCAGCTCGTGTTCGTCAATGACGAATCGCTTCTCCAACTCCGGGACGTCGAACTCATCCGCAGTGACCGCGACCGGGCGTTCATCGATGCCGGTGCGATTGACGAGCGGCGGCTCGTGGTCACCCGACTTGAGACGCCGGTGAACGGACAGCAAGTACGGGTTGTTGGTGATGAAACCGCCACGGCCGGCGCCGAGTCCGATGGCGCTGTGAGCGCGGAGTAGGTTATGGCGTCCGAACATGACGATCCCAACAAGGGCCTGATTGCCTGGTTTGCCAACAATCGCGTCGCGGCCAACCTGTTGATGGTCGTGCTGATCCTCGCCGGCGTCTATTCCGCCGTCACCATGCGCAAGCAGACCACGCCGGATTTTGAGCTCAACCGCATCTCGATTCGCGTGCCCTATCTGGGCGCCGCACCTGAGGAGGTCGAAGAGGGCGTCGTCCTCAAAATCGAGGAAGCGGTGCAGGACATTATCGGCATCGCCGAGATCAACGGAACCGCGAGCGAAGGCGTCGGGTCGGTCACCGTCGGGCTCACGCAGGACGCCGACGTGGATTTGCTGCTCAGTGAGATCAAGACCCGTGTGGACGCGATCGACACCTTCCCGGTGCAAGCCGAACAGCCCGTTATTTATAAAGAGACCATTCCCATTCCCGTCCTGTTCGTCGCGCTGTACGGCGACCTCGACGAACTGGCACGAAAAGCATTGGCAGAGAAGCTGCGCAACGAATTGATGACGCTGCCCGAGGTCAACCAGGTCGAGATTCTGGGCGACCGCGACTTTGAAATCAGCATCGAGGTCAGCGAGAACACGCTGCGGGAGTACAACCTGTCGCTCAGCGATGTGTCCAACGCCATCAACGCCGCGGCCATCGATCTGCCCGGCGGCACCATCAAGGCCGACTCAGGCAACATCCAGCTGCGTACCACCGGCCAGGTGTATACCGGCATCGACTTTGCTGACCTCACGCTGCGGACCTTCCCCGACGGCACGCGCCTGACCATCGGCGACATCGCCACGATTAATGACGGCTTTGTCGAGAACTCGGGGTTTAATCGCTTCAACCGCCGCAGCACGGCAACGCTCCGAATACTGGCTGGCGCCCAACAAAACGAGCTGGCCACGTCGGAAGTCGTCAAGAACTTCATTGAGGAGCAACGCGCGGCATTGCCGTCCGGGGTCACGATGGACCTGTGGGTCGACCGGGCACACTACCTCCGCGATCGCCTGAACATGATGTTGAAGAACATGGCTCAGGGCGCGGTGCTTGTGTTTGTTGTGCTGACTTTGTTCCTGCGCTGGAAAGTCGCGTTCTGGGTCATCGTTGGCATCCCCATCACGTTTTTCGGCGCGCTCACATTCATGCCGCTTAATCCGTGGCCGGTCACGATCAACGTCATCTCACTGTTCGCATTTATTCTGGTGCTCGGGATCGTGGTCGATGACGCCATCATCATCGGTGAGAGCGTCTATACCAAGATTCGATCCGACGGCCACTCTGTTGAAAACGTGGTGCGCGGAACCAGGCGGGTCGCCACCGCCGCGACGTTTGGTGTGCTGACCACCATTGCCGCATTCGTGCCCTTGCTGTTTGTGGGTGGGGACTTCGCCGCACCGTTTCTACAGGCCATCGCGGTCGTCGTCTCCCTTTGCCTGCTGTTTTCGCTGGTTGAGTCGAAACTCATTCTGCCCGCGCATTTGGCGCACGCTAAGATCAAACCGGTCGATGCGGACTTTGTCGCCCGACCCTATCGCCACACACCGGTTCTGCGGTGGCCGTCCAAGGCGCTTCACCGTCTGCAGAACCGGGTGCAGTCCTCACTGCAGTGGTTCATAGACCGCGTTTACCAGCCGTCGTTGGGCGTGGCCATTCGCTTTCGTTGGCTCACCATCGTGACGTTTTTCTCATGCCTGATCGTGACGTTCGGTCTTTTGCAGAGCAAATTCATCCGCGTCGTCGTGTTCCCCGAAGTGCCGGGTGATTACGTGCAAGTGAATATCGAAATGAATGCCGGTACGCCGTCGGCCAGGCGCGACGCCGCTGTTTTGCAAGTCGAGGATGCGCTTTACAGCGCGATGGACAACTATTTGAAGGACAATCCCGGCGCCATCGAGCCGGTACGCTATGTGGCGGCCTTCTCCAACGGCGACGCGCGCGGCACATTGATCGCGGAATTGCCGATCGACGAAAGCCGGCCCTTCGACAACCAGGACGTGACCGAGATGTGGCGCAATGCCCTGCCCCAGATATCCGGTCTCAAGGAAATCACGTTCACCGACGGCAATAATCTGGGCGGTGGCGCACCGGTCAGTATCGGACTGTCCGGGACGGACAACGAGCAGCTCGCCGCGGCCGCCGACGAGCTGGTGGCCCGCGTCGCGCAGTTTGAAGGCTTGTTCGATGTGCGCAGCGATCAAAGCGACGGTGCCGAAGAAATACGCCTGAGCATCAAACCTGAAGCCGAAGCACTCGGCGTCACGCTGGCGTCACTCGGCCGACAGGTGCGCCAGGCGTTTTACGGCGAAGAAGCACAACGTATCCAGCGCGGCCGGGACGACATCCGGGTGATGGTGCGCTACCCCGAAGACGAGCGTCGAAGCGTGGCGGACCTTCAGAACATGCGCATCCGCACGCCCGGCGGCGATCAGGTGCCGTTTGAGTCCGTGGCCAGCGTGGAATACGACAAGGCGTACTCGCGCATTCGGCGGTACAACCGGGTGCGCACAGTCAGCGTGTCGGCCGATGCGGATCGGGCCGTGGCCGAACCGGGCAAGATCGTTGAAGAGTTGTACAAAGAGTACATACCGGGGCTGGAAGCGCGCTACCCCTCTGTAACCGCACGCCGACAGGGGTCAAGCGAAGAAGAGCAGGAGATCCTGCGCAGTTTTGTTGTGGCCGGCATTGCGGCGCTGTTCCTGATCTATGCGCTGATCGCCATTCCGCTCAAGAGCTACACGCAGCCAGCGATCATCATGTCGGTCATTCCGTTCGGTCTGATTGGCGCCGTCATCGGTCATATTGTGACCGGCAACGCCATAAGCATGTTTTCCATGTTCGGCCTGATCGCGCTGGCCGGCGTTGTGGTCAACGACAGTCTGATCATGATGGACTTCATCAACAAAGCACGGCTGGACGGCGTGGATGCACACACTGCGGTTGTGCAGTCCGGTACCGCGCGCTTCCGCGCCATCATCCTGACCTCGCTGACCACCGCGTTCGGCTTGATGCCGATCATTTTCGAGAAAAGCGTCCAGGCTCAGTTCGTCATTCCGATGGCCGTGTCGCTGAGCTTCGGCATCCTTTTTGCCACGGTTATTACGCTGTTTCTGATTCCCGCGCTGTATATGGCGCGACTGGATGTGGGTTGGGCGGCCCAGTCGTTCTGGCGCCTGCTGGTCGGCAATCGTCAACTGGATCCGCGGCCCCAGTAGGAATCAGCTCGCAACGCTTCCCAGAATCAGGCAAGCGGTCACCACGAGCGACAACGGGGTTCGTATTCCAGGATACCAGGCGGGGGCAAGACCTCGCCGGGTAAGCTGCAGGTCGACGATCAGCATCGCGAACACCCCTGCTGCGAGCACTATAAAACCGACCCTGCCCGGCAACAGAAGCGCCGGCCACGCCACCAGCGACGGCGCGACGCTCAGTGTCAGGTCGCCCCAGCCCGGTGCATCGGGCGACCGCGCCATGGCCAGGCCCCAGTGCACGCCGCCGAGAAAAGACAGAATAACGGCGCCGTAGGTTTTCAAAGCAAAAAGCAGAAGAACGGCATGCTCGGGCAGAAACCACGGACCGGCGGCAAGGGAAACAAACGGAATGGCGCCAAGGCCGCCGAGCCAGGCGGCCGAAGCCGGTACGGTACGATTTGCAGACGGCATCGATGTGTTCATGGTGGCTCCGAAAAAGCGGCCACGCATTGTCCGAAGGATGGCGCAGGAACGCCAGCCTACGCGAACCAGTCCGACTCCACGCGGATCTGACCGCTGCCCGGAAACACAGTGCGCGATACCCCCGCCGCGTCCAGCCCCATATGGTCCACGAGCACAGATTTGAATACGCTACGCAGATCGCGCGTGGGCGCGAGGTCGCGGCCGTCATAGAGGTCTGCATTGCGAAGGCCCGGCCAGTCCGCGATCACGCGGCCGCCCTTCACGGCGCCACCGAGTAACAGCGCGGCGGTCGCCGTGCCGTGATCCGTACCGCGTGTGCCGTTGGGCCTGACGGTCCGGCCGAACTCGGTTACCACGGCGACAACCGTGTCATTCCAGTGTTTTCCGAGACCTTTCTGCAACTCACTCAGCCCCTCATCGAGCCGGCGCAGGCGATTGGCCAGATTACCGTTCGTGAGTCCCTGATTGGCGTGCGTATCCCACCCGTCCACATCGGTCACCGCGATGCGCGCACCGTTCGGCGCGGTCAGGAAAGCGGCCGCTTTTTTCATTGTTTCAGCAAACGGGTTGCCGCCGCGCCCGCGTTTGCGCTCCTTGCCGGCAATCGCGCGCGTCGCCATCGCCTCTTCGAGCTGCGAGGCGAAGAACGGATCGTCAGCGTAGAGATTGGCGAGCCGCCGCATCGTATCTTCGTTGGCGTCCGGCAGCCGCGAAGGCGACCACGATCCCACCGACTGATCTCCTCGTAACACCAGTGGAACGGTGTGCGCCAATGCAATGGACGACTGCGACGGCGCCGCCAGCGCCAACGCCCGGTTCAGCCAGCCGTCGCGCGCGCTCAGGCTCTTGGCCGCACCGCTTTCCAGCACGTCCTGCCCATCGAAGTGCGAACGCGCCCGGTAGGGACTGGCCACAGCGTGCACGACCAGCGCATCGTTGTTGTTGAACATACGATGGACATTCGGCATTGCCGGGTTGAGCGCAAACAAACTGTCCAGCTTGAGGGCACCACCCTCCTGACCCGGTTTCGCAAACGTCAGCATTTGGCGCACGCCCGCGTAGGCCGGATCGCCCACCGGCGGCGCCAGCGCCAGACCATCGAGCGCGCCACGCAGCACAACGAGCACAAAGCGCGCATCGCCCGCGGTCTGCGCGAACGTCAGATGGGGTGACACGGTGATCGCGCCAACGGCCGCCGCCGATTTGAGGAACTGTCGGCGCGTGGTCATCGACGTAACGGGGTGATGTGACATGACTGGGTCCGTGTATTAACGACGTTGAAAATTCGGTGAGGCAAGTAGCAGTGTGAGCGCCTGCGTCTGGCTTTCCGCGCGTCTGAGGGCGAGCGCCGTGTTGTCGCCGAGCGCGCCGCCAAGCGCCTCGGTGGCCAACTCCGAAACGTCAACCGCCGACCGGGTGCGTCGTGCGACCGCGTTGATCCACTCGATGCGCTGCTGCAAAGCGTTTCCGCCGCGCCAGTCGTCCGCCGTATCGGGCCAGCCCGCCGGTGATCCCGGCCGGAACGGCATCTGACCCAACAGCCGGTAGTGGTTCATGACCGCTTTCGGGTCCTCCGCCTTGTGCCCGAGCGCGCGCATCGTGGATAACACCAGTTCATTTGGCGTCTTGTACTTCACGGGCTCGTGCAACCACAGTGCACCGGCGTCAACCAGCGTCCGGTGCAGATCAACCAGATCGCCATTACGTTTTTCGAACACGCGCGCCAGATCATCGATCAGGCTGGCCGGGGGCCTATCTCCGGCAAAGTGCCGCGCCAGCTTGGTCGCGATGTGGCGAGCAGTTGCCGGGTGCGACGCCAGATCGCGCAGTACCGCGAGGCCCTGCTGCACACCCGCCTGCGCGTAGCGCGTGCCCATGATCGTCTGCGCGCCGGGCTCATGTCGGTTGGGATGAAACTCGAAGCCGCCGGCACTGGCGCCCTGGCGGGCCACTGACCAGCCGGTGATGGCGCGCGCGAACGCCGTGACATCTCGCTGGCTGTAGCCGCCATCCACGCCAAGCGTGTGCAGTTCCATGATCTCGCGGGCGAGGTTTTCATTCAGACCCGTCTGACGGTTGGGTCGGCGTTTGGCCATGCGACGACCCAACTGCGACTGCGGACCAGTCGACTGCGCGTTATCCAGATAGATGAGCATCGACGGATGCTGCTCGGCGGCGATCAGCATATCCACGAAGGACTTGTCGATATTGGGTCGTACGACTTCGTTTTCTATCGCACCGGCGAGGGCCGGCAGGACCGCCTGCTCGGCAGAAACGGTGAAGTGGTTGCTCCAGAACTGGACCAGCCTTTCGTAAAAGGACTGTCGCGTAGTCACCGCCTGTCGCGTTCTGGCCAGCACCGCATCGGCGTAGTGACCGCGAACCGTGGGACCGAATTCATCCTTCTTGCCCTGCTCGCGCTTCATGCGGCGCTCGCGCTGTAACTGCGTCACCTGCACCAGCGTTTTGGACGACGGCGGTAGCGACCGGATCGCGGACGGCAGGCGCGACGGCCCGCCCAATTGGTCAATCAACCAGCGACGCGGTGCGGCGCGGGCGATGCGCATTTCGCCCTGCCGGGCGCCGAGCCCGAAGCGGTTGGTGGCGATGGCCGCCGCCATGTCGGGGGATAGCTTCACTCCGTGGGTCCTCTGAGGGTCTTCGCCTATCGATAAAGCCTATAACGGCGGCGAACGCAAAACGTTGACCGGACGCCCATTTGGCGGCCACTGAATGACGCGCAACCACCTGTTCAGCATGAGAAAACGAAACTCTGAGACCGTTAAGTCAAACGGGCGCAAGAAGTCGTGGTCGGTACACCGAAAGCTCGATATACTTACAAAGCGTTACAGAGGTAGCGCTCCCTCAAAATCCAAGGAGTTGTCCCGTGAGCCGCACACAGGACCAACAGTTTTTCGACCTGTTTTCGATGGTGCTCGCCGCGCTTGTGTTGTTCACACTCGCCATGATTGCGCTCGCCGTCACCATTTCAAAGAACACCATCGGTGAGTCCCGCAAGACCGACCCGCAGCGGCTTGCGCTGCTGGAAGAACGTGTCCGGCCCCTTGGCCAGGTCTCCATCGCCGGCGAGTCCGGTGGGAGCGACGCGCTTCTCGCCGCGGCCCGTCCCAAGCCACCACCGGCACCGGGCTCGGCTGAGGCCGCCAACATCGAGCCGCGCAGCGGCGACGAAGTATTCAATCTGGCGTGTACGGCCTGCCACACCGCTGGGGTAGCGGGCGCACCGAAGGTCGGTGTCGCATCAGCGTGGACAGCGCGGGTCGCGCAGGGCATGGACGTGTTGTACGACCATGCGATCAACGGTTTTCGCGGAAAGGTGGGTATGATGCCGGCCAAAGGCGGGATCACGTCGCTCAGCGACGACGAGGTCAAGGCCGCCGTCGACTACATGCTCGAGAAGTCCGAATAGGCGACGCCAATCAGATCGCCTGAGAGGTCTCGGGCGATTCGGTGTGATGGTCGAGCACGTCGCGAATCGAGCCCGGCTCACCGACGTAGACACCGCGCACTCCGTCACATCCACTGCGCCGCAAAAACTCAAGCTGCGCACGGGTGGCCACACCGTTTGCCACGACCCGTAAACCCAGACTGTGCGCCAGCCCGATCACCGCCGCCGTCAGACTCTGACCGGCAGGACTGTCGTCCATATCCTGAACAAACGTCGCGTCCAGCGACATGCCGTCAAGCGGCAGTCCTCGGAGACGGTTGATCGGCGTATGCCCGCTGCCGAATCGATCGACCCACGCCTGCACACCAAGTCCTCGGGCCACTTCAAGCAGCGGAACACAGCGCAAAGGGCTACGCAGCAGCCGGTTTTCCTGAACCTTGAGAATCAATCGTCTTGAGTCGATCCCCTCAAACTCCAGGGCATCGGCCAAGGCGTCGGTCAGATAATCCGGATCGATGCGATCGCTTAGCAGGCACACCATCAACTCAATATCCGAGTCGCGCACACGGTCATCCGACGTGAATTCACGCAATGCGCGGGCCACCGCCCACGCCTGAATGCGAGCCGCAAATCCCACCGATTCGGCCAGCGGCATGAACGCATCAACGTCCAGCGCGCCGCGCTCCGGATGGTGCCAGCGCAATCGCGCGGCAAGCCCCGTGAGCGTTTCGCTGAACGGGTCGAGAACCGGCTGGTAATCGAGGCGCAGCTGATCACGCTCGATCGCAAATCTGAGCTCGGATTCGAGCAGGAGCCGGTGCTCATTTGAACGGCGCATCGAGGGCGCAAAGACCGTTATGCGCCCGGCGCCACTGTGCTTGGCGTGATACATCGCCACATCCGCCTGATTCAGCAGCTCATGCAGATCATCGCTATCGGAGGGATAAAGCGCGATACCGACGCTGGCACTCCCCACCACATCCATGCCGCCGATACTCATCGGCCGTGTCATCTCAACGAGTATTTCCTCCGCGATCGCTATCGCGCTTTGCGGAGAATCCACGCCCATCAGCAAAAGACTAAATTCATCACCGCCCCACCGGGCCACCGGAGCAATCGCGCGCCCGTCGAAGACAAGATCGGCAAACCCCTTTCCGGTCAGCGTATCTTTCAGCCGCTTCGCGAGGGTTGCGAGCATCCGATCCCCCGCCGCGTGCCCGAGCGTGTCGTTGACGCGTTTGAAATCATCGAGGTCCAGAAACACAACCGCGGCAGGCTCTTGCTGGTCGTGCAGTGCTTCAGCGGCCGCCTCCGTGAACGCCACACGATTGGCCAGATGGGTAAGCGGATCGCCAAAGGCAAGCGTCGAGATTCGATCGTCGCGTGCGGCCAGTTCGGATGACATATCCTCGATGGCCAATGCGAGCTCGCCCAGCTCATCCTGTCGAGAAGACGCCACACTGACATCGTAAAAGCCCTCCCCGATACGGCGGGTGGACGCCACCAGCTGCTCGATCGGCTTGACCATGCGCCGTGCGGCCAGTGTCGAAAGCAGCGCGCCCATCGCCAGCAATCCCAAAGCAAACAGCACCGCCGCCTTTATATTGGCTTGCCGCTGCTGACGAGCGATCTCATCAAACCGGCCGTGCAGCGCCTCCAGCGCGCGGAGCACGTCAGCCCGACTGAGCGAGACATACGCAAAGCCGACGCGCTCGCCCTGCCAGAGTACCGGCGAGACGGCCGAATAGCTGTCTGCGCGCCTTAAGGGCGTCGGCACGCTCGCCGTAAACGTCAGATCCGGAACCACTTCCACCACCGGTTGGGCATAACGCAGGACGCGTGACGTGCCATCGTGCGCGATGCGGCCCTGTGGATCGATCAGCAGCGCCAGCATGACCCCTTCACGCCCGACGATGGGCGCCAGCGCTTTGTACATGCCGTCCCGATCGCCGCTGGCCAACGACTCTGCCGCGCTGAACGCAAGCACCCCGGCGATGGCTTCTCCACGTGACGCCAGCTGAAGATCGAGCTGGGTCTCCAGCGACGCTTCGGCCATCGAGTCCATGGCCTCGACCGCCCGTTGCAACTGGATCAACTGCAGCACAAGCATCACGACGAGCACGATCAGCAGCACCGCCAGAATGTTGCGCAAATAGTGGCCGACCAGTTTCATGCGGCAAGCTTACTACAGCGACCGCCTCACCGATCCGCAGGACCGTTCACAGCAAATCAGGCGGCTACTTTTGTCATCTTGAACGCCGCGAACAACAGCGCGCTTCCGGCGGCACGGTTGAGAAGCCGCATCAGACCACCCCGGATTCCGCGTCGTGCAATGCTTTGTCCAAGAAAGGCGTAGACCGAGTAGATCGCCACATCGAGTGCAAGCGTGGTCGCGCCCATGATCAGAAGCTGCGTTAAAACCGGCTGCGACGGATCAAGAAACTGCGGGAGAATCGCAGCGAAGTAGAGGAGCGCCTTGGGGTTGGCGAACTCCACGATAAATCCCTTTGTAAACAGTGCGCGCACGCCAGCCTCGCGGCCCGGCTCGATGGACAATCCGCCGCTTGAACCGACCAGTGCGCCCGCGCCCAGATAGACGAGATAGACCACGCCCAGCCACTTGATCAACGTAAACAAGCCGTCTGACGCAATGATGAGCGAGGCCACACCCGTTGCAGACAGAACGAAGTAAACCACGTTCGCACTGGCCACACCGGCAATGCCTGCGGCTGCTCTCCAGTAGCCGTTCGCCGCACCCTGCGACGTGACCGAAATCGCCGCAGGACCGGGCGAACACACGACCACAAACGTGGTGATCACAAACAGCAAAAAGACGGACATATCCACAGCACGACCTCCCGAAAAACAAACACAACAAGGCGGTTGACGCACCGCCGTGCCGACATGGAAGATCGTAGCGACCGTGCTCGTATGAGCACCACCAACACATTGATGCGAGCGCCGGAAAGTTTCCGGTTACGCCGGAAAACTGATCGCCATGGCCAATGACACCCTCGACGACAAGGACCGCTTGCTGATCGGCGCGCTGCGAAAGAACGCCCGCGCGAGCCTGGTCACGCTGGCCAAAGACATCGGGCTATCGCGCAGCGCCACACACGATCGCATGGTGCGTATGGAAGCCAATGGTGTGATCAAGCGCTACACGGTCGACGTCTCCAAGACCTATCTTCCGAGTATCTGCGCGTTCCTCACGGTACTTCTGGAGCCCAACGCGGCGCAAAACGCCATCGTTAATGAAATGCAGAAAATGGCGGGGGTGGAAGCTGCGTTCTGCCTGTCGGGCGATATTGATCTGATGGTCTACTGCGAGTGCAGCTCATCAACGGAATTGTCAGAGTTACGCGATGTGATTGCGGCGCGTGACGGTGTGATCGCGATCCAGACGCGAATTATTCTTGCGGATTCCCGGGCGTAGGGTCGTCCGGAATGCGATACAGATAGTCGATATTCATCGTTTTCACATCCGGGAAAAAGACGATCAGGTATTCGCCGTCGAGGGTGTAGTAGCGCGCCGGATCATCATCCACGCCGCTGGGACGGTCCTCATCGATGCGGCGGCGCTGCGCGCCCACCAGTCGCACGTACTTCAGACGCCCGTCGGGGAAGTACTCGTAGTGATCAAGAATGCCGGTGTACAGCCACGTTGTTCCGCCCATCTCCACTGACACGGTCAGTACGGCAAGGTCCGGCATCTCCGGCTGCTCGGCGCCCAGGAACAAGTAGTGCCACGGATTGCTGAGCCGAAGAAAACGATATTTCAGATCGAGATTGCGGGTGGTAATCCACGCTCGCACCCCGCCACCAAGCAAGCCTGCGACAAGAAGCGACAACCCCAGATAGGTCACGATCCACCCGGCGTTGCGAGCGATGTCGTCGAGCGCCGGCGTGGCATCGGCGCCACTGTTGCCGGCCAACAGTGACAGCGCCACGGCGAGCTGAGCGTCCGGCAGGGGCGTAATCGCCAGGAGCCCGATCAGAATGGCGTGTACCGGCAGCGCGACAAACAGCGACGTAATCGCGTAGGACTGCCAGCGCTGATCACCCACATAGCCGTCGCTGGACAAGGCGCCGATTCGCCCCTGAAACGCATTCAGGGCAATAAAGCCCGGCGCCGCGATAAAGATAATCAGAAGTGCAGAGAGAGTAAGCGACATGCGCTGTGCAACGCCCGGAACGGGCGCGGGGACCTAGCGGCCGTGACGCTCGGGAGGGCGTGTGGACAGCCGCAGCCCGGCGTCAGTGTCCACGCTGACCGGTCGGTCGCTTACAGTGGCTTTTAACGCGGCGCGGATAACGGCATGTCGGTGTTCCGGCGACTTCAATGCTGCACGGATTTTAGGGTTCATGGGTGCGCGTGACGCTGTGGATCGCATGACATCGTCCCGAAAACAAACTGGCGTTAGTATATCAGTAACACGCGTCCGCGCTCATGCACGCGTCTCACTGACCTCCTCGCGTTGGTTACCCAAGATGCAGAAAATCAATCACCCGATTCGTCCGTTCAACCAGACCATTCAAGTCCCGCGGAACGATGCGGTCGGCAAAGTGGTTTTTGTCGAAGGGTTTCTCACCGCAGCCGAGTGTGATCGCGTGCTCGAACAAGCGGCCAATAGCGAAGAAACCGAAGGGCTGACCGGCGCCGACGGACAGCGCGATGCGGCGCGTACGTCGCGCATTCGTTTTCTGTGGCCCGGAGCCGACACGGCGTGGCTGTTCGACAAACTCGAATACGCCGCAATGCAACTCAACCGCCAGTATCAGTACGCCATGACGGGATTCTACGAAGGCGCTCAGATCGCGCGCTATGGCGATGGCGGCGAATACAACTGGCATGTGGATCTGGGCGAATCGCTCTTCTCAGCACGCAAGCTCAGTCTGTCTGTGCAACTCTCGGATGGCTCGGAATACGAGGGCGGCGATCTTGAGTTTATCGGCGCGACGGACCAGAGCGCGCCGCGGTCGCGGGGTGCACTGGTAGCGTTTCCGTCGTTCGTGACCCACCGCATTGCGCCCGTGACGGCCGGTGAGCGGCTCTCACTGGTGTCGTGGATTTCGGGCCGCCCGTTCCGGTGATCTAGATCTCCGCCGACGCATCCACCACAAAACGCCATGGGCCTCCGGGCCGTACGGCGTCGAACGGATAGCATGTGACCAGCGTCAGGCGCGACCGCTCCGGCGTCAGTTCAAGCGGCTCAAGACTGGTGTCCACGGCACGCACATGGTCCACTCGGTAGGCGCGCGTCTTGCCACCAAACCCTTCCACCTCGAACCGGTCACCGACCCGCACGTCTTCAAGGAATGCGAAATGCGTATCCCGGTGACCGCCGAGGATCGTATGGCCTGATTGACCGGGGGCAGCGCTTGCGGTCACATGACCCGGACCAAACGCCATCGCCTCGCCAGATACGCCGGCAAGGACAATCCACTCTTTCCCGTGATCGGGTGCAGACAGCCGCCCCACCGGAGCCATATCCGCCCACGACCACGGTGTCACACGCGCCCCCGACTCGCTGGCTTCGGCCCACGCCGATCTGATCAGCCACTGTGCGAGCTGCGCTTTTGCCGGGATATACAGACCGGACGCGACCAGACCCAACCCGGCCATGACCACAGCAGTAATCTGCCACTTTGAGCCAATCACCGGGATACCTGCATTCTGGTGCAACCCAACGCAAGGCCGAGCAGACCCAACCCGAGCATGACCTGAAGCGGCCAGCCCGTTGCACCAGCGGGATACGGGACCTGCCCACCCATCGGGGTGCGATGGACCGCCGGCGTTGCCCTAAGCGATGCTGACAAAGGACGGACCGGGCGATCGTCCACCGCCACGAGGCTGGTGTATCGGGTGACCAACCGGTGCTCCAGCGCCAGTGGCAACACCCGGCTACGGACAACGCCGGGCAGCTCGCCGCGCGATAGACCGTCCATCAACGACGCGACCTTGCTCCGGGCCCACAACGTGGACACGCCGCGGAATGACTCTGTGCGGTCAAGCGGGATCGTGCGAGACCACCGTGCGCCGACCTGTTCACCTTCGATGGCGATGGTCCTGGGCAATTCGGAAAGGCGCGCCGTAAGCATCAGCGGTTCGCCCTGATACAGATCCGGCGTGCGCGGCGGCCAGACTTCGGCCACCTTGCCGGGCCAGCGAACCTCCACGTCGCGCAATACAGGCGCTTCCAGTTTGCTGAACAGCGCGCTCATCTCAGCGCGCACCTGACGCACCGACCCGATGTAGCGGTACGTACCCCGCCCGCTTTGCGCTGCGCGGCGCATAAAGAACGTGTTGGGGGCCGAGCCGATACCCACCGTAAACAGACGTGTCTCACCTAGTCCGCTTTCGATCAGACCAAACAACTCGCGTTCATTATCCACCGCGCCATCGGTGACAAAGATGACCTGCCGGAGTCGCCCCGAGGTGGCCGCCGCATCGAGCGCCTGTGCCAGCGCGGGCGCCATGTTGGTGCCGCCGTTGGCGCGCAGTTTGAGAAGAAACAACTGCGCGTCTTTCAGATTGGCGCGGGACGCCGGTCGCGGCTGATCGAACAACGCCGTGTGCTGACTGTTGAATTCAATCAGGTTGAAGTAATCATCCGGGTGGAGCTTTGCTAACGCATCTTCCACGGCTGCGCGCGCCTGGTCGAAACTCTCGCCGGCCATCGAGCCGGATGTATCCAGCACAATCACGGTTTCCCGTGGTAATCGCCGCGGGTCGGTTTTCGTCTGCGGCGGCAGGAACATCACGAGCGCATAGGTCTCGCCGTTGTACTCCTCTGTAAACACCGCCGCGCCCGGTTCGGCGCCGACCTCGGGTGTCCAGCTCAAAGTGAAGTCGCGGTCCATCGGTACGGCGACGTTTTCAAACGCCACTTCTCGGTACGGTCCTCGCGATGCGACGCTGATGGCGTGCGATTCGCTGTTGATCGCCTTTATCGGAAATCCAGCGTTCAGGCGGACCACCACTTCGGCCAGGCCATTCGGTGTGGCCGCCTGGCCGGCTGTCGATACCGGCGTAGCCGACGGTAACATGCCCCCAGACAACTGCGAGGGACTGAAGCGCGGCGTAACGGCCAGCGGAAAACGCAGCGACATTTGGCCATCGTCGTAGCGCAACATATCGAGATAACTGATCTGCACCTCCACCGTGCTGCGCGGTGCAATATTGGCGACGGATGTTCGAAACAGATTGGGCCGATCCTGCTCCACAAGACTGGCGCGCTGCCCGTTGTCCTTTGCCTGTACGTAGGTCTTCTTCGCCAGATCTTTTTCCATGATCCGGCCTTCAATGACGTGCTCTCCGATCTTCATTCGAAGCACATCCACAGCTGCACCCTCGGGTAACGGAAACGCGTAGACCCCTTCCGACCACTCATCGGTTGTATTGCTGAAGGTTTGAGTCACCGTGACACGCGACAACAACCCGGTGACCCCCATATCCACACGCGTATCCAGGCGCATAGCCTCGAGGTAGGTGCCCGGCGCGTCGGTGTACAGGAGCAGGCTCCCCGTGTGCACATCGTCCAGTGTGATCTTGCGCTGCTCCACCGTGACCGTGGACGCCCGGTAGAACCCGCCCATCAAACTGCGTTCCGTTTCGGTTCGGATGTGCACCTCGGAGGCGACCGGCTCAGCCGCGTTGGCCGCCTGGTGTGAATCGACCAGTAACGGTCGAAGCGCGGCGGCACCAGCCACCGCGACGGTGACCACAAAGATCAGGTGAACCAGGAAGTGACTGGAACGGGACGGGGTGTACATTGGGATGGTCTCCGCGCGGGTGGGCAACGGGTCCCATTAGAGGCGTCGAACATGACGCAATGCGGGCGCCAATATCGGCGATTTCGGTATCAATCGTGGCCAGAATATGGCGGCGCGAGCGCCTCAAAACCAAGTCCGTCCTACTGGTGCTCGCCCACTGGCGTTATAGTGCCCGCACAACTACACCAACGGGGATATCTGCATGGCGATCCACACATGCCGACTCACCGGTGCCTTTTGCGCCCTGTCTTTTTCGATGACTCTCGCGGCCTCCGCCCAGGACCAAGCTGCGGAGAGTGAATTAAGCGCCGAGCAACAGGCGTATTTCGAACAACTTCAGCAGACGTGGGAGAGCCTTGATCGGCGCTCTGGCCGCATCGAGCTTTCGGGCGGCTTCGCCACACTGGACGTCCCGGGCGACTACTATTTCCTCGGACCCGACGACGCCGAAACGGTGCTGGTCGACATATGGGGCAACCCGCCCGGGCAAAACGTGGTCGGCATGATGATGCCCGACAAGTACACGCCGTTTGATGAAAACAGCTGGGCTGTCACCTTCGAGTACGTTGAAGACGGGTATGTGTCCGATGAAGACGCCGCGGACATCAACTACGACAAGCTTCTCAAACAGATGCAGAAAGAGACCCGCGCCAGCTCCGAACAGCGCGCGGAAGCCGGGTACGGCACGGTCGAGTTGCTGGGTTGGGCTGAGACGCCGTTCTACTCCGCGGCGGACAAGCATCTGTACTGGGCAAAGAGCCTGCGCTTCAACGGCGATCAGGACGTGCTGAATTACGACATCCGCACACTCGGCCGCAAGGGCGTACTCAGCATGACGTTTATTGCCAGCACCGATCAGCTCGGGGAGATCAACGCCGCCCGCCAGGACATTCTGGCCATGGCCGCGTTCAATGAAGGCTATCGGTATGAGGACTATGACGCGAGCACCGACAAGCTGGCGGCCTACGGTATCGGCGCCTTGATTGCCGGCGGCGTGGCGAAGAAGACCGGCCTGCTGGTGGTATTGCTGGCGTTTCTGAAGAAGTTCGGGGTTGTGATTGCCGTGGCTGTGGCGGCGATGTTCGGGAAGATCAGGAATTTGTTTCGGCGGTCGGATGCTTAGATTTTCGCGGCCTCTAACCACACCGGGCAGAAGACGGACAGCTCAGCGAAGCTGCCCATAAAGCTCAAGCGAGGTCTTCGTCAATCGGAGAGCGATTCCCAGAGGCAGAAGAGCAAACACCAAAAACGGCCCCAGAGTTGACCAAAATCCAAGTTTTTCCGCATCGGGAGATGTTCCCACGCTCTGAAGTTTCCTGATTTGACGCCATAGACGTTGTTCGTCCGCGAACACGAATGAACCAACTAATGTTCGGTTGGGAATTTTCAGTTCCGATTCGCGACCTACGAAACGCTCTCGCAAGACTCGGAGTGGATCGTTGGTCAACCTCAGGTAGGCAAGCTCGTCACATACCTTCTGGAGCTGCTGATTTCCGATCCCTGTGTGACAGTGCACTTTATGCGTGTTCGTCGTAAGCGCTTCACAAAGGGCGTTCTTTCGGCCTGAGCTTTCGTCCCCCAGACTCGGCGCATCGATTTTGACAGGAGATTTCGATGCCCAAGCCCAAGACGCCACTGACGAAGCGGCAGCGTTACTGGCTTCGCCACATCAAGGCCGCCGACGCCAGCGGCGGCACGCTGGTTGCCTACGCCAAGGCCCACAAGCTCAAGGTCCGCGACCTTTACCAGTGGAAGACGGCGCTGGGTCGCCGCGGCCTGTTGCCGGGCAAGCGGGCGAAGCCCGCTGGCTCTTCGTTCGTCCCGGTCAAGCCGGCGTCGCCGCCGCCACCGCCGCAACGACCCAGTGCCCAATGTACTGTGACGCTGCCCAACGGCGTGCGTTTGGATTTTGCCGGTACGCTCGGACCTGAGTCACTGCACGACCTGCTGCAGGCGGCGAGCCGCCTGGCATGATCCGCCCGTCGGCCGATCTTGGCACGATTTATCTGCACCGAGAACCGGTGGACATGCGCAAGGCGATCAACGGGCTTGTCGCCATCGTCGAAGGCCAGATGGAGCTTGATCCGTTCAGTGCGTCGGTGTTCGCGTTTTGCAACCGCAACCGGACGCTGGTCAAGATGGTGGTCTGGGACGGCAACGGCTTTGTTCTCTGGATGAAGCGCATGGAGAAGGCGCGCTTCAAGTGGCCGCTGTCATTGGGGCTCGACGTCGTTGAGCTGAACGCGCAACAGATCAACTGGCTGCTCGACGGCTACGACCTGACGCTCATGCAAGGCCACGCGATCTTGCCACATCACACGGTGTTGTGACGTGGAAGCTGTTAAAATCCACGGCATGCCGAACGCTGCTCACACGCTGCCCAATGACGTCGATGAACTGAAGTCGCTGGTGCATCAGCTGCAGTCGCAGAACGAGCATCAGGCGACGTTCATCCATCATTTGCTGGAGCAGATCAAGCTGTCTCGCCACCAGCATTTTGGCACGCGCAGCGAGCGCTACTCGCTCGATCAGATGCAGCTGGCCTTCAACGAAGCCGAGGCGGCGGCGGCTAGCGCCGCGGCAAGTGGCGACACCACAGACGATGACGCGAGCGCCGGCGACGATGACAACCGTCAGACCGTCACCAGCGACAAGCGCCGTAAAGGCGGCCGCCGGCCACTGCCCGACGCACTACCGCGCGTTGATGTGGTGCACACACTCGATGACGCTGCCTGCACATGCAACATGTGCCAGGCGCCGCTTGAGGTCATCGGTCAGAAGGTCAGCGAGCAGCTCGACCTGATCCCGGCCCAGGTCCGAGTACTGCGCCATGTACGACGTACCTATCGATGCACCGGCTGCGCCGGCAAGATCACCTCGGCATCGCGCCCGGCGCAGCCGATCCCCAAGAGCAACGCCTCACCGGGCACGCTGGCGTACGTGGCGATCAGTAAGTACGCCGACGGTCTGCCGCTGTACCGCCAGGAACAGCGGCTCAAGAGGATCGGCGTGGATCTGCCGCGTTCCACGCTGGCGACCTGGATGGTCAAGGCGGGCGCCTTGGCTCAGCCAGTCATCAACCTGATGCGTGAGCGGATGCTGGCCTATCCGGTCGTGTCCATGGACGAGACGCGGATGCAGGTGCTCAAAGAGCCCGGTCGAAGGCCGCAGAGCCAGAGTTACCTGTGGGTCCAGCGCGGTGGGCCGCTCGATCAGACGATCCTGCTCTACGATTACGATCCGTCTCGATCTCAGGAGGTGCCCAAGCGCCTGCTTGGCGACTATCGCGGCTATCTACAGTCCGATGGCTACAGCGGCTATGACGCGGTGTGCGCTCAAAACGGCATCACTCAACTGGGCTGCTGGGCCCACGCCCGGCGCAAGTTCGATGAAGCACGCAAGGTTCAGCCAAAGCCGAAGGGCAAAGCCAAGCACAAGACGACACTGGCCGAGCAGGCGCTGCAGCGCATCCAACTGCTGTATCGCATCGAGCGTAAAACCAAGAACTTGTCCGACGACGAGCGCCTCGCGCTGCGCCAGGCGCAGGCCGCGCCCGCGTTAAAGGCACTCCACGAGTGGCTCACACAACATCATCCGCTCGTGCCGCCGCAGTCAGCACTGGGCAAGGCGATGGGCTATCTGTACAAGCAGTGGGACAAGCTCACCGTCTACGTCACCGATGGGCGGCTGCGGATCGATAACAACTTGACGGAGAACGCGATCCGGCCGTTCGTCGTCGGGCGCAAGAACTTCCTTTTCTGCGACTCGGTGGCCGGCGCCAACGCCAGCGCGAACCTCTACAGCTTGATCGAAACGGCCAAGGCCAACGGCATCGAGCCTTACGCGTATCTCAAGCGGCTATTTACCGAGCTGCCGCAGGCGAGTACGGTTGAAGACATCGAAGCGCTGTTGCCGATCCAGAACATTGAGGCGCAGCGTGAGGCCGCATAGTCAAAATCGCAAGGCTGCCGGAGATGGAGCGGTTACTGTTCGTCGCGTGCTGCTGCGCAATAACGGCATGGGTTTTGGCCGGATCTCCGATAAGTCTGATGTAGTCGGCGTATTGGCTGCTCATAAGTAGCGCCTGAAACAGTCCGACTGAAATAAGACCTGTATACGCATATTCAAGGTACCGAACACACGTTCGAGACCGGCGAAAAAGCGTGACGAAAAGAGCACTATGCACAGCAAAAATAAATGAGACGGCAAAGATAAGAAAGTCAATTCCAAAGCCGGCCGGATCAGTTGCGTCAGTCATAAAAGCTGGGGCAACCATTGCAACCGGGTAACTGAAGAAGATGCGCACCGCATAAGTTGCGGCGAAGAAGATGCTCGTTGGTATCGATGCAACGATCAAAGCAAATCGCAGTCGCGAAAACCGGCCTTGATGCTCCAGAAGAATGTCTTTTAACGCTCGCAAATTTGCGATGAAGCTTGTTGCAGCCACTTATCTCATCCGTTGGTTGCGGGCGATAGATTTGCGAGCAATGAGACCAAATGCCGCGACGACTTGTATTGAAGCCTACCTTGCAACGTGAGTGCTTTCGGATCGTCGATCAAGCCTCGTCAATCCCGCGCTACGGTGTTTGTGGACCAGAAGGTAGCGCCGAATCAAACCGTGCCAGAGCGCCAGAATCAGAGCGAGAAACGACAAGCCATGCGCGGCCAGCCGCAGCGCATCGGGTATACCAGCTTGTCGCAATACCGCATCTGAAGTTGAAAACGGGACACTGAGGATCGCCGCCGTGACAGCACCGATGAGCAAGGCGATGACCGGGCCCGGCACCATGATGAAGATCAGTGTCGCCAGCGCAACCCGCCAACGGTGGGTTACATGTCGAATCGTGACGTCGTTACCGTCCAAAGCCACCAGCCGGAGACGAAAAAGGGCTTGACCAAGGGTGGATCTGAGCGGCGTCAGCACCAGAAGAAACGCCAGCGAGCAAAGACATAGGGCATAGCCCACCAGCGAGAAATAGTTCTTGAAGTCCTGCGCTGTGTAAAACGACATTGCGTCCGCGGGCGGCGGTCCGGACGGCTGCTGGGTTGAGATGAGCCACAGCGCGATGCCCAATAAAGCGTAGTCGCAGAATAGTGCGGCCAGTCTGCGGGGCCAGCCAGCGGGTGTGATAACGAGTTCCGTTGTCATCATAGTTGGTTTTTGGCTGTCAGCAGCAGATGGACTTTTGCGTCGCCACAGGCAGCACCCTGTTTTGAAACCTCACCGATGGCGCGGACCTGTACCAGCCCGCATGAGCAGATTGTGAGATTAGTGGATCGAAGTTTTTGACAGTCTCTGTCATTGCGTTTCCAAGTTCCGTCCAGCCTTCATCCCCTATTCACGTCCTTTCCCCTCGTAGGCGGTTTACACGTGCGGCCTAGAAATGGCTCGCCGGATGCTTTCGCTGATGCAGCACGTCAATAATCTCGATAAAACCGTCACCGATACGGTAATAGATGTCGTGCTTTTGAGCGCTTACAGCGAAGTAGCCTAGTTTCACCTTATCGCGAGATGCACCGGCGCGCTGGAGGTCGGCGGCCGCTTTTCGCATTTGACCACGCAGCATTTCGAGATAGACCGTGGCTTGCCGCTCACCGTAATGCTGGACGGTATAGCCACGAGTCTATCGGAGGCTGTCAGCCGCCTGCGGGGAAAGAACATAAGTCATGAAGTGATCAATTCACTCATTAGCGCTTCTCCGTCGATGCCTTCGCCGCGATC
>JBCCMA010000006.1:0-43413 GCA_039026595.1 Pseudomonadota bacterium
CGAAAACGACTGGACGCGTACTCGGACAAATAGATGGCCGTCATCAGACCGACCGGCGTGGCCACCAGCATGGCGATGCCGGCGATCAACAGTGTGCCGGTGAACAACGGGATGGCCCCGAACGAACCAGAGGAGCCAACCTGATCACTGCGAATGGCGGTTTGCGGTGACCATTGCAGACCAAACAGGAACTCGGACAGCGGCACTTTGCCGAAGAACCGGATCGCCTCAAAAATCACGGACAGCAAAATGCCGATGGTCGTAAGAATCGCCACCATCGAGCAGGCCAGCAGGAGACCCCGGACCATTTTCTCCACGCGATTGCGCGCGCGAAAATCAGGACGGATACGACGCCACGCAAAGACAAACCCGGCAGCGACCAGCGCCAGCCCGGCCAGTGCCCGATATAGGCGCGAACGCTGCTGCAGGCGATTGAACTCGGCGGCGGACGCGAGCGCCTCTTCACTCGGCTCGCCGAAGCCTGTAATGCCGCCAGTGGCCAGATTGGAAATCTCGCTGAGCGCCAGACTCAGCTCATCGGGTTCCATCGCCTGATAGTGATCAGGCAGCGTGGACACCAGATGGCGCTCGATGAGCGACTGTTGGGACATCCCCCAAACCAGCAGCATGAGGAAGAACGGCAGCAACATGCACAGGGCGGTGTAGGCACCGTAGTAGGCGGGAAGCGAATGCAGATTGCGGGTCTCGGCCGGGCCGCCGACCAAGGCCACGGAGCGCTGCCGCGCCAGCACAAAGGCAACGGCGGTCAGACCAAAAACAATCAAGATCAGCGTCAGGGCGCTCAAGACACCATTCCCACTCCAGATGCCACCGCGGTCGCATCCGATAAAGACCCCGTCACAACCAAAAGTGGCGACCCTCTCACGAAGATCGCCACTCGAATAAAAGCCCTGTTGTCAGGTCCGCTTATTCGGCGGACGCGAGTTTAACAGAGATCAGACCCTGGACCGCGGTCAGGACCGCTTCGCGCTCTTCTTCCGGCAGCGGGATCAGCCCTTTGTCTGTCAGATAGCCGTCTTCGCCGCTGGCGTTTTCGCTGACAAATTCGTCTATGAACTCCTGAATGCCCGGGATCGTGCCGATGTGCGCTTTTTTCACGTAGAAGTACAGCGGCCGTGAGACCGGGTAGCTGCCGTCTGCGATGGCGTCGAACGTAGGTGCCTGTCCATCAACCGCGGCGCCCTGAACGCTGTCGCCATTCTGGTCGAGGAAGCTGAACCCGAAGATACCGAGTGCGGACGCGTTGTGGTTGAGCTTCGTGACAATCAGATTGTCGTTCTCACCCACCTCGATGAACTTGCCGTCTTCGCGCATCGTATGGCACAGCGCCTTGTACGCGTTCTTGTCGGTCTTTTTCATCGCCTTGATCCAGTCGAAGGTCTTGCAACCGCCTTCCATCGCAAGCTCCACGAACGCATCGCGCGTGCCCGAGGTGGGGGGCGGACCGAGCACCTCGATGTCGATGGCGGGCAGGTCGGCGTTGACGTCCTGCCAGGTCTGGTACGGATTTTCGATCAGCTTCTGCGCCGAGGTGGCGTCCGGGTTTGGCACGTCCTTGGCCAGCGCCAGAAAGATGTCCCGCCGCGACAGCGACATCGGCTTGGCGTTGACCGAGTTGGCAATCACGATGCCGTCGTAGCCAATATTGACCTCAACGATTTCCTTGACGCCGTTCTTGGCGCACAGGTCGATCTCCGATTGCTTGATCCGACGCGACGCGTTCGTAATGTCCGGGTGCTGTACACCGATACCCGCGCAAAATGCCTTGAGGCCGCCGCCTGACCCGGTCGGTTCGATCTTCGGCGTCTTGAACTTGGTCATGTTGCCGAAGTTCTCGGCCACGACGGTCGCGAACGGGTAGACCGTCGACGAACCCACAATGTTGATCTGGTCGCGGCTGCTCTGGGCGCTCACCGGCAGTGTGGCGAACAGGCCGGCGCTCGCGATGCTGATCGCACCAAACAGTGTGTATTTGTTCATGTTTACTCCTTGAAGAGTCGCTAAAATATGGCGCCATTATAGGCGAAGCATGTTACGAAAATGTGTCAGTGAAGCGTACTTATGACTCGCTGCGGCAAAAATTCAATATTAAATAAATAAATCAATTATTTATCAATCGTGAAGTGATGTAAAAAGAGGCCCGATTGACCCTCGAGCCCCACCACAGCATCCGATCAGAACGAGACATCCCACTGGAATCGGATACGGTCATCCGACTCATTGCTGCCGATCAGCCCGTCATCCAGCGTCAGGTGCGAATAATCGAGGGTGAGCTTGTTGTTATGACCCTTGAAAAACCAGTTTGCCGCGAGGCTGAACTCTTCCCGGTCGTTGTCAAACGTTCGGTCGGTGGCGTTTGGCTCCTCCACAAATGCGTAGCGCACGGCAAGTTCGAGCGGCGCCGGCACCGTGGGGAATTTGTTGTGGAAGAAGTACCCGGCTTGCAGGTATCCGCCGGTCAGATCGCTCTCGGTGACCGCCACACGGTCGGTGACCGTCTTGCGATGGTATTCCTGCTGAATCGATAGGCCTCGGTACTTGTACGCGAATTCCTGCACCCACTGATCCACCTCAAACTGATCGATGGCCGCTGAACCCGGCCGAGTAAACCCGTCGAGGTTGCCGCAGCCCGACGAACTCCAGCGCGTACATGCGCCGGTGGCGGTGGACGCGCCAAACGCGAGGCTGGCGGTGGGCAGCTCTGTGAATTCCACGTCGGTCTGGCGAAGTGCCAGATCACGACCGAGGAAGTTCCACTGCAGTCGGCCGACATACATCAGGTTGTTGTCCGTGTTGCGGACACCGCGACCCTCACCGGTGAACACACCGGCATACCAACGCAGATCCGCTGAGGTGTTCTTGAAGGCGTGGCCGCGCAGTTGCACACCCACCTGACGGTCGACCGTGAACACCCGGTTGACGATGGATCGCTCGACGAACTGTTGCCGACCGGATGAATCAACGCGTTCCCGGTTGAAGTCGATCTTCCACTGACCCACGCGCAGACCGCCCCACGACCATTTGGCCACATCGGCACGCCAGTCGATAACCCGCGCGCTCGCCGACGATGAGCCGTCGTCCACGTCGCGGCTGGGTTGGAGATCCACCTCGAAGTAGTACTTGAGCCACGGCTGGAAACCATGACCGCCGATCTTCATGCGCAGGCGCCGGGCCTCCAGAGTGGAACGGCTGTTACTATTGAACGACCCGATCTGGCGCGGATCACCTGTGGTCGGGTTGGTGTAGCGAAGCTGCGCGCGCCATTGCAAGTTGGTTTGCCAGTTCCCGTCGCGCGTTTCCAGCCGGAAACCCTTGCTGCCGTGGCTGGCCTTCACCGGCGTGGCGTCAACGATGCGCTCGTCGATGCGGCTATCCAGTTCCTCGTCTGCGACCACCTCCACCGGCGGCGTTGCGGGCGGCGCCGGTGCCTCGCTGGCCTCCGCAAAATCCTCTGCAGCCAGCGTGTCGCGCTTTATCAGCTGGTCGTACTGCGCCTGCGTCAGCGCGCCATTCTGGAGCAGCATATCCAGCAGTTCCTTGTCCGCTGCGTGCGCCGTGGTGGCCGTCACGATCAGCCAGATCGCACTGAAACCGGTGAGGAGAACGTTCTTGAGGGTGTTTTGCAGCGCCATGGCCATAGTCTCTCGCTGGGGAATGCCCGGATCCGCGGCACAGTTCGCTCACGGTTCGGACGCGCGGAGTCTAAGGCGCTGGTATTACGGTTTTGTTACAGACACGACATTGGCGTCTTGTTTTGGCCGGGCGACCGATGAACGCGGCAGCGCGCCTCATAATATCAGAGGGTTACGGGTCGACAGACGTGATGGAGGCGAGCTCTGCATCGTCCATTTCGTGCAGCTTGAGGTGACGGACGTCCTTACCGAGCACGAGGAAGATCACGTACTCGCAGATGTTCTTCGCGTGATCGCCAATGCGCTCCAGCGCCCGTGCGGCCCACAGGACATCAATCACCCGCTTGATATCCTTGGGGTCTTCCATCATGAACGTCACCGACTGGCGTGCGATCATCTCGTACTCGTAGTTGACGTTCTTGTCTTCGGCCACAATGCGCCGCGCACTTTCGATGTCCAGCTCGGAGAACGCGTCCAGCGCGTCCTTGAGCATCGCCGCGACGCGCCGCCCGAGGTTGCTCAATTCGATGTAGTGGTTGGGTGGACGATCCCGCCGCGCCAGGCGAGTGGCGAGAAAACCGATCTTGCCCGCCTCGTCGCCCACGCGCTCCAGATCTGTGATGGTCTTGATCACCGCCACAATCAGTCGAAGGTCGCCGGCCGCAGGCGCCCGACGCACCAGAATGCGCGCGCACACGTCGTCAATATCGACTTCCATCTGGTTGACCTTGTAGTCGTCGCGCGCGACCTCCCGGCCCAGATCGCTGTTGTCCTCGACTACTGCGTTAATCGCGCCGAGCAACTGCGCGTGCACGAGCTCCCCCATGCGCAAAACGTGATCGCGCAAGGACTCAAGCTCTTCGTTAAAACGGCGTGAGGTGTGTTGGCCGAAATCGTCGGTATCCACAAGCTACTCCGGTCGACAGACGCGCGGCGTGTATCACCGGCCGAATTCTGCGCGGCACATCGACACCACCGATCCGAAACCACAAACGCCCGGTCGATTTACATCGGCCGGGCGTTCGGGCACCGATAACGGCACCTTCAATCAGGGCATAAACAAGGTACCCGGATGCTCAAGCATCTCGCGGATCCGCTGGATCATCGATGCCGCATCGAAACCGTCAACGAAGCGGTGATCGAACGACGACGACAGGTTCATCATCGTGCGCACCGCAATCTGCCCATCGACCACCATGGGACGTTGCACGGCGCGGTTCACCCCGACGATCGCCACTTCCGGGGCGTTGATCACCGGCGTGGACGCAATCCCGCCCATCTTGCCGAGGCTGGTGAGCGTAATCGTGGAGCCGGTCAGCTCATTGCGTCCGATCGTGTTGTCGCGCGCGGCGCCGGTCACGCGCTTGATCTCGGTGGCCAGCGCATACACATCGAGCCGCTCGGCGTGGCGCACCACTGGGACTTTCAGTCCGTCGGGCGTCTGCGTGGCGATGCCCAGATGCACCTCACCGTGGCGCACGATGACGTTGCGTTCCTTGTCGTACGAGGCATTGCACTGGGGAAAGTCGCGCAGCGCGCGGATCATGGCGGTCGCGATAAATGGCAGCGGCGTCAGCCGGCGTTGTGCGTCGCGCTCATTGACATGCGCCCGCAACTTCTCGAGTTCGGTCACGTCGATTTCCTCGACGTAGGCGAAGTGCGGGATTTCCCGTTTGGCCTCGCTCATGCGATTCGCAATCATGCGTCGCAGCCCGATGACCTTGATCTCGGTGGTTTCGGTGGGAACGTGGCGCGGTGCTGGTACCGTGCTCGCACCGCGCTCGACGAACGCGTCAAAATCGCGCGGCAAAATGCGGCCGTTCGGACCGCTGCCGCCGACCTGGGTCAGATCGATGCCCATCTGCCGTGCGCGGCGGCGAATCGCGGGTGAGGTCACCACTTTACCGTCCGCGCGAGGCCGCGGCAGCGGCGCCGCGGCGGGCGCGGGTGTTGGCGCCGGCGTGGGCGCGCTCTGCGGCGCCGGTGCCTCGGCAGCGTCACTTTCAGGTTCAGCGGGTGCCGCTCCGTCGGTGGCAAACACGACGAGCGGCGCGCCGACGGCGATCATATCGCCCGCCTCACCGGCAATTCGCACGACCGTACCCGCCACCGGCGTGGAGATTTCCACCGCAGCCTTGTCCGTCATCATTGTGCCGATGACCTGCTCTTCTGCAACGGTGTCGCCCACCGCGATGGCCCATTCGCCGATCTCCGCCTCGACCGTGCCTTCGCCGAGGTCCGGCAGCTTGAAAATGTACTCGCTCATGCCGCCTCCATCACCTGGTTGATGGCCGCAACAAAACGCTTCTGCCCCGGAAAATACTGCCATTCAAACGCGTGCGGATACGGCGTGTCCCAGCCGGCTACACGTTCGATCGGTGCTTCAAGGTGCCAGAAGCAGGCTTCCTGAATGGACGCTACCAGCTCAGCCCCAAAGCCCGACGTGCGTGTGGCCTCGTGCGCCACCACGCAGCGACCCGTCTTTTTGACCGACTCGGCGATGGTGTCAATATCAAGCGGTGCGAGCGTGCGCACGTCGATGATCTCGGCGTCGACGCCCGCCGCCTCGGCCGACGCCTGCGCCACGTGCACCAGCGTGCCGTAGGTGACGATGGTCAGTGCATTGCCAGCCCGCACCACATCGCATTTGTCGAGCGGCACCGTGTAGTAGCCGTCCGGCACGTCGCCTTTGGGATGCGACGACCATGAGACCGCCGGCTTGTTCGGGTCGCCGTCGAACGGACCGTTATAGATGCGCTTGGGTTCGAAGAACAGGACAGGATCCGGGGACTCGATCGCGCTGATCAGAAGGCCTTTCGCGTCATACGGATTGGACGGCATCACGGTCTTGATACCGCTGATGTGCGTAAACAGCGCTTCGGGCGACTGGGAGTGGGTCTGCCCGCCGCGGATGCCCCCGCCGCACGGCGTGCGAATGGTGACCGGCGAGGTGAACTCACCGTTGCTGCGGTAGCGCAGGCGCGCCAGCTCGCTGACCACCTGGTCGAGACCCGGGTAAATGTAGTCGGCAAACTGAATTTCGGCGACCGGCCGTAGCCCGTTCACACCCATCCCGATGGCCGCGCCGATGATGCCGCCCTCGGCGATCGGCGCGTCGATCACGCGGTGCTCGCCGTATTTGCGCTGCAGCCCGTCGGTACAGCGGAACACCCCGCCGAAGTACCCCACGTCCTGCCCCATGACAACAACGCCACCGTCTTTTTCGAGCATCACATCGAGCGCGGAGCGCACGGCCTGAATCATGTTCATCTGCGCCATGACCTAACCCTCCAGCTGGCGCATCAGTTCGCGCTGTTCTTCAAGGTGCTTGGGTCGTTCGGCGTACACATCGTCGAACATGGTCAGCGGGTCGAGGTACGGACCTTCGCTCATCGTGCCGTGGGTCTGGGCTTCCTTCCACGCGGCGTTCATGTCGTCGCGCAGCTCAGCCTCCATCGCGGACTGCTGATCGTCCGACCACTGCCCCAATTCGATCAGGTGGTTCTTCAGACGTGTCAGCGGATCACCCAGCGGGAAATCGCTCCACTCGTCTTTCGGACGGTACTTCGTGGGGTCGTCGCTCGTACTGTGCGCGCCGCCGCGGTAGGTCACGTGTTCGATCAGAGTTGGTCCCTTGCCATGGCGCGCCCGTTCGGCCGCCCATAAGGTGACGGCGTACACAGCCAGAAGGTCATTGCCGTCGACACGAATGCCCGGCACGCCCACACCCAGACCGCGCGCTGCGAACGGTCGGCGATCACCGCCGGCGAAACCCTGGAAGGTCGAGATCGCCCACTGGTTGTTGACGACATTCAGAATGACCGGCGCCTGATACACGGCGGCGAAGGTCAGCGCATGGTGGAAGTCGGCCTCGGCCGTGCTGCCGTCGCCCACCCAGGCGGCGGCCACATGATCCTCACCCTTGATCGCCGAAGCCATCGCCCAGCCCACGGCGTGCGGGTACTGCGTGGCGAGGTTGCCCGACACCGAAAACACATTGCCCGGCTTGGTGTGGTACATGATCGGCATCTGCCGCCCCTGGCACATGTCGCGCGTGTTCGACAGACACTGGCACATGATGTCGAGCGGCTTCACGCCGCGGAACAGAAACAGGCCCTGGTTGCGGTAGGACGGAAAGCACATATCGCCGGGACGCAACGCCATGCCCTGCCCGATCGACACGGCCTCTTCGCCGAGCGACTGCACATAGAAAGAAATCTTGCCCTGCCGCTGGGCCTGCCACAGACGCTCGTCCATCAGACGCGTCATGGTGATCCATCGCAGTGCGACCTGCAGCTCGGCAGCGTCAAGATCCGGATTCCATGCGCCCACGGCCCGGTGCTCATCGTCGAGCACCCGGACGAGCTGGCTGCTTAAGTTCTCGACATCGCGAGCCGGCGCATCGATCGACGGACGATCCACACTTCCTGCCGGGGACAGGTCAAGATAACTGAAGTCCGGTGTGTCGCCGGGCCGCGCCGTTGGACGCGGGACGTGCAGTCGGGACGTTTTACTCATGCGCTGAGCGCCTCCTCGATTTTCTGTTTGCGCCCGGCCGCCACGATTGCACGCGCCATCTCGTTCGCAATGTCATTGGTAGAGCGGTCGGTCGTTGACGCCCGCTCAAAGATCTCCTTGAGTCGCACGGGAATGCGACGCACATCGGCCAGCACGTCGTCAGACGTCGACTTACCTTGATGTTCGTGATGCACGCAAATGATCCCGCCACCATTAATCACATAGTCGGGCGCGTACAGAATGCCTCGTGCGCGCAGCGCGTCGCCGTCGGCTTCGGTGGCAAGCTGGTTGTTCGCCCCGCCTGCAATCACCGTGGCGCGAATGTCGGTGATATTCCCTTTGTGGAACAGGTTGCCCAGCGCGCACGGCGCGACCACGTCGGCATCCATGAAGAGAATCTGGTCAGGATCAACGGCCGTGGCGCCAAACTCACCCACCGCGCGCGCCAGATTGGTCGGGTTCACGTCCGCAACGCTCAGACTCGCGCCAGCGGCATGCAGGCGCGCGCACAGGTGATAGCCAACGTTGCCAACGCCTTGCACGGCTACGTGCAACCCGCTCACCGAGTCGCGACCAAGCCGCGCCCGGACCGCCGACTCGATACCCAGAAACACACCGAGCGCTGTCCAGGGACTGGGATCGCCCCCGGCGGCATTGCCGCTCTGGGCGCGACCGGTCACATAATCAGTCTCAAGCGCGACATGCTCCATATCGCCCATCGTCATGCCGACGTCTTCCGCCGTGATGTAGCGCCCGTTCAGGTCGTTCACTACGCGACCGAAGGCGCGGAACAGCGCCGGCGTGGCCCCCTGCCCAGGATCAGCCAGAATCACCGCTTTTCCACCCCCGAACGGCAGTCCCGCAATCGCATTTTTGTAAGTCATGCCGCGCGACAGGCGCAGCACATCGGTCAATGCGTCCGCACTGTCCGCGTAGTGCCAACGGCGGCATCCGCCCGCAGCGGGCCCCAGCACCGTGGAATGGATGGCGATGATGGTCCGCAGCCCGGTGGCGATGTCGTGCGCCTCGTGGACCACCTCGTGTTCATCGAACTCAGGGTGAGCAAAAACGGTCATGAGATGACTCCGTGGCACGCGGCGGTTTGCGGGCGCACAGTTTACCCGTTTCCGCTGGGTTCAGCCCAAGAAATATGATCGCATGCGCAGCAAAAGTGCATTAAAGTCGCGTTCTATTGCCAATATCCAGGAAAATCATGCAAGCGGTTGACCTCGACCAGACCGATCGCCAGATTCTGCATCTAATGCAAACCGAACCCGGCCTGAACGCCGCCGCCATCGGGGAACGGATCGGGCGATCCCAGTCAGCGTGCTGGCGGCGCATTCAACGATTACGGGCCTCGGGCGTCATCGAGGATCGCCCTGTGTCGCTCAATCGCCAGAAGGTCGGACTCGACACCATGGTGTTTGTGCAGGTCAAACTCACCTCGCACGGGCGCAGCAATCTGAACCAGTTCATCGAGGCGGTCGAGGAGTTTCCGGAAGTCCTTGATTGCCACATCGTGCTTGGCCCCGTGGACTTTCTGCTGCGGATTGTGGCGGCGGATATGAAAGCCTACGAGCGGTTCTTCTTTGACAAGCTATCGCAACTTCCGGGCGTGCAGGAGGTGACCTCCAGCATTGTTTTGTCCGAGGTGAAACGCACGTCGGTTTTGCCGCTCTAGCTAAGACCGGCACCGTCAGGACAGTCATCACCAATAAAAGCCGTGACCGCAGCGGTGTCGAACGGCTTGATCAGCAGGCCGTCAAAAGCCGCAGCCCGACGCTCGATATCCGGCCCGGCAAAGCCCGTCGTCAGTACCAGCCGCAGATCGGGAAATTGCTCGCGGATGCGATGCATCAATTCAAGGCCCGTGGTGTCGGGCAAACCGTGATCGCACAGTACCATGCTGAGTTCGCCGGCATGCTCTGCAAGCCAGCTCAGCGCCTGATCGCCGGTGTCGGCCAGGTGCACGGTCACACCCTGCTCATCGAGTGATTCGGCCAGCATACGGCCAATCACAGCAGAATCCTCAACGTAGAGAATCTGCGGGCGGCCCCGGGACACGTCAGGCCTCAGCCCGGATATCTTCCGGCTCACCAAAGCGCTGCGTGTACCAGACAGCGGCTTCAGAGCGTCGTTGCAGCCCGAGTTTCTCGAACACGGAGGCCAGATAGTTGCGAGCCGTCTTCTCGCCGATCTTCATGTGACGCGCAATCTCCTTGTTGGTCATGCCTCGCGCGACGTTGCGCAGCACCCGCAGTTGCTGGGGTGACAGGACGCTGGCCGGCTCGGTCGCGCCGAGCGCATCCACGCTCGATACCTGCAGCAGGTTGGTCACGCTGGCGTCGTAGACGTCGACCCCTCGACTTGCCAGACGCAGTGACGACACGAGATCGCGTGCGTCAATGGTTTTCAACAAGAACCCGTTGGCCTGCAGCAGGAGGGCCTGATCGACCTTGTCGCGATCGACCGCTCCGGTCAGGAACACAACCTTGCATTCGGGTTGCTGCTCAAGGCAGAAACGCGCCACATCAATACCGGACTTTTCGGGCAGTTCGATGTCCAGAATGGCGACATCAAAACGCTGCTCGCTGATCGCCTGAATCGCCTCGGCAAAATTGGTCGCGCGACTCACCAAGTCGATATCCGGCTCCTCCATCAGAACCGGACACAGGCCGTCGAGAATAACCGGGTGGTCGTCGACCATCAGCAGTCTCATTTGAGCTGTGCCGCCAACAATCGAAATACCGATTCGGCCTCGACGATCGCCTCGGAAACCTCGTCCGCCAATTCGTGGCGACGCTCCACAGTCACGTCATCCCGCGCCAGCAGGCGCGTACCCATCTTGACGCGGGCAAGACAGTTGCCGAGCGTGTGTAATTCTTCCTGCATGTCGTTCTTCTGTGCGTCCTGAAGCGGCCGTCGCGGTGCCGCATCATCGTGGCGATCCAGTGCCATAATCCCCCCGGCGTCGTTCCTTCAATCGGTGGTGGACGCATGGCTGATGTTGCCGACGCGCCCTGTTGCACGATATCCGCGTGCGGCTGGTGTCAGCAAGGGGCGGCGGGGTCAGGTTTCAGGGGCAAATGACCCCGTTCGTTTGCACTCTATGAGCCTGCTGCCACTATTGCTAATTTTCTTAAACGGAAGACTAAGACGGCGCCAAGCGGGGTGTGTTCCCCAAGCAAACGGTTCACCGGGTGACAGGATGCCATCAAGCCCAAGGATGGGCTGCCCTTTTCCGAACCGACTCGCCTGGCTTTTTTTTGCGGGCCGCTCTACCCGGGGCGGCGCCGCAGTCTTGCGACCAGCGCACCCCCTACGAAACCCGCCAGGTGGCCATCCCAGGAGACCGGTCCGGCGGTCGGTATGAAACCTGTCAGAAGCGTCGAGCCATAGACGCCGGCGGTTAGCACCGCGAGCGCGATACTCGGCAGCGAACGCGTGTACCACCCGTTGGCAATCAGGTACCCCGCGAGGCCAAACACCAGCCCACTCGCCCCAATGTGGTTGCCGTGTCGGGCGAAGATCCATGTCAACGCACCACCGACCAGCGTAATCAACAGTACTGTGGCGAGCGGGCGTCGCTCGCTGACCAGCAGAAGACCCAGCAACACGCACAACGGTGTGAGGTTGGCGAGCAAATGGGCGAAGTTGGCATGCAGAAACGGCATCGTGACGATACCGACGAGACCGCCCACATCGCGCGGCCGCAGACCAAACCGCTCGAGTGGCAGCCCGCGATCGGCGACGAACACGATCAGGATCACCGCGATCAGCCAGATCGCGGTGACCCAGGGCCTTGACGCCGAAGGGCGCGGAACGCTCACGTTCCGCCTGGCGACGGCTCAGGCCGCATTTGGCCGCGACCACGCCTCTGCCGCAAACTCGGCGTTGACCGGTGTTTCGGTCAGGTGATTAGCGTAATTGCTGAGCGTTTTCATGGTCACGCCCAGTACAACATCGAGCGCTTGCTGCGGCGTGAACCCGGCCGCGAGGAACGCGTCGGTCGCGGCACCGGCCACCCAGCCGCGTTCGCGCACCACCGCCGATGTGAACGTGGCCAGCGCATTGAGCCTGGCATCCGCGATGTCCTCACCGGCGCGAATCGCGTCGACGATGCTGGCCTCAACGCCGACCATGTTTTTGGCGATAACGGAATGGGCAGCAACACAAAACTCGCAACCATTGATCGCACTGGCCGTCAGCGACACCACCTGCTGCTCCGTTGGGCTGAGCGAACTGGACTCGAAGCGCTTGCCAAGATCGAGGTAGGCGTGTAGCGCGCTGGGCGATTCGGCCAGTCGCGCATAGAGATTCGGGACAAAGCCAAGCGATTTGCGGGCGCCCTCGAGAACCGGCCGGGCGGCGTCAGGGGCGGATTCGATTGTGTGGTTCTGGAAGTGGCTCATGTCTGGCTCCTCGCGCTCAAGCGCATATAAATGATGCCAGAAACTCTACGGCGCACAGCCGGAACGGACCATGCCCGTGCGTCGCGCAATTATGCCCGCGCGTCCAGCCGTCGCTGTGGTCGGGTAAACTAATGACCGCCCGTCCACAGACACCGTACCACCATGAATCGCAGCCGTTCAAAGGCCCTTACCGCACGGATTTCCGCACTCGCTCCGCTTGCAGCCGCGCTCCTGCCCGCCGCCGCCGCTGATCTGTTCGTCGACGACGCGGCCAAGACCGGCCTCGGATTTACCCACTTCAACGGCATGTCCGGGGAGCACTACTTCACCGAGATGATGGGCGCAGGGGGCGCGGTGTTCGACTACGACAACGACGGCGATCTGGATGTCTACCTGATACAGGGCCGAATGCAGGGGCAAGGCAAGACATTGGCCGATGCGTTGTTCCCTCCGGCGGACGGCGCCGTTCTGTCCGACCGCCTGTTTCGCAACGACTGCCCTGCCGGTGAACGCCCCTGCACAGAGCTGCGATTCACCGACGTCACAGACGCCAGTCGGATTGTTGCCGACGGATACGGCATGGGCGTAGCCGCCGCCGACATCGATAACGACGGCAACGTCGATCTATACGTGATGAACTTCGGCGACAACCAACTCTGGCGCAACCGCGGCGACGGCACGTTTGAAGACATCACCGAACAAGCCGGCGTCAACGATCCGCGCTGGTCGGTCAGCGCATCATTTGTCGATATCAACGCGGACGGCCTTTTGGACCTGTACGTCGGCAATTACGTCAAGCATGACAACGCAAAGCAGCGCGTTTGCAAACTGGCGCAGCGCTTCGACGACTACTGCGGCCCGTTGCGCGGTGCGGGCGACACCGACAGGTTGTTCCTGAATCTGGGGAAAGGGCAGTTCAGGGACATCAGCAAATCGTCCGGCATCACGTCAGCGTGGGGCGGCGCGCTCGGGATTTCCACGGCCGATTTTGATGGCGACGGCGATCTCGATATCTATGTGGCCAATGACGGCGTGGCCAACCAGTTCTGGATCAATCAGGGCGATCTCACGTTTGTCGACGACGCCCTCCTGGCCGGGGTGTCGGTCAACAAGGACGGCATGGCCGAAGCGAGCATGGGCGTGGACGCTGGCGATTTCGATGGCGACGGCGACATCGATCTGTTCATGACGCACCTTCGGCAGGAAACCAACACGCTGTATGTGAACGACGGACAAGGCTGGTTCGAGGACCGCAGTATCGCCATGGGTCTGGCGGCCGACTCCTACAATTTCACTGGGTTCGGCACCGCCTGGTTTGACTACGACAACGACGGCGCGCTCGATCTGTTCAGCGTGAACGGGGCGGTGCGCAAGATCGAGGCCCTGCTGCTTGCCGATGATCCCTATCCGCTGCACCAGACCAATCAGCTTTTCCACAATCTCGGTGACGGCCGCTTTGAAGAAGTGACCGCTACGTCCGGCGCCGTGTTTGCACTGTCTGAGGTGAGTCGCGGCGCCGCATTCGGTGATCTGGATAACGACGGCGACACCGATATTGTGGTGACCAACAACAACGGACCGGTACGCCTGATGCGAAACACGCATGACGGCGCAGCGCACTGGATCGGGCTGCGCATCCTCGACGGGAACGGCCGCGATGCGCTGGGCGCGACCGTTACCGTTCGCGTGGACAAGACGGCGCGCGTGCGTACGGTACGCAGTGACGGCAGCTACGCCAGCGCCAACGATCCGCGCGTGCTGGTGGGTCTTGGCCAGCGCGATGCGCCCGTCGATGTTGAGGTGTTGTGGGTTGACGGCAAACGTCGCACGTTCCCGGATCTGACGGCGGATCGTTACCACGAGTTGACGCCGTGACGCTGCGACGTGCCAGCCTGCTAACGGCGCTACTGCTCACCGCGTGCGGCGAGACGACCCCGCCGTCGCCGGCCGGACCGCCCGTCGAGCTCGTCAGCGTGCCGCATCCGGATGTAGCTGATTTCAAAGCTGACGTGCAGGCGGCGATCGGGCCTGCCCGCGCCGCATTCGAGCAACAGTCTGCCGTCAAAGACGGCGCCGCGCTGGGTGAGGCCTTCGGCAAACTGGGGCTGGTGTATCAGGCGCATGAGCAGCAGGAAGCGGCGGCGGCGTGCTTCATCAATGCCGCGTCATTGCTGCCCGATGATCATCGATGGCCTTACCATCTGGCGGTACTGCGCGAGGAAACGGGCGAATTCACCGATGCCCTCGCGCTGTACGAGGCAACGTTGCAGCTCGACCCCACGTATTCGCCCGCCGCGACCCGGCAGGGCCTTTTGCAAATTCAACTCGGCGACGCGGACACCGCGCGCGCCACGCTTCAGAGCGTGGTCGACACCGATCGCCAGAACGCGGCGGCGCTCGCCGGTTTGGGGGATCTGGCGCGCGACCGCGGCGACCACGAACGCGCCCGCGCGCTGTACACCGAATCCCTGACACTCGACCCGGCGGCCAGTCAGATCCGGTATCGCCTTGGATTGGTCTACCGCGCGCTGGGTCAGATCGACGAGGCGCGCGCGGCCCTGGCAGGTCGCGGCGAGCGCATTCCACGCATTCGTGATCCGTTGCTTACCATCATGCAGGCGCACAAACACCCGGCTTCGCACTACATTGATCAAGCCAATGCGGCGATCGGTCAGAATGATCTGCGGCGAAGCGCCCAGCTGCTGTCCTATGCGCTCGCGGTGGAACCAGAGCATGAAGAGGGCCTCGTCGCGATGGGTGAAGTCCTGCTGGCGGCGCGTCAGGATGACGCGGCGCGGGGCCAGTTTGAAACCCTGTCGCAGGCCTACCCCGAAAATGTGTATGGGCCGTATTACCTCGGCCTGATCGCCATGCGCAGCGGCGACCGGGACAAAGCCATCCGCTTGATGGACGAGGCGCTCGCAATCGATCCCGAGTTCGATCGCGCGAACAAAGCGCTAAGCCGTCTTCGCGGCAACTGATCTCAGGTCATCGTGACCAGTTCCTCTGCGCTTGTCGGATGAATCGCCACGGTGTCATCAAAGTCGGCCTTCGTCGCCCCCATTCGCACCGCCACCGCAAAACCCTGCAGCATTTCATCGGCGCCCGTGCCGATCACATGCACACCAACAACGCGCTCGTCGTCCCCGACCGTGACCAGTTTCATATGCGCCTTGGTCTTGCGTTCGGTCAACTGGTGATACATCGGGGTAAATGAGCTGGTGTACGTCTTGACGTTATCACCATGTTCCGCCCGCGCCTGGGGCTCGGTGAGCCCAACGGTCCCGATCGTCGGATGCGAGAACACCACCGTCGCGATGTTCCTGTAGTCGAGGTAGCGATCGGTCTGCCCATCGAACAAGCGGTCGGACAAGCGTCTTCCGGCCGCAATGGCCACCGGTGTCAACGCATCGCGCCCGGTCACATCGCCGATCGCGTACACCCCGTTCAGGTTCGTGCACTGAAAACGGTCGGTCTGGATAAAACCGTCCGGCGTCATATGAACCCCGATGTCGTCCAGACCGAGCCCGTCGGTGGCCGGATCGCGCCCGATCGCCCACACAACCTGATCGTAGGGGCCTGCGAGTTCGCCATCGAGTGACTTGAGCGTGAGATCACCAGGCTGTCCTCGCACCGACCCGATCAGAAACTTGCGCTTGAGTCCGACCCCGGTCGTTTCGAGCGCCTCCATGACACCGTCGCGCAGCATTGGATCGAAGCCACGCAGCGCATGGTCATAGCGCAAAACAAGGTCGGTTTTTGAACCAAGCGATGCGAAAACACCGGCCAGTTCGACGCCGATGTACCCGCCGCCAACAACCGCAACACGGTCTGGCTGCTGCTCAAGCGCAAAGAACCCGTCGGAATCGATACCAAGTGCCGCACCATCGAGCTGCGGTATCCGCGGACGACCGCCGGTGGCCACCACAATGTGCGGCGCCGTCAGCGTGCGGCCGTCAACCTCAAGAGTATGGGTGTCAACGAAGCGACCGTGACCGCGAAACACGGCAACCCCACGCCGATCCAGGTTTCGGTCATAGATATCATTCAGCCGCGAAACATACGCATCGCGATCGCGCTTCAGCGCCGACCAGTCGAAACCGTCGAGCGAGGCTTGAAAACCGTAGCCCGGCGCGTCGTGCACGGCGTGCGCGAGGTCGGCGGCGTACCACATGACTTTCTTGGGTACACACCCGACGTTGACACAGGTCCCGCCCAACGCGCCCGCCTCAATGACCGCCGCCTTCGCCCCGTATTGTGCGGCGCGTTGTGCGCACGCCAAACCCCCGCTTCCGCCGCCCAGCGCGATCAAGTCAAACTGCTCAGCCATCGGCTATCCCCTGTTATTCGCGCGGCGGCCCGGACGACTCCGAAGTTGTGACGACGTCGTCGAGGCGGCCACACTGTACACCTCCCCAGCTCGCACTGCAGACGCCTGACTTGCCCACGCGACACGCCGATCTGCTGCAATACAGCAAGCCAATCACGTTGATTTCAATAGGTTTGCTGCATGCCCTGCCAATGCCTGCAGAACGCGACGTCGCTATTGCGACAATTCGCGACGAGTGTCTGGTGTCGCGGTGCCTGATTTCCGGTATCTTGGCCGGCTCTTGAAACCCGCCGCGGGGTAGCTTCAATCATGTCAAATCCGCTTCTCGACACCGTCGGACTGCCGGCGTTCAGCGCCATCCGCCCAAAACATATCGAACCGGCCATCGACAAAGTTCTTGCCGACAACCGTCAGGCCATTGAGGCACTCGTACAGCCGGGCGTCGAACACACGTGGGATTCGCTGGTCCTGCCGATGGAAAACATGCAGCACCGACTCGAGCGCGTCTGGTCGCCGGTCAGCCATCTGAACGCTGTGGCCAGCGACGATGAGTTGCGTGCCGCACACCGCGCCTGCCTTGCCAAACTCACGGAGTACGCAACGGAACTTGGACAAAACCGCGCACTTTACGATGCGTTCGAATCGCTGAACGAACGCCTGAGCAACACCTTTGATTCTACGCAGCGCAAGCTGATGGCACATACGCTGCGCGACTTCCGATTGTCCGGTGTGCACCTCGACAGCGCGACCCGCGAATCGGTGCGCGAACTGAAGCTCGAGCTTTCGTCACTGCAGGCGAAATTTGAAGAGCAAATTCTGGACGCCTCCAACGCCTTTTCGTACGTGATCACAGACGAGAGCGAACTGGCCGGCATCCCTGAACAGGCACGGGCGCGAGCCGCAGATGAAGCGCGCTCGCGCGGGCATACCGGTTGGTGGTTCGGGCTCGACTTTCCATCTTATTTTGCGATTGCTGCCCACGCGGACAACGACCAGTTGCGCAAGACGTTTTACGACGCCTGGGTCAGCCGCGCATCCGAAGTTGGCCCGCACGCGGGTCAATTCGACAACGGCCCGATCATGACGCGCATCCTCGAGTTGCGCCATGAACTTTCGAACAAACTCGGTTTTGAAAACTACGCCGCATACTCGCTGGCCACAAAAATGGCCGACAGCAGCGACGACGTCATGCAGTTTCTGGAGGACCTGGCCGCGCGCACACGGCCGATCGCCCAGCGCGAGTTCCGCGAACTGGAAACGTTCGCCGGACGCAAACTCAATCCCTGGGACGTTGCGTACTACTCCGAGAAAATGCAGAACGCCCGCTACGATGTTTCCGAGGAAGCGCTACGACCGTACTTCCCGGTCGACCGGGCTATGTCAGGCCTGTTCGAGGTTACAAGCCAACTGTATGGCGTGACCATTGAGGAGCAGCCGGCCGGAACCACGTGGCACGAGAGCGTCAAGCTCTACGCCGTGCGCGATGCGGGCGGGGACGTGCTGGGGCAGTTCTTCGTCGACTTGTACGCGCGCGACAAAAAGCGCGGTGGCGCCTGGATGGACGAGTGCATTGGACGCAAGCGCATGGGCGACAGCCTGCGCACGCCCGTGGCGTATCTGGTGTGCAACTTCATGCCGCCGTCGGGCGATCAGCCCGGGCTGCTGACGCACAGCGAAATCGTCACCCTGTTCCACGAGTTCGGCCACACGCTGCATTTGCTGCTCACCAAGGTGGATTATCCGAGCCTTGCCGGCATCAACGGCGTGCCTTGGGACGCGGTCGAGTTGCCCAGTCAGTTCATGGAGAACTTCGTCTGGATCGACGAGGTGGTGCCGATGATCTCCGGGCATTTCGATACCGGCGAGCCGCTGCCGGAGGACATTTTCAAGCGCCTGCTCGGAACGCGGGATTTTCAGTCGGGCATGCAGATGGTTCGGCAGCTCGAATTTGCCCTGTTCGACATGCGCATTCATATGGACGGCGATGCGAGTAACCGCATCGCAGAGATCCTTGGCGAGGTCCGCTCACAGGTCGCCGTCACACCCACCACACCGGACAACCGGTTTGCGAACGGCTTTTCGCATGTGTTCGGGGGTGGCTACGCTGCGGGCTACTACAGCTACAAGTGGGCCGAGGTCCTGTCCGCAGACGCGTTCTCCGCCTTCGAGGAGAACGGCGTGCTGGACACCGAAACCGGCCTCAAATTCCGCCGGGCGGTACTGGAAATGGGGGGCTCCATCGATGCGATGCAGGCCTTTGTCGACGTCCGTGGCCGCCGTCCCACGCTGGACGCGCTGCTCCGACATACCGGCATTGAGGACGCAGCCTGACCGGCCTTCGGACGCCAGAGGCGGCAGGCTAAACCGATGTGTAGCGGCGGAAAGAGGCCGATAGAGTGTGCGCGAGGTCACAAATTTCAGTGAAACCCTGATATTTGTCTCCTTTTCGTGCATTTCCCTATCGCGCGCGGTCAGAACGGTGGCATAGACTCGGTGCCGAAATGCCACATGTGCATGCCGCCAGCAAACGCCGTGAACACAAGCAGCGAATATGATGTAACCGGTCGGATTCGGGTTAGCCGGATGGACGATGTCCGCAACGAAGTATGCGACATATTCCGTCAGCTCTATCCGGAGACCAGCTTCAAACCAGTCGAACAGGCGTTTACGGATTTCCAGCGCTTGTTTGATGGCTCGATGCCCGGCTACGCGGGTTGCGACACGGTCTATCACGACATGCAACACTCGCTGGACGTCACGCTCGCCATGTGTCGTCTGCTTGGTGGACACGAACGCCACGAACCGGCCGCCAAACAACTGGGCCCGCGGCTCATGACCGTCGGTACCGTGGTATCGCTGTTTCATGACGCGGGCTACATCCGTCGGGACGTCGAAGCCAACGTCAACGGCGCGCACTACACCAAGAGCCATGTCTCGCGCGGTGCTGAATTTTTGCGTAACTATATGCCGCAGATCGGTCTTGGTGAGTTCGTTGACCTTGCTATCGAAGTCGTGCACTTCACGGGTTACGAGCGGCCTCTGGAGTCGCTCGCGGTCAACTCGCCCAAAGCGCAGACGCTGGGCAAGCTGCTTGGCACCGCCGATCTGGTCGCTCAGATGTCGGATCGCTGCTATCTGGAAAAATGCCGCGATCGACTGTTCCCCGAGTTTGTTCTGGGTGGGCTTGCCGTGGCCGAGGGCGCCAACGGCATTCGCGAGATTCAATTTGAGTCCGGGGAGGAACTTCTGCGCAAGACGCCTGAGTTCTTCCGCTCGGTCTCACAGCAGCGCCTGGACAACGATTTCAGTCAGTCCTATCGCTACTTCAAGCACTGGTTCGAGGGCACCGACCCCTACAGCGCTGCCATTCACAAGAATTTGCGCTATCTTGAGGAAGTGCTCGAAAACGGCGATTGGTCCAAGTTGCGCAGGACACCACCTGTGGTCACCGCCAACCAGGACAGCCTGAGCGATACCCAGCGCATGGCCCGTGATCGACTTGACCAGTACTTCGCCGAACGCAAGACCTCCTGACCCTGGCCGCAGCCGCCTCTGCCGGCTCCTTCCGATCACATTTCTTGTTCTTCTCGGTGCCGGCCAAACGGCCGCCGAACCCACGCGCCCGCCCGGAACACGGGTATGGCTCGATGTACCTGAACAGTTTCAGCTGGCGGACCGCACGCTGGGCTTTGTTTCATTGGACGGTCAAACGCGCATCGAAATTCTCGAGCGCCCCCGCCCGCTGACCGAGATCTTTTCGGGCTTCAGCGACAGCGCGCAGAAAGTAGAGAAATTCGAAGTCATCGAGCGGCAGCGACTCGAACTGGACGGTCTGCCTGCGGAGTTGATCGAGACGCGTGCAAAAGGACGCGACCGAAAAGGCCGCCTGATCCTGATTTCCGGCGACACGTCCGACTCACTGGTCCTCACAGCGGACTATTCCAACGGCGGTACTAACGTGCCGGCGTTAAAGACGATGTTTTCGAACGTGCACTGGGAACCCAGCCGCCCACTTAATTATCTGGAGGGGCTGCGCTTCCGCCTGACCGATGTGCCGGGCCTGCGTATCGCCCAGCGTGAGGCCAGAGCGGTCATTCTCACGGCGAGCGGCCGACCGCGCGACGACTATTCCACCGACCAGTGGCTCGGCGTCACGTGGGTCCCCTACGACACGGCGCCACCCGAGAATCAGGAGTCGTTCGCACGAAGCCTGTTTGATCAGACGGATATCGCGACGGATATTCGCTTCGGAAACGCATCCGCCGAACGGCTCGACAATCGCCCCGCTTTCAAAATACTCGGACGTGGGGCGCATTTACGGTTCGGCTTCGATGTCGGTATTTATCAGATTGTGGTGTTTTACCGTGACGGCTACGCGCTGGCCCGCGGACTCGGCGATCCAAATAATCCCGAAAGCGCGATCAATCTGTTTGACGCGGTCCTGTCGTCGCTCAGAAAAGAGTAATTGCGTGAATTGAAGGTTTGCGCGGCTCGTGGGCGCGGGCTTTCGACTCTACGCTTGGTGACCTTCATCAACGTGATGTCACGGAGGACACCATGCGCAGTACCCTTTACGCCTTTTCAGGCCTGCTTTTTTTCGCAACCCCCCAAGCCCACGCAGTCTTCATCAACGAACTGCACTATGACAACGCGGGCGTTGATCAGGGGGAAGGGGTTGAGATCGCCGGACTGGCCGGGACGGACCTCACGGGCTACCAGATTGTGCTGTACAACGGCACCAACGGGACGCTCTATCGACGCGTCACTCTGGACGGTGAACTGTCCGACCAGCAAAACGGATACGGCACCCGCTTCTTTGACGTGGGGAGCATACAGAACGGCGATCCCGACGGGCTCGCACTGATCGACGCGACGGGTAACGTGCTGCAGTTCCTGAGTTACGAAGGCGCGTTTACGGCGAGCGACGGCGAGGCCGCTGGTATGGCGAGCACGGACATCGGCGTGGCTGAAAACAGCGACCATCAGGTGGGCTGGTCTCTGCAACTCACTGGTATCGGTCTTTCGGCCGACGACTTTCAGTGGGTGATCGGCAGCGTCAGTTACGGATCGCCGAACACCGACCAGTCGTTTGCGCCCGCGCCGGTTCCGCTGCCGGCCGCGCTTCCTGCGCTTCTGGGTGGACTCGCGTGGCTTGGCAGACTGGGTCGATCGGCTCGCTGAACCCGTCCGGACCGGCGGCGTCGATCACCGCCGGTCCGTGCTACTGATAGGGTGGCACAAAACCACTGAACGTCAGGCGCGCACCCGCTTTCCGGTCATACCGCTCGGTCAGAACCACTGCGTCATCGATCTCCAGAAATCGCCACTCGATGGTCAGTGGTGCCCGCTCGTTATCGTCGCTGGCCTGTTCCACCACGATAGACGTCACGAAACCCTCTTCGCGGTCCACCGATATGACACCCGCCTTCGGCACTGCAAACACGTACCGGGCATTCGCGGCGTCCTGGCCAGCGGGTCGGGCACTGTTCGGGTTGACCAGAGTCAGAAGATCAGGATTGGGCAAGTCAACGGTCACCGGTTGGGCCACCGCTTGCTCATAATGAGCCAGTTCCGCCGCAGACGGCGGCATGCCGTCGATAAATCGCAACCGGCATTGTGCTGCGCGATAGCTGATACCTTTGCAGCGCTCCTGAGTTTTGCGGCCGTCCAGCACGCGAACCCGGTCAAAACGCCAGTTGTGCAGCGACATGGACGTGCTTCGTTCAAACGCGGACTTCAGCAGTCCGAGCGATTGCGCGTTGACCGGCACGCTCGCTACCGCAAAGACCCACGCCGCAAACGCAACACGGCGGATGCACGTGGCTGGGCCGCTGGTTCGCCGTGGCCTCACGTCAGGACGGCGCCGCGACCAGGCGGACCAACCCTTCCTGCGCGGTGGAGGCGACAAGACGGCCTGACACATCAAATATCTGACCTCGCGCAAGCCCGCGTGCACCGGATGTGCTCGGACTGTCCATGGCATAGAGCAGCCAGTCGTCCACACGGACCGGCCGATGAAACCACATGCCGTGGTCCAGACTGGCCATCTGGACACGATCGGAGTGGTACGCAATCTCGTGCGGATTCAGCACCGTCGTCACGAGGTGAAAATCCGACGCGTAGGCCAATAGCACGTTGTGCAGGTCATCGTCGTCCGGCAACGTATCAACGGCTCTGAACCAGACGTGGCGCACCGGGTCCTGCGGCGCAGTGGCGGAGAAGTCGGGCCTGTCGACGAAACGAAACTCGAAGGGACGCTGTCGCGAGAAAAACCTTACGAGCCTCTGCGGCACGTCTGGTGTCAGGGTATCGGCGATGGTCTCCGCCGACATCGACGCATCCGGGCCAGGCACGTCGGGCATCGTAGCCTGATGCTCCAATCCATTCTCCGGTTTCTGGAACGACGCCGACAGGTTAAAGATCTGATGCCCGTGCTGAATGGCCACCACACGACGCATCGAGAAACTGAGACCGTCCCGGGCCCGATCAACGTCATACACGATCGGTGCATTCACATCGCCGGGCCGAAGAAAATACGCATGCAACGAGTGCACACGTCGAGACTTCAGCGTAGACATGGCGGCCTTTAGCGCCTGCGCGAGCACCTGTCCTCCAAATACGCGCGCGCTGCCCACATCGCGTGAGTCGCCGCGGAACAGATTGACCTCGAGCTGCTCCAACTCGAGGTGTGTTATCAGATCGGCGAGGATCGTCTTCATGTTCAGCGCATCCCTCCGCGCAATGCCGCCACCTGCTCCTGCAAGAGCGCAGCGGTCACCTCTTCCGGCGCGATGGGCGCCCCGACGTGCAGTTCAATACGGGCAAAAAATCCGCGCGACAGCCGGGAACCCAGCCCGCTCTGGCTGCGGCTGAACAAGCTACCCCACAATCCGCGGAGTGCCATCGGCACAACCGGCACAGGCGAGCGCTCGATAATACGCTCGATACCCGGTTTGAACTCGTTCATCTCGCCGTCCGTTGTGAGACGGCCCTCAGGAAAAATGCAGACCACGCGACCGGCGGCCAGCTCCTCGGCCACCCGGTCGTAGGCGCGATCCAGTAATTCGGCGTCCTCACGCTTGCTGGCAATGGGAATGGCCTGCGCAGTGCGGAACACAAAATTCAGAACGGGCGTATTGTAAATCTTGTGGTACATCACGAAGCGAACCGGCGGCCGTGACGCCGAGCCAATGATCATGGCGTCCACAAAACTGACGTGGTTACAGACCAGCACCGCGGGGCCCTCGAGCGGCATGTTTTCGCCGCCGACACGCTTCAACCGATACATCACGTGCATCAGAAGCCAGACCAACAGACGCATCATGAATTCGGGCACGCGCGTAAAGATGTACACGGACACCGCAACGTTCATCAGAGCCACCACCAGATACATCTGGGGAATCCGAAGCCCTGACAGGGCCAAAGCCATTCCGAGCAGAGACGACACCACCATGAACAGCGCGTTGGTTATATTGACGGCAGCGATGGTCCGCGACAGATAGGCCGCATCCGAGCGGGTCTGGATCAGTGAGTAAAGCGGCACGGTAAACAGCCCGCCCGCCACAGCGATTCCGGCGAGGTCGATCAGCACGCGCCAGGCACCGTCCACGTCCAGAAAGCCGCCCACACCCAGCAACGCGCCGCTTTTTTCAACAACAGGCGTGGCAAAAGACAGATCCACAGCGAATAACGTCATACCGGCTGCACCGATCGGCACCAGTCCAATTTCCACGCTGCGGCCCGACAGCACCGAGCACAATAACGATCCCAGCGCGATGCCGACCGTAAACATGGCTAGGAGCAGCGTGACGACGTACTGATTGCCATACAACTCAACGCGAGCATACGTCGGAATCTGAGCCAGAAAGAACGAACCGAAGAACCAGAACCACGAAATTCCCATGATGGACAGAAAGATTGCGCGGTCCTTGCGAACGCGCTTGATCATCCGGAGCGTCTGCGTGGCCACGTTCCAGTTGATCGACAGATCGGGAGCACTGGCGGGTGCCGCCGGAATCTGCCGCGCGCTCAGATAGCCGCAGGTCGCCAACAAGACCACAAGGACACTGACCAGACGATCACCAACCTCTGGCAGATTGATCAGAAGCCCGCCGACAATCATGCCGATCAGGATGGCGAGAAACGTACCGGCCTCCACCAGTGCGTTGCCCCGCGTGATCTCGGACGTACGCAACTGCTGGGGAAGGATGCTGTACTTGATCGGTCCAAACAGAGCCGACTGCACCCCCATCAGAAAAAGGACGAGCAGAAGCAGTCGCAGATCGCGCAGGATCAGCGCGGCCGAGCCCAGCAGCATGATGACGATCTCAAGAATCTTGATGCGCCGAATCAGCACTGACTTCTCGAATTTTTCGGCGATCTGACCTGCGGTGGCCGAGAACAGGAAAAACGGCAGAATGAACAACCCGGCGCTCAGATTAATCAGTAACCCACCGCGGTCCGGATGCACACCAAGCGAGACCAGCTGATAGGTCAGTAACCCGATCAACGCATTGCGATAAACGTTGTCATTGAACGCGCCCAGAAACTGGGTCACGAAGTAAGGGAGAAAGCGCCGCTGACCCAGAAGACTGGTCGCGGACAGCGGCGCTGGCTCGTCGCGTTCGCTGTGGAGCTCCTGATCGACATCGCGGGGTGTGGTCATCCCCGCATCATAGCGTCCCGGACGTTCAGTCGCGCGTTCGGTTGCGGATTTCGCCGCTCAATGTCGAGATGGTCACATCGGCGCTGCCGGCGCCCGCGCTGGCCCGAAGTCGACGATTGGGCGGACCGTACTTGCGCGTGCGTTCGGCCTGAATTCCAAAGAAATCATCGATACGTCCGCTGTGCGATTCAGCGCGCACGGTGGCGTCGACGGGCGGCTCAAACTCAATGCTCACATCGCCGCTGATCGTCTCGATCTCGAACTCACCGTTCGAAGCCAGTTTCATACGCAGGTCCACATCTCCGGACACCGACTCGGCGTCACCGTCTCGCACGCTCGCGTCGCGCAGTTCGATATCACCGCTGACCGTCTCAAGCTCAATATCGCCGCGGAAACCGATCACCTCAACGTCACCGCTGACCGATTCGACCGACGCATCGATCGCCACATCCCGGCCCCGCGCCTCAACCTGACCACTGATGCTCTTTACACGTGACTCAACCTCACCGAGTACCAGATCGATATCGCCACTCACACTGCTGATGCGCTGTCGCCCCATGTGTTCGCGTACGTCGATCGTGGCACTGGTGGTGCCCACCTCAAGCTCCGCCCGACGTGGAACACGAACCTCCAGCGTGGCATCGCGCCGATCACTGCGCCAGTCCCAGCTCTTGCGGTTTTGCTCGGCATGACGCACCTCGATGCGAACGTTGCGACCGTCCGATCGGATATCGAGCGCTTCGACATCGTCTCCCAGCTCGCCCGTGACGCGAACCTCGGCGCGATCCCAGCCGCGTACGGTTACGTTGCCCGAAATATTTTCAACGCTTACGCGTCCGTCATTGGCCATGACAGCCTGCTCGTCAACAGGCGTGGATGCGAGCGCAGCGCCACACACCATCATGATGGCGAGCATCAGCGACGCCCGAGTGGGAAGTAATTTCATCGTATTCATAGTCCTTGCTCCGACGGCGTCATCGCGCCGATCGTGCTGATCAGTTCAATTTCCTGTTGATATGTCGCGGCCAGCAACCGGTGCAACACAAGATTGCCCGGGTCAGCCGACAGTGCGGTGTGAATCTCGGCGAGACTCTCGTGTATCTGGCGCAGGTTTCGTTCAACGGTTTCGCGAGTCTGGGGAGGTAACGCTTCCAGACCTTCCTCGAATCCGGGATTGAGCGAATTGCGCGTTCGCCGGATCTCGGGAACCCAGGCCGACTGCGGCTGGATCAGCAAAACGGGCTCGACCTCGGTCGGCGCTGTGATCGGCGCAGTGGCCTCACTCGCGACCGGCGCAGCCTTGTTGCGTTCGCGTAAGGGTGATAACGCCGTGGTCAACAGCAGTGTTGCCGCAATGCCCGCGACGAATGGCCACAGTCTGGAGCCTGCCGCCACGCCCTTGTCGGCAGGCTCTTCAATCGCCAGCGCAATGCCGGGCCACAGATCGCGGCTCGGCTCAATCGCCTCGGGAAGCTCGGCCGCGGCCTCGTCCAGCCATTGATCAAACGAATTCTGATTCATTGGTTCAAACGCTCTTTCAGTAAACGGCGCGCCCGATGCAGCTGTGCCTTGCACGTGCCAACGGCCACGCCGAGAAATCCGGATGTCTCTTCGTAGCTGTATCCGTTGATCGCACACAACACAAAGACATCGCGTGCGCCCTGCGGCAAACTGCCGACCGCTTTTTCCAGGTCAAGCTGGGACGCCGGTTGAGCTGTAACAGGGTCCGCCGTGACATCAACAGCCCAGTCCTGACCGACGGCTTCAAGATGACGCTTCTGGGTCTGGCCGCGCCGCCGCAGCATCAACACCTGGTTGACCGCAATACGATGCAACCACGTACCAAAGCCACTCTTGCCCTTGAAGCCGTCGAGGTTGCGCCACGCCTGGACGAAGGTCTCCTGAGTGCAGTCTTCGGCTGTACCGGTATCGCACAGCATGCGCAGGCACAATCCGTAAACGTTACCGGCGTGCTTGCGGTAAAGGTGCTCGAAGGCGAGCGCGTCGTTACGTCGCGCACGATCGAGCAACTCCATCTCTTCGCTGCGATCCGCCTGAATAGTCTGCGCCGCCAACCCCATCACCTGTCCAACCGCTTGCTTGTCGGTGCAGCCGCTCGTTAACGCGTCTGCGTGACCTTTGACGCGCTGTTGAGCCGGTTGGTTTAAATCCGCCATGGCGGACAGGTTATTTCAAATCGTCGACGCGCGCGGTGTGACAAGGAGTGAGGGTGTCGTACGAAACGTCTTCCACTTTCCCGGAGAAGCAGCCCGTGGCCAGAAACGCCCGCACCTCCGCGATCACCTCGGGGGCACCCATGATGAAACTGTGCGCGCGATGCACGGTTGCGAAATCACGCATACCGGGCAGTCGCGCACTGGCGACGGTCACGGTCCCGTCATTGGGTCCGTCAAGCAATGCGCTGCCGATCGGGTGCCGCGACTTTGTGCCTGCGATCACCCCCACGTCAAAGGTCGCCGGCGACTGGCGATTGGGAAAACTGCGCGGGGTTGTACCGAGATCGGCCCCGGTCGGACCGAGCACCGCACGGAGCAGTCCGCTGCGCGCGACGAGATCGCCCAACTCGCTACCGTGGTTGGGTGGTGCCAGCATCACAACGCGACCGGTCATCCGCTCACGGTGCTCGCGTGCCCAGGCCCGAATCAGAATGCCACCTAATGAATGTGTGACGAAGTGGACGGTGGTCTGATCAACCGAGCAGTCGGTGATGGCCTGATCGATCTGGCGCAGCAACTCGGGCGGACCGAAGCGCGTCGATGGGTAATCGATCGGGCATACCCGGTAACCGTCTTCGGACAGCACGGTTTGCAGCCGCCGCATCGATCCGGCACCGCGACCCAAACCGTGCAGCAGCACCACTGTTGCCGGACTGGCTTGCCGATCCTGAGGCGAAGGGGCGACGGTGGTATGACGGACGCAACTGAGCATAAGACTCGCCAGCATCAGTAACGCGCCGACCCGCAACAGATGATGGCCCGTTCGTTTCATGGCCACAGTGTAGGGGAACCGGACATGCGACGCTGGTTGCGGCAGACAACGTCAGATAAACAAAACGGCGGTGATCGAAACCAACGCACCCTGCCCGGATTGCTGGAGAAGATCACCGCCGCTCTGCAAACTGGCGGGAGACCAGGTGACGCTGATTGCGCGTCGCCTTCGTACGTAATCTATCGTAGTTATAAGTAACGTGCAAGTGGACCGCGCTGTCGGTCCTGAAGATCGGAGAAAAAGATCAGCCGTCGTGGCGCTCGGTGGGTCGCTGCGTCTGCTCGATATGCAGGTGCTCGTCTCCGGTCAGTCGTTCGCGGAGAAATTTGAGCGCTCGAACCGCCTGATAAAGCGTGGAGAAATACGGTGTGACTTTACGCGTGGTCCGATGGTGTCGGCCCCGCACGCTCGAAACGATGCAGTAGGCGGTGTTGGTGTCCATACCTTTGTTCTACGCCGACCCGCCAAGCAGAACTGTGATCCGGTTCACCGTTCACCATCAGGTTGCACGCCGAAAAAGAACGAACGTCAGATCGTCCGGTTTGCTGGGCTGCTGGGATTCCGGTGTGGCCATGCGGTGCTGAGCACTCGCCTGCAGCCGGCCGCCTGCCTGCGAAAGCGCGCCGATGCGCACGCGTTCCACGATCTCCTCGACCCTGAGATTGTCAAACAACCCGTCCGTGGCCAGCAGCACCGTATCCCGGCGCTTCAGTGCCAGCGAGGGCCCGACCTCGATTCGCATATCCGCAGACCCAAGCGTATTGGACACAAAGTGGCGCTCCTCGTGGTGCAGCGCCTCTTCTTCGGTAAGCATCCCGGCGGCCTCTGCAAAACCCACCGGCGAGTGCGCCACGGTCTGCTGCACCATGCGCCCGCGCTGGCCCACCTGCAGAAGCGCCGAGTCGCCGACATGAAAAACCCGGATGCGATCGTGCACGACCATGGCCACAACAAGCGTTGTCGCCGCCCCCACACCGCGCGCGAGGATCTCGGCGTTGGCAGCCTCCAGTCCGTTCAGTACGCCGGCGCGCAGCGCCGCATCGTCGTGCGCCACATCACAGAGCGCCCTGCCCAGGCAATGCACCGCCGTAGCCGACGCGCTCTGACCGTCGCGCGAACCGCCCAGCCCATCGGCCACCGCAAGTACGGTCACGCCGGGAGCAAGATGGAAAACAGCTGCGCTGTCCTCATTGGGCGAGGACTTGTCCGGGCTGGCGCGACTGAAGACCACAACGTCCGCGTAACCCAGTTCGAGCGCGCACGGCACATCCATGCTCGGTGACACAAAGTAATGCGCGTCAGGCTTGATCACAGGCTGCACCGGCACCACGGGCAGTATGTCCAGAACTCACTGGCCACACCCCATCCGCAACGCTCGCAGTGATCGTTGCTGTTTGAAAGAGACCACGCCTGTTTCGTTTTGGTGTGACACCAGGGGCAGTAGCGCATGAACGGCATCAACGGCCCGCCGCACGACTCCTTGTGACACGTAGCGGTGTAGCGCTTGTCCGGGAACTGGCGCGTTGTCTCCACTTCAAATCCCGGTCCATAGCACGTGGGGCAGTACACCCAGTCCAGCTTCGTGCCGCGGTAGCACGACGGGCAGTGGGCGGGAAAACGGGTGTCATGCTCGTGCTTCGGCAGGTCGGCGCTGCACCACGGGCAGGCCACCATGCGTTCGCTGATCGGTCCATCACAGTGATGGCACTGATAGTGGGTTTCCAACTCGCGACCGAACAGTTTTTTGAACTGTCGCACACGGATGTCCTGCCAGTCGGTGCGTTTTTTTTGAGACTTCTGGCGTACATGCCCGCGCAATAGCCCGCCCCGCCGCTTCAACTCCTGAAACGCGGTCTGGAAATGCTGTGCATCGCGAAAGCGGTCCGCCGGCCGCGGCTTGAGCGCACGTCGTAACCAAGCCTCGCCATCGGGGGACAACCGGGTTTTGAGTTTCTCGATACCGGCGGGCGGCCAGTCGAACGGCCACTCCGGCACGTGGCCGGCAAACAGCCGATACAAAAGCAGTCCGGCCGCAAAGACATCCGAACGCGGTGACGGTCGCCCCATCGCTTGTTCCGGTGCGAGGTAGCCCAGCGTGCCCGAACCCGACGCCTTGATCGTCCGCATGGCGGTTTTGGCGATTCCAAAATCCGCGAGCATCAGATGCTCGTCCTCAAACAGAATCAGGTTCTCGGGCTTGATGTCGCAGTGGAGCACACCCTCACCGTGCGCGTAGGCCAGCGCTTCCAGTATCTGCTCAGCGAACGAGACCATTGTGGCCAGCGACATGCGGCGCCCCATACGCTTGGCCAAGGTCTCACCGCCCAGATGCGTCACGATCACAAACCGCCCGTCAATGAAGCTGGCGTCCTTGAGCGGCAGAATATTGGGGTGATAGAGACGCGCCGCGAGTCGAACCTCGCGCTTGAAGTCCTCAAGCGCATCGCCGGTGGCGTGCTCAGAATTCGGTATTTTCAGCGCGACACGCTGGCGTTCAATGGTATCGAGCGCCGCGTAGACCGTGGCGTAAGGGCCACTGGCTATGCGCTTTTCCACACGATATTTTCCGATGCGCTGTCGCGCGCGCAGGGTCCTGTCGGCCATCAGATTCCGGAAAAGGTCGGCGCCCCGAGACGCCTTTCGAGTTGCACCAACGCTCCCGCTCTCTCCGTCGCTAATGTGGCTGCCCGTCGCATGCTCCGGAAGGATACAGCAGTTTGTGCGGATGCCTGAGCTCGCTGGATCGGCGGCAGAAATAAGAAAACCCCGGCACGGTGCGAACCGGGCCGGGGTCGTGACTCTAGGTCAGGGTTCTGCGTTTAGAACTCGTAACGAGCCCCGATGCGCATAGTCCAAAGGGACGCCTGGCCGATACGCTGTTCAGCCTGTCCGTTGGCCTGCTGCTCAGCCGTAACGCCGTACGGGAAGGACGGCTGGCGGAGAATGCCCCAATCGTCATTCAGCAGGTTCGTGAAGTTATCAATCACGAAGAAGGCGCTGGCGCGATGCTCCGGCGAGAATCCGGGCAGTTCCTGACGGACGAACAGGTCAAGCTTGGTGAAGGACGATCCCTCTTCGCTGTTACGCGTACCGCCCGGCGGCAACACGTTGCGCTCGAAGTCGAGGAACGGTGTGAAGCTGTATGCGCCAATGGTACCGGCCGCACCGTCCAGGGTGATGCTGTACGGGATACCCGAGTTGTACTGCCCGAACAGGGACACGCGGGTCTCGTAGTCCTTGAAGAAGCTCTTCGTGTAGTTCAGGACCGCCGTTAACCGGTGTTCAATCGCCCAGTTGGAGGGTGACAGATCTTCGGCCTGCGGATCGAAGAACGCGCGGTTAATGTAGTTCGAGAACGCAATCGACGAGGTCATCGGGTTCACATCCTCAGCCTGTGTCCACGCGTAGCCCACGCGGAGATCGAGGCCGTTATCCCACGTCTTGAACGCACTGATGGCGACCGACTCTGACTCGTTGCCGTTCTGTGCGTTCGTCAATACAAACGCAGGCTCACGGACACTGTCGTAGATCGGATAACCATCGGCGTTGGTACCGACGCGCTCAAGGTCAGCACGCTTGTAGATGGCCGTATCGTTGCCGCGCGTGATCTGCAGGTCCGCGGTGATTGTCCAGTCACGCGGTGCCAGCCAGGTCAATCCGGCCGAGAATTTCCACTCGCTCGGAATATCGAAGCTCGGGTCAAGGAAGTTGATTTCAAAGTTACTTCCGTCACCCGCTGCAACGATGTCTGCGATATTTTGCGGCACACAGTAACCCGGTCCCTGAACCGGCACGCCCGGCTCGCAGTTGACGTAATTCTGGGCGAACAGATCAACGCCGTCGATCCGTGCCTGAACGGCCGTGACCGAGGTGTTGCTGTAGGTGTTGGACAACCAGACGTTCGGGTTACCGCCTGAGAACAGCCCGATTCCGCCGCGGAAGCTCAACGTATCCGAGTAATCGAACGACAGACCGAAGCGCGGCTGGAACAGGGCACGCCCGTCGAGCGTGGCGTTGTTACCGAAACCGTAGCTGGCCTGGAAGTCGGTATTGAGTGCCGGAGCGTCGCTGGTTTCGTAGTAGTCGTAACGCACACCGTAGGTGAAGAGCAGGCGATCGTTCAGCTGCCACTCGTCCTGAATGAAGAAGTAGTTGATGGCGTACTCGAAGGCTTCGGCGATATCCGCTTCGTTGTTGCTGAAGGCGTTACCGTAGTAAACGCGGTCGGCGATACCGTTGCGGAAGTTTTCAATGCCGTCGAAGCGCAGCTCGGTATCAACGTGCTGGTAGAACAGGTTGAAGATGTCGTACGCCTCGCGCTCTACGCCGGCTGTGATCGTGTGGTCACCGCTCTGGTAACGACCACGTGCCACAAACAGATCGATGGTGTAGTCGAGCTCGTTGGCGTGGCGGCTGTCGTCACCGCCCAGGTACACGTCGACATTATCCAGTTCGACGCGGATTTCACCGAACTGGTCACCGGCGCGCGGCGCCTGCGTGAAGTCGACGTCTGACCGCGCGATACGGATCTCGGTGGAGAAGTTCTCGGTCCAGTCGGAGTAGAGACTCCCGATCAGGGAGTTGAGCTCCGCGCCACGATTATAGAAGTGATCGGAGAACTCGAATTCAACCTGCTCGCCGTCGGCGGGCGTCACGTTGACCGAATCGTTGAACAGATAGGTCACCGAGAGACGCTGCGTGTCGGTGGCAAACCAGTCGAGTTTGGCGATGTATTTTTCATCGGTGAAATCAAAGGTGCCCGGCGTGCTGGTGCCCGGATCGAATCCGTACACGTCACGCGAAATCTGGGCGATTTCGTCGAGCTGGGCCTGCGTGACCTGCACTTCGCTGGCGGCACCGCTGCCGATGGCGCCGCGATCGTTGAAGTCGACACCGTCGTAGCGCTCGTAGGCGCCGTAGAAGAACAGCTTGTCCTTGATCAGCGCACCGCCGAGCTCGAAGCCGTAGCGCGACTCGGTGAAGTCACCGATCTGAACGCTGTCACCTTCCAGCGAATCGCCCTGCAGCGAGTCACTGGTGTAATCGTAAAACACCGAACCTTCGAGTTCGTTGGTGCCCGACTTGAACGCCGCGTTGATGTTACAGGCCGAGAAGCCGCCGTACACCACACTCATCGGCGCCAGCTCGACGGCGATGCTCGAAATGGCGTCAAACGGGAACGGTTGGCGCTGGGTCGGGTAACCGTTCGAGTTCAGGCCGAAACCGTCGTTCAATCGGATACCGTCCACCGTCAGGCTGTTGAAGCGCGGGTTGGCGCCGTTGCACTGGATCGAGTCAGCCGTGCTCGACTGGTCGATGTACAGTCGCGGATCCTGCCCGATGATGTCGTTAATGTTCCGGTTGATCGCCGGCGAGTTCTGGATAGCGTCTCGATCGAAGACCGCTGTCGGCCCAATAGCCGTTTCGGCGACCTCGGCAATCGTCCCGACCACCATCACCTCTTCAACCTGGCTCACCTGATAGTTGAGCTGCGCTTGCTGGCCAAGCGCCAACGGCAGGCTGGAGGTGCTGGCCGAGCCCTGAGAGGACTCAACTGTGACCCGGTAGGTCTGACCGGCCGGAAGCTGGCGGACAAAGTAATTACCGGACGAACCGGTGGTGGCCGTGCGCGTCAGGCCGGTCTGCTGGCTGACGACGGTAACGGTAGCACCGGCGATCGGATTGCCGCTGGAATTGGTCACGATACCGCGTATCGAACCGGTGGTTTCCTGTGCAACGGCAACCGGCGCCATGACGGCCACGGCAGCGACCAGAGTGAAACAGGCGGCCACTCGTGTCAGGAGCGTCCGTGCGATGAGATAAGAACGTGCGGTCTTCAAGGTAGCCCTCCCCACGGGGTGAAGTTGAAGGTGGCGCTAGCGTAGGCGGCATCTGTGACGTGTGTGTGACAGAACGCGCCTGTGCCACGCGCGCGGACTGTAACAGAATGCGGTGGGGATAAGTAAAAAAACCCCGACGCCAGAGGCGTCGGGGCCGGCTCAACAGCGCTGTCTTCCAAGCATCGGGCGCGGCGCGCCACGATGCATCAAACCGTTACGCCATTGTTGGAGAATCGACCGGACGTCGATTCAGGCGGCGCGCTTGCGCGATCGGGCGAATCCCAGACCCGCCAGTGCGCTCGCGAACAGCGGCAGGGCAGCCGGCACCGGCACGGTGGTGACGTTCGGAGTCGCAAATCCGATGGACAGTCCCTCTGGCAGCGCCGTGCCGTAGACGCCGTTCAGGGCATCGGCGGCACCTGCCGTCAGGAGCAGCTCAAGCGATGAGGTGATCGAGAACAGATCGAGGTTGGCCACAAACGATCCGTTCACGGAGACATCGCCGCTCAACAGGAGCGATTCGGTGTCCACCAGGAAGTTGGCCAGCTCGACCGAGTCCGTACCGTTGCTCAAACCCAGGCCGCTGCCGTCGTGCTCGATGCTGGCAAACCCGGTTGCCGAATCAACCGTGCCGCCGGTCACGAGGAAGCTTGCCACCGGGAATGGGCCCGAGGCGTCCAGCTTGGCCGTGCCGAAAATCGACACACTCAGGCCGAGGCTCGTCAGCGCGTCAAACGACGTCAGTTCGACCTGCGTCGAGCCACCCGTGATCTGAAGCGTGTTGGCCATCGCTTGCGGCGTTGCCATTGCAGCGGCAAACGTGCCGGCGAGAATCAGATTCTTCATCTTCATAAATAACCCCTCCAGTAAGTCTCAATCAAACAGTGTTGTTGTTTACGGCTCTGCGCCGAATTTGGAGTGTTATGCGAAGTCGGCGGAAACGTGCTTCAGCCTGTTTCGAAACGGTCTGCGTTTACGCAGGGCACCGTACGACGAAACAAAGCGGACACGACTGGAGAAATTTATTGGTTTTTTAAAACAGTTTTCACTAATCCTGTTACACGATTCGCGTGGCAAGCTGTCAGTTCTCGATCAGCCCGCGATAGATCTCGGCATTGTAGACCGTCGCATACGCGTGCACCTTGCGACGCATCGCACGGTGGGCCTGACCGTAGAGCACGTCGCCTGCGCCTTGCACCACGCGGTAGCGCACACGCTTGGAGATTTCGGCGTATTGCTCGGCAGATAACCCCGGAAAGCTCAATGCGCGGGATGCAAAAGCGAGGAGTTCGATCGATTTCGGGTCGCGCAGGGCCGCTCTCGCATCGGCAACGGGGTCGGCCCCCTCAACCCAGCTCATCGCCTCGACCGCCTTGGCTTCCTTGCGAGACATCCGTCCCTCCACGTTGCTTTCAGGCGTTCTGTCGGCCGTATTCTGGTCCGGCCGTACACCGGAGTCCTGACAAGCCATCAGCAACGCCACCCCCATAAGAGACAGACATCTGAACAATCTCATGTCGTCACCGTAACGCGCGCGCGGCGGCGGCGCAGTGCCAGCGCACCGAGACACGGCAGAAGCAACGCAATCGCGCCACCTCCGCCCCCGCCGCCACTGGCCGGTGGCGGCACCGGCGTTGGGGTCGGAGTGGGCGCGGGCGGCGGTGTCGGGGGCGCTGGAGGCACGGCCGCGTTCACCGTGACGGTCACCGTCGCTGAGGCGCTCCCTCCGTTACCGTCGCTGATCGTGTAGGAAAAGGTCTCCACGCCGGAAAAACCGTTGGCCGACTCGTACGCGATGGCCGCCCCGGCCACCGATGCGGTGCCGCCCTGATCGGGCACGCTGACCGAGGTGATCGTCAGCGTATCGCCCTGGTCGGCATCGCTATCGTTCGCCAGAACCGACAGGTTGATCACCCCGCTGTTCTGGTTCAGCGTCACAGCGTCGTTCTGCGCAACCGGATCGGTATTGGCGGAGCCGCCAACGCCAGTGCCAATGACAAAATTGACCGGGTTCACGTTGAAGAACGGCTGGGTCGCGCATTGCACCTTGATCCGCGCCCGCGTGGTGTTCACCGTGGGCAGAACGATGTTCTCGCTGCCATCATTGGGTGTTGTGGCAATCGGGTTTCCGAATGTGAGACCGCCGTCGGTCGACAGCGAGATCCGGACCGTCGCGCAACTCAATGGCGCGGCGGTGGTGTTGGCCACATCCCATCGCACTGTCTGGCTGGAGCCCGCGGGCCAGGTGACCGCACCTGGCGCCGTGACCTCGAACGGGCCGGCGGATGTCACCACCGACACGACCCGGTCGTCCGTCGCCACACCGCCGTCGCCGTCCCGCACGGTCAGCCGGAAATTCAGATCGCGCCCGGTGGTCGGCAGAATTTCGCCGGTATAGCCACCCGCAGCCACGGCATCGACGTTCCGAGGAATGGAGCGGGCGGGGTCTGAGGTCGGCGGGAACGACCGGAACAGCGCGCGCGTGCCGTCATCCAGAAAATCCGCCTGCGAACTGGTCGCGGCCCCGGCATCCAGCTGCTCCCACGCGTAAGTCAGTGAACCGCTCCCGTCAGCGTCGCTACCACTGCCGCTCAGCACAAACGGCGTGCCGGCCGGGATAAATCCATCGGTCCCGGCAGACGCGCTCGGGATCGCATTGGCAAGGGTCTGAACTGTGCCACAGCGTCCGCCGCGCGAGCTGTTATTAATGAACGCGTTGATCGACGATATCGAACCCACGTGGAAGTAGTCGTCCGTGCGCTGCTGGAGGTTCTCTTCACCGCAGATACCAGCGTATCCCATGACGGTGGAACCGCTGCCCGGCTCCCACGCCGACGTCCCCGCCCGGTTGGCCCCGCAACTGCCCGCCGTGCCATTAAAGGTGTGCTCCGCATTGAACTGGTGCCCGAACTCGTGGGCAACGAAATCGACGACAAACGGATCATTGATCGGCTGCGGAATACCGCTCACACCCTCAGCCTTGAACGGACTGCACGCAACGCCCAGCCCAGCGAGACCACCGCCACCGGTACTGAAGACATGGCCAACGTCAAAGTTGGTTGAGCCGATCCGGTTGTTCAGATCCGGACCCACCTCATTAATCAGCGCTTCGGTATCGTCATCGGTGTAGGGGTCGGTCTCCGGGTTGGTGTAGACCACAGCGGAGTTGTTCGCGACCAGCTCAAGCGAGATTCCGAGATCCCGCTCGTAGAGCTCATTGACGCGGTTCATGGCCGTGACGATGGCGGCCTGGCCCTGCGAACGCGTACCCCCGTGGAACGTGGTGTATTCCCCGGTGGCCGCCACGGCAACGCGGTAGACGCGCCGCTGCGTGCCAAAAGAAAAGACCCGTGCACTGGTCTGGCGAGCCCGGTGCGTAACGGGACTGTCTCCGTGATCATGGAGGGCACAGCTGAAAGACGTGCTCGCGCGCATCGCAGGGTTTCGGTACTCGGATTTGTGGAACACCTGATACGCGCCGTCGGTCCCGACCGGATCGACAAACACCAGATCGGTGCCATCGTCGAACATGCCGTGGAATCCGGACGGACCAACGTCGAGCCGACCCGTCCGCTCAGGATGGTCGACTGACCGCACCTTGTACGTCCGGATATCCGGGAACTCGCGCTGAAGACCGGGCGCCATCACTGGCGCATTCACCACTCGGTAATCGGCAAGTCCGCCGTGCGGCAAAGGTAGAGATAGTATCGGGGCAGTGGCGATCGCTGATGCCTCCGGCGCCTGACCGAGTTGGAACATCAGTGCGTCGGCATCGAGTCGAACCAGCCGCGCGGCGGCCATCACCGGTACCTGATTCGACAGCGCCCTGGGCATATCGCCGTTGCGCGCGGCGCGCTGCGACATGTCGGCCCAAATCCCGGCCTCGGCCACGCTCGATGTCAGCGCGAGCAGCCCCGCGGCCGCCATCGTGACTAGCTCCCTACCCTTGATCCAAAGCCGCATCTTCATCCTCTTCACGCTGTCCCGGCGATTTGCGTCCCTGACGGTGGCGGGAACATCGCACACATCGCGAGTCAAAACCCCGACCGAGTGCTCGTTAACCGCACGACACACCATGACATTGGAACATCACGCGCTGCTCGCGTTCCGTCACAAATTTAACAAAATGTGGACCGGCCGCGAACGCAGCGCAGGCTAGTCGACGGTGCCGCGGCGCACCGCCCCCGGCGCGATACCCAGCTCGCGCTTGAAGGCCTTGGCAAAGGCCGCCTCGGTGGCGTACCCCACCTGCGCCGCGACGGCCGCCACCGGCTCCTGATGGTCCTTGAGCAGCCGATACGCCGATTGCATGCGGGCCGCCGTGAGATAGGCGACCGGTGTGGTGTCCAACAGCGCCTTGAAGCGCGCGGCAAAGCCGGCCCGCGACATCGCCGCCAGACCGGCGAGCGATTCCACTGACCAGTCCGCCGCCAAATTCGCGTGCAGCGCATCGAGCGCCCGTCCGATGCGTTTATCCGCCAGCGCCGCCGCCACCCCGCGTCCACCGGCCACACCGAGGTATTCGCGCATAACAAGCACAAACACCACATCACACAACCGGTTTAGCGTGACCTGAACCCCAGGCTGATCCGACACCGACTCGCGGACCAGCACATGCAGGAGCTCGCGCACATTGCAGTCGGCGGGCCGCCCGGACGCGCGCACAATCACCACATCAGGCAGCGCGTCCATCAGCGGATTGCTCGCCGGATGATCGAACGTCAGATAACCGCACACCAGTCCCGTGCCCGCCTGATCCGCCACGTCGCCAAAACGCGCGGACGCACTGCCGTTTACAGGCGCCGACGTATCGAGGGCATCGACCACGCGGTGCTCACCTGCGCGGGGCAACAAAACCAGATCGCCCGGTGCCAGCGTCTCGGGCTCGCGCGCATCTCCAAACACCACGTACGCCTGTCCTTCCGTGATCAGGTGGAAGCCGGCCTTGCCGGACACGGTGGTGTCGATGTTGAAGGCATTACAGTATTTGGCGTTGTGGAACACCTCAGCCTGAAGCCGGAAGGTTTGCAGAAGCTGACTGACGGTGTCCATTTGCCGACTACCCCATTTGTCCGGCGGCCAGATAGCCCAGTGTCATGGCGACCACAAGCGCCGCGCCTGGCAGCGTCGGCGGTGCGGGCGAGGGAATATCGAACCACCTGCACAGAAACCCGATTGACAGTCCGAGCGCCGCTCCGATCAGCACGGCTGTCATGATTCAATGCCCCGTCGACGGCGAACGACGCCAGCCAGCTCGTACCCCACCGTAATCGACACCACAAGCATGGCACCCACTATGGCCGGAGGCGCGGGCACCGGCACGCCGGCCAGTCGGCAGGCCCCGCCGATCGAAAACGCGACCAGCCATCCAGCGATATAGCGGAAATTCAAAATAAGCCTCAATCCACCGCGAGGGCTTTGTACACGACGGCCAGAGCCGTGGCGCGCGCGGTCTCGGCCTGCGCGCGCTGATTGGCGAGGTCCAGTCTGGTGCGTTCGGCATCCAGCACCTCAAGGTAGCTTGACGCACCGTTTTCAAAACGAAGCCGCGACAGGCGCACAGCGGTTTCGCTTTCACTTAACGCAGCGCGGATCGCACGCGCCGACAGATCGGCAGCCCGAAACGTGGCCAACGCCGATTCAATGTCCTCAAGCGCTCTCAGAACCACGCCATCAAATGCGGCCAGCGCCTGCCGCTGTCTTGCCTCTGCGGCCATGACATTTCGCCGCACGCGTCCGACGTCGAGAAAACGCCACGAAATGACGGGACCGATGGACCAACGCCGCGCGCTTTCATCCAAAAATGCCCCGGTGTTTCGTCCATTGAACCCGAGGCTGCCGTTTAGTTGGATCTTGGGGTAGAACTCCGCCGCCTCGACCCCCACACCCGACGTGGCGGCCGCAAGCTGACGTTCCGCCGCACGCACGTCGGGGCGGCGCGCCAGCCACGACTGCGGCTGGCCGATTTCGATGCGCTCGGGCAGCGCGGGCAGTGCCCCTTCCGCCAACGTGTCGATTAACTCGGCGGCCGGCGTGGCCGTCAGCACAGCGAGCCGCTGCACGGTGCGGGCGATCGCAGCCTCGGTATTGGGCAGTGTCGCTTCAACACTCAACGCCAGAGCCCGTGCGCGCGCCACGTCGAGAGCCGTGCCTCGACCCGCACGGAGACTGCGCTCGAGGATGCGCACCGTTTCATTCTGATTGCCCAGGTTCTCGCGCTGCACCGCCAGCTCCGCCTGCGCGCCGCGCAAGGAAAAATAGGCCTGAGCCACATCCCCGAGCACGCTGCGCCGCATGTCCGCGAGCGTGGCGGTGTCCGCTTCGACCACGCGGAAAATTCGCTCTGCTTGCCGACGCAGACTGCCGAACAGATCGATCTCCCAGGTGCTGTCAAAGCCGAGTCGATAGACGTCAATGACGCCGAGGCCCGGAAACGCGAAAGGGTCGCGATCGCTGAGTCGATTACGGTCAGCGGACGTCTCGGCCGTCACCGTGGGAAACAAACTGAATGTGGTGAGTCCGGCCAGCGCTCGCGACTCATCCAGTGTGGCCAGCGCGGCGGCGATGTCGGTACTGCCTGCTTCGGCTGATTTCAGAAGATCATCCAGCACCGGGTCATTGAGCGACGCCCACAACGCACTGGGCGGCGCCGACCCGAACATCGCTTCGGCACCGGACGACGGCGCGTTTGCAAACGTCTCAGGCAAAACGGTTTCAGGGCGTTCATAGTTGGGCCCGGCCGCCGCGCAGCCGCCGAGCAACAGCACCGCCACCGCGTGCGCCATGATGTTTCGCGGCTCAGGACGCGGCACGGAGACTCTCCTGCTCGGGCGGCTCGCGTCGGGTCGAAATCTTTCGGATCAACACATAGAAAATCGGTGTGAAAAACAGACCGAAGAACGTCACACCGAGCATGCCGAAAAACACCGTAACGCCCATCACGTGGCGCACTTCCGATCCGGCGCCCGACGCGAACACCAAAGGCAACACGCCGGCGATGAACGCAAAGCTGGTCATCAGAATCGGGCGCAGACGCAGCCGGCAGCTCTCGACCGCGGCCTCCACAATTCCGCGGCCAGCGCGTTCAAGATCGCGCGCGAACTCGACGATCAGAATTGCGTTCTTGCACGCCAGACCCATCAGCACGACGAGTCCGATCTGCGTGAAGATATTGTTGTCGATAAACGTGGGCGGCACCGACAGCGGCGGGGGTGGAATGGCGCCCGATGCAATCTGAAGTCCAAACAGCGAACCGCGAATCGTATTCAGCGCCCAGATCCCGCCGATGGCCGACAACAGGCACATCGGCACGATCAAGATCACCGCAAACGGCAGGGACCAGCTCTCGTACAGAGCGGCCAACACCAGATAAACCAGCAGAACGGCCAGCGGGAACACCAACAGCGAGGCATTGCCCTGATTGACCTGTTGGTAGGTCAGATTGGTCCACTCAAGCACAACCCCGCGCGGAAGAATTCGTTCGGCGATACCCTCGGTCAGGCTGACCGCCTCGATCGAGGTGAGATCGGCCGGCGCAAATGCCGCGGTAAGGTCTGCGGCCGGATAGCCGTTGTAGCGAATCACCGGGTCTGGCCCAAATCCCTCTTCAATGTTGACCACGCTGCCCACCGGCACCATCTGGCCCTGAGCGTTGCGCGTGCGCAGACGCCCAATGTCTGCGATGTTGTCGCGAAACTCGGCGTCCGCCTGAGCGTAAACGCCATAGACGCGTCCAAACAGGTTGAAGTCGTTGACGTACGCCGAGCCGAGGTAGACCTGCATCGTGCTGTACAGATCGGTCAGAACGATGCCCTGTTCTTTGGCCTTGATGCGGTCAACCTCGGCGTTTAACTGCGGCACGTTTGACTGGAACAGCGTGTAGGTCTGGTACGGATCGAAGCCCGGCGTCTGACCCACCTCGCCGGCCAGCGCATTCACCGCGTTATTAAGCCCGCCAAACCCGATGCCGCTGCGGTCCTGAATAAACATCTCGACGCCGGACGAGTTGCCGAGTCCCAGGAGCGGTGGCGGCATCGCCGCGAACGCCAGCCCTTCCTTGATCTCGGCGAACCGCCCGGTCAACTCGTTTGAGATCGCCACCGCAGAGGCCGCCCGCTCTTGTGCGGGCGCGAGACCAAAAAAGATCACCGCAAGATTGGGCGTGTTTACGAAATGCGCGCCATTCAGCCCCGGAAACGCCACTGCGCTGCTTACCCCGTCCACCGACAGACCGATTTCCGACATCTTGCGGGTGGCCGCTTCCGTGCGCTCAATGGACGCGCCCTGTGGCAGGGTGAGCACGCCGAACAGATATTGTTTGTCCTGGGTGGGGATAAACCCGCCGGGCACCGAACGGAAGCCAATAAACGCCACGCCAAGCAGCAGGACATAAATGACCATCAGCCGCTTGCTGCGTCGGATGATGCCGCCGATTCCGCCGGCGTAACGCTCGCTCCCACGGCTGAACACGCGGTTGAAGCGCTCGAAAAACCAGCCGAACAGGCGATCCATGATGCGACCCAGCCGGTCTTTCTCAGCACCGTGGGGCTTGAGCAGGATCGCCGACAACGCCGGTGACAACGTCAAGGAGTTCACCGCCGAAATCAACACCGACACCGTGATGGTCACGGCAAACTGTTGATAGAACTGTCCGGTCACTCCAGCAATGAACGACAGCGGTACGAACACGGCGGCCAGCACGAGCGAAATGGCCACGATCGGGCCGGACACCTCCGCCATGGCTTTGTGCGCGGCCGCAAGCGGCGCATCTCCGTCCTCGATGTGTCGCTCGACGTTTTCCACCACCACGATGGCATCATCCACGACAATCCCGATGGCGAGCACCAGACCAAACAGCGTCAGCACGTTGATCGTGAAGCCGAGCATCCACAGCACGGCAAAGGTACCCACAATCGAGACCGGCACCGCGAGCAGCGGAATGATCGACGCACGCCAGGTTTGCAGGAAGACAATCACAACGATGACC
>JBCCMA010000007.1:0-41528 GCA_039026595.1 Pseudomonadota bacterium
ACAGCGCACTGCTCCTGCCGCCAGGGGTTGGCACAATTCCTGCTGCGTGTTTCTCTATCGGCCAGCCGCGACCATTCGAACCTGATGACATCCCATCGACAACCCCATGTCCGCAGCCCATATCGCTGTCTTTTCGGCGAGCCGCTGTGCGTGCGGCTATCCGTCGTTTTTTTGACGGGCGCCAGCGCGTTGTCGTCTGCGGCGGCGTGGCAGTCACCTGAAAGTATCGAAACGGTGGCCGAAGCATTTGTCACGCAGCACCAGCCCGCGATGACGGGAACCGTCACCGTCCAGACCCAACCCATTGACCGTCGCCTGAAGCTGAAGGCGTGCGCGAAGGCGCTCGAGGGATTTTTACCTGCGGGCGCCGGGTGGCGGCCGGCCATGTCGGTGGGCGTACGTTGTGCCGGGCCGGTGGCGTGGAAGGTGTACGTGCAGGTTCGGACCGAATCACGGATACAAGTCGCGCGGGTCACCCGCGCCCTGCCCCCCGGCCATACGGTTACCCCGCAGGATTTTGAGTGGGTCGAACAGACGGCGCACCCGGGCAGTCTGTCTTTGCAAAAGGGGCTGCACACGCCTGCGGGACGGGTCCTGCGGACGGCGTGCGGCGCCGGCCAGACCCTCACACAATCCATGCTGCAGCCCGATTACCTCGTGCGGCGAGGCGAGCGCGTCACATTGGCAAGCGGGGACAGCGCGCTGGCAATCCGGATGGGCGGCCAGGCGCTGGCCGATGCGGCCGCTGGAGAGCGTGTTCGTGTGCGTAATTCGTCGTCCGGTCGCGTGGTGGAAGGTATCGTACGGCAAAGAGGTGTCGTAGAAATCGTTATATTTTAAACGTTTATCGATTTTTTCAAAAATCATTCTTCATTTCGAGTCCCGGTAAAATTGTCGGTGGAATCGTTAAAGTTTCCCGGGAAGTTGCCGCTAACCTTGATGCAAAGGAGAGAGGAACCATGCCAAACAAGATCGATTCGTCGCTGAATTCGTATCAGCAGGTGAAGAGCGCTCAGGATCGCAACCGGGCCAGTCTGGCAAGCAACGGCCAGACCGCCGCTCCGCGCGCGTCCGACACAGTGGATGTCACCGCATCGGCCCGCGAACTGGCGTCGCTCGAAAGTGCGATCCGCGCAGCAGACGCCTCGGACACGGCGCGCGTGGACGCTGTTCGCACTCGCGTTGAGGACGGAAGCTATCAGGTGGACCCTGAACGGGTCGCTGACAGCCTTTTGAATATGGATCAGGCGCTGCCGCTGGGCTAACCCATGGCAACTCGCGCTGCCGCCCTCAAGGACGAGGGCCCCCTTACGCTGCCGGATTTCGTCGCGCAGTGCGCCGACATCGCCGAACAGCTCCTCACCACACTATCGGAAGAGCGCACCGCGTTAGCGGGCGCCGCCACCGAGCAGTTCGCCGAGTTGTTCGAGCGCAAGGCGATGCTGGCCGAACGTCTGGACCAACTCGAGACACTGCGACAGGCTCGCTGGCCTGGCGAGGCCGGGCAACTGCGCGATACCTTGGGGACTGACGATCGCGCCACGTGGGACCGGTACGTCGACTGTCTGACGCGGTGCCGCGAAGCGAACACCGTGACCGGACGGCTGGTCCAGATCCGACAGCGACATGTCAAAGACGCGCTTGCGCTACTGCGCGGCGACACGCAAGCCGGGACATCCACCTACGATGCCACCGGGACGCGGCCAGACAGCTTCGATTCAAAACCGATCGGATCCGCCTGACCGCGTCCGCCTCACTCAGGCCGCGCTTTGCGAAAGGACGCGCTGGATTGCCGCGTCAATATCCGCTTTCGGCAACGCACCGATCAGAGTTTCCACGGGTTTCCCGCCTTTGAACAGGACCAGCGCGGGGATCGAACGCACCGCGAACCGAGCGGCAAGCGGCCCGTTTTCATCCACATTGACCTTCGCAATCGTCATGCGGCCGGCGTAGTCAGCGTCCAACTCGTCAAGCACCGGTGCAATTGCACGGCACGGGCCGCACCATGGCGCCCAGAAGTCCACGAGAACGGGAACAGAGCTGTTCACCACATCGGATTCAAACGTTTCATTAGTGATGTTTACGGGCATGGGCATCTCCTGTTAGACGGGTCACGATGACCCTAAGATGCCTTTAGTCTGCTGATCGGGGCGCAGTCTGCGAAGGCGTAAGACGCCAGCACATATGTCCGCGGGTCTAGAACTGGTTGAGGGGAACCTTCAGGTATCGGATACCGTTGCTTTCGGCCGCCGGCAAGGCACCACCGCGCACGTTGACCTGCAATGCCGGAATAATCAGCGCCGGCAGCGACAGCGCGGCATCTCGGGCTTCGCGCCATGCAACGAACGATGTGCGGTCCGTATCGCGGCGAACGCGCGCATTCCCGGTTCGCTGGGCCTCGACGGTGGTGTACACCACCGGGTCGGCGTCGTGCTCCGGGTAGTCGTGACACAAGAAAAGGCGTGTACCGTCGGGCAGGTCATAAAGGGACTGAATGGTGTCGAATAACGCATCGGCGCTCCCCCCTGGGAAATCACATCGGGCCGTTCCACGTTCGGGCGCAAATAACGTATCCCCCACAAACGCCGCATCGCCGATCAGATAGGTCACGCTGTCGTCGGTGTGCCCGGGCGTTGCCATGACCTGAACGTCCAGATCGCCCGCAAAGAAGCCGGTACCGTCTTCAAAAAACGCGTCGAACGGCACCGCTTGCTCTGTCTGGTCATTGAAGACCGCGGCAAAGGTCGCGTGAACGTTCTGAATACCGCGACCCATACCAAGCTTTGCTTCAAACCGGGTCTTCAAATAATAGGCGCCGCTCAGGTGGTCGGCGTGAGCGTGCGTGTCGATGACCCAATGCACGTTGACGTCGAGTCGTTCGGCGGCCGCCGCAATCTCATCCGACGGGCCGCTGCACAATTGACCTGACACCGGATCGTAGTCGATTACCGGGTCGATGATCAGAGCATCCTTTCCATGGTGGACCAGATAGCTGAGCGTGCCGCTGCGACGGTGAAAAAACGGCACTACATGTGGCCGAACGACGGTCATGCCAGCGCCTGACGCATCTCCAGCTTCAGCTCCTGAATGCGCTGATCCTTTTCACGCCAGATTTCCTCCACCCAGTGCTTGAAGCGCTGACGAAACTCGGCATCGCCGCCGTAATCACCGGACAACAGCTCGGGTGGAATACTCCGTCGCTGCACATCAATGATGACGCGACGAAGCCGCCCGGTCATCAGATCCCAGAGTGTTTCCCGACCGGCGGGGTAAACCAGCGTGACGTCCAGAAAGGTATTCATCTTTGCGCCGATGGCCTCCAGCGCGTAGGCAATGCCGCCCGCCTTTGGTTTTAGCAGGTGCTGGTACGGTGAACTCTGCGCGGACTGCTTTGCCGGTGTGAAACGCGTACCTTCAAGGAAATTGATGATGGCCGTGGGACGATCACGGAACGGCCGACATGCGCGTTTTGTCGCCTCAACATCATCCAGCCGAAGCGACGGATTGGCATCGATTTCAGCGCGGCTGTGTCGTCGCATGAATGGGAGTTCCATGGCCCACCACGCAAGGCCAAGCAGTGGCACCCAGATAAGTTGCTGCTTGACGAAAAAACGCAAAAACGGAATGCGTCGATTCAGCGCGCGCTGCAGTGCCATCACGTCTACCCACGACACGTGATTGGTTCCGATGAGATACCAGTCGTCGTAGTTCAGCCCCTCATTGCCCCGAATATCAAAGCGTACGCCGTTGGCGTGGGCCAGTGCGCTGTTGCCGTCGACCCACAGGGCGGCAATGGCCTCAAGTCCTCGAAAGCAGGCGCGGCGTAGTGCGGGGATGGGCAGCAGCTTTAACAGGGCGAGCACATAAAACGGCACGATCCAGATGACCAGATTCGTGATGGTCAGAATCGAGGTAATGGTGCCCCGTAAAGGAGCCGGCAGAACGGTCAACATGTCGGCATCTTTTCACGTTCATGCACGGGTTGCCACTCAAAGGCTGGCGCCGCAGTAAGGTCGTGCGATACTTGTGATCGGCCTGAGTCTGACCGGCCAAGAGCGTCGCGAATGTCTTCGGTCTCGCGCGTCACGGCCACTAATCTGGAGAGAACCGCTTGAGTTTGCGTCATGCCGTTGAGCGCGCGCTGCCCAATTGGGAAACGTGGTACCCGAGTCTTTTTGACGCAGCGGTGGATCTTGGTCTGATCAAGGCCGAGGTGTGTTCGCCGGACGACCTTTTGCTCTCACGCCGACATTCGGCCATCAAGAATCAGGCCATCGACGCGCACCGCGAAAACTGGGGCGGCGTGCTGCAGGACGTCGTCTCACCGCGAAAAGACAAGCCCACGCGCCGTCGGCGCCGGCGCCGCTGACATGCGCTCGTCCACGTCCGCACTGCGCGATTTGCTTCACTATGCCCGGCCCTACCGACGGCGCATGGTATTGGCGTCGGTTTACTCCGTCGTGAATAAGCTGTTTGACGTCATGCCCGAGATCCTAATCGGTATCGCAATCGATGTGGTGGTGCGCCAGCAGGATTCCTTTATCGCCTCGCTGGGCATTGTGGATCCGTTTCAGCAGCTTCTGCTTTTGGGGGTTCTGACGTTTCTGATCTGGGCCGGAGAGTCGATATTCGAATATCTCTACCTGATTGAATGGCGCCAGCTCGCGCAGGCACTGCAGCACGGTCTGCGGATGGATACCTACACCCGCGTGCAACAGCTCGATCTGGCGTATTTCGAAGACGCCAGCACTGGAAATCTGGTGTCCATCCTGAACGACGACGTCAATCAACTTGAGCAGTTCTTCAACGGCGGTGCGAACAGCCTGATTCAGGTGGCGACCACCATTGTCAGCGTCGGGACCGTCTTCTTCGTTATTTCCCCGCTAGTCGCCCTGCTTGCCTTTACGCCCATCCCGCTGATCATTGTCGGCGCCTTCTACTTCCAGCGTCGGGCGCAACCGCTTTATAACGACGTACGTGCCAAGGTGGGCCGCCTGAGCACACAGCTCGCCGCCAACATCGCCGGTATGGCCACCATCAAGAGTTTTGTAACTGAAGCTCTGGAGGTGGCACGTATCCGCCGCGCCAGCGACGAATATGTGGATGCAAACAAACGCGCGATCGCGGTCAGCTCTGCGTTTATTCCGATTATCCGAATGGCCATCCTGGCGGGCTTTCTTGCGACACTGTTGATGGGCGGGTGGCTCACCATGGAGGGGCGACTGGGCGTCGGCGCGTTCGGCGTGCTGGTTTTTCTTACGCAGCGGTTGTTGTGGCCGTTGACTGGCCTGGCCCAGACCGTCGATTTGTTCGAGCGGGCCATGGCCGCCTCGCGACGGATACTGGAGGTGCTGCACGCGCCGTCGTCTGTGGTCGACGCGCCGGATGCCCGGCCGCTTGAGCGCGCCGAGGGTGCGATCCGCTTCGAAGACGTTGATTTCGCGTACGCCGACGGCACGCGCACACTGACCGATATTCATCTGGACATCGCGGCCGGTGAGACCATCGGCTTTGTCGGCCCAACGGGCTCGGGCAAGAGCACCTTGATCAAACTGCTGCTGCGCTTCTACGACCCGAGCGCCGGGTCGATTACACTCGACGGTGCGCCGCTGACAACGTACCGGTTGACCGACCTGCGACGTCAGATCGGCCTGGTCAGCCAGGATGTATATCTCTTTCAGGGGTCGGTACGCGAGAACATTGCGTATGGTACGGGCGACGCATCACTTGATGCGATTCGGGCGGCGGCCGACGCAGCGGAAGCCACGGAGTTTATCGACCGTCTGCCAAAGCAGTTCGACACGCGGGTGGGCGAGCGCGGTCAGAAGCTCAGCGGTGGCCAACGCCAGCGTCTGTCGATCGCGCGAGCGCTATTGAAAGACCCGCCGATTCTGGTCCTCGATGAAGCGACCTCCGCGGTCGACAGCGAAACGGAGGCCGCGATCGCCCGCTCCATCCAGCGCATCGAGGCCGGGAGAACCACGCTGATCGTCGCGCATCGTTTGTCGACGGTGGTCCACGCCGACCGCATTGTCGTGATTGACGGCGGCCGCATCGTCGAACAGGGGCGCCATGCGGATTTGGTGGCCGCCGGTGGTTTGTACGCCGGTCTGTGGCAGGTCCAAACCGGCGATACAAACGGTGGAGCCGGCTAGGGTCGCGGAGCGTTACATCGCGACGTCAGGCTGCTGGGGCCGGGTGGATTGAAGAAAAACTGGCGCATCAGCCCGAGGTCCAGAACATTGACCACTTGGTCGTTGTTCAGGTCAGCGTCCGGATTCCAGTTCTCATCGGTCGGATTAGTAAAAAATGCCGCGCGTAATACGCCCAGATCGGCAAAGTTAACGGCGCAGTCGTTGCCATTACCGCTCGGCACACGCGATACCGTCGACTCGCGATTGATGTCGGCGTCGCAGGCGTTTCCGTAACCGTCGCCATCACTGTCGGTCTGGTCGGGGTTGAATCGTTCGGTGCAGTTGTCAAAGCAGCCGAGCAGTTTGTCTTCATCATCGTCATCGACGCAGCTGCCAGCATCGATATCGATCTCATCGATCTGGGCATAGAAAGCCGTTTCAGCGCCAAAAGCGAAGCACACGAAGCCCTGCGGTTCGCCCTGAAGGATGTTCAGGTCCAGATCAATGAGTTCCCCGGGTGGAAACCCGAACTCCCCAACATTCTGCTCGATGCTCTCAATCAGGACGTAATCGTTGATGCTATCGGGGTCTGGCGGCACGTTCCCCGCTATGATGGCAAGGAAGTCGCCGGAGGTCCCCTGCCCCAGCTGGAGATTCAACAGAAACGAAAGCTCGATATCGCGGGCAAACTCGAAGTCAATGCCCTCCGTGCACAGTAGCGAAAGGATGTCGCCGCCGCCGCCTGCTGTGGCATCGAGGCAGGCCGCTTCTCCCGCGCCCCCCGTGACGTTGCCGAGCGGAACCTGTCCGGTGCCACACACTCCATCGTCGGTCGTGCCCCATGGAACCGGGTCAAGTAACTCAAAGGTCGTGTAGCCAAGTTCGTCGAGCTGGCCGGCCACACCCGGGTCAAAATCCTGATAGCTCAAGGTCCGTGGCGCCAACTCGCATTCGCTCGGTTGCGGCGGACCCACCGGCTGCACCACCTGTACGTTGTCGATCAGAAAAACACTGGCTTGCTCCTGAACAAAGAAGGTTTCCGCCTCGAAGTCCAGCACGTGGACACCACCGTCGTTGAACCCACCGCCGCTGCCCACCAGATCGATCTGCTCGGTCCGATACGCGCGACCGCCACAATCCTCATCGGCGCCGTTCAACTGCAACAACAGCTGGCCATCCACGAGCACGCTGAGGCGATCGGCCGACGATCCGCAAAGTGGGAACGCCACGTCAAACTGGATGAATCGATGGCTTTCAGGAATCTCCACGTCCTGACGTAACCGCGTCTGGAATCGGCCCTGCGGCGAGTCGAGCTGTGCCCAGCGTGCACCACGGCGCGAGAAAAAGCCGTTCGGGCAGCGCTCTACCGTGCAGATAACTGGGGATGACGAGGTGGTGTCGATCTCCCAACCCTCTCCATCAAACTCAAACCCGGGATCCGTCACGGTGTTGTTGGCCGTTGGGACAAAGCTCCCTGAGCATTCGAAGTTGTTCTCGATCAGGCACACCGATGAGCAACCGTCGCCATCGACGGTGTTGCCGTCATCGCACGATTCGTTGGGCCCCACGAAGCTGTCGCCGCAGACGAATCCCCCCTGTGCGGCGGCAGCAGGGGTCCCGAGGAGCAAACCGATGCAAAGAGCACTCTTAAGCCCGGCAAGGCGTCTTGTTGTTGTTTTCACGGTTTGGTTACCTCAGTGTTGCCGCGCATGTCGGCCAGTATGGATTCATAGTGCGTGCGCCGCTCGGGTTTATCGACACGGTCATAAAGCCAGATCAATCGCTCGACTGCGCGCGCCGCCTCGCGTGACGTATCGCCGCGTCGATCGCGCAGCGCAGATAAAGACTCTGTCAACGTGACCTCAGCGGCCGTGGTGTCGCCGGCCACAGCCGCACAGACGCCTTTCAGGTTGGTCACCGTTATCCGGCGCCAGTGGTCGCGTGGCAGTGACCCTTGCAATGTGGCCTCAATGCCGGGCACCGCACCGCAGGCCTCGGAAAAGCGCCCGGTGTGTGCCATATGATTGGCCAGATTGAGTTCTGTAATCGCCGTATTCGGGTGCGTCGGACCCTGCAAATCCCGACGCATGGCCACAGATTCGGCAAACGCGGCATCGGCGCCGTCGACGTCACCGCGCTCACTGAGAAGTCCTGCAAGATTGTTCAGTGCCGTGGCGACCGCTGTGCTTGGGTCGGCCTCGGCGCGACGGATTGCCAGAGAACGCCGATACATCGCTTCCGCGTCGTCAAACTGGCCGCGACGGTGTAACAGCAGCGCCAGATTGTTGATCGTTGTGCCAATACGCATGTTGTCGGCATCGTAGAGTTTCTCGCGCATGGCCAGAGATTCGTAGTAGAGGCGTTCGGCCTCGTCGTATTTGCCGAGCTTGCGCGATACGGCAGCGAGATTGTTCAGCGTGGTGGCAACGGATGGATGCAGCGCGCCGTAGAGTTCGCGTTTGATCACAAGCGCCTCGCGATGGGCGGTTTCGGCGCGCGCAAGATCACCGGCCAGACTGGCCGACACCGCGCGCGCGTTCAGCGCACTGGCGACAAGTAGCCGGGCTTCGTTGGCCGGACCTTGCGCCCTGGCGGCCGCCAGAGCACGGTCGATGGCGGCGTCGGCTTGCGTATAATTACCGGAGTCGCGCGCGAGAATGCCGAGCTGAAGCTGACTGTCCGCTACAGCCAGACTGTCCGCACCGAAAAGCGCTTCTCGCAATTTGAGGGCGCCCATGTGGCTTTGGCGCGCTCGCTCAAAGTCGTCCGTTTTCCGCTGCGCTTCACCAAGCGCATGCAATAGATCCGCCCTGGCCGCTGAATCGACGTTTTGCATCTGCTGCACCTGTAGGAAGGCCTGCTCGAGAACAGGCAGCGCCTTACCGTGCTCGTCGAGATTGTTGTACAGCACTCCGACATTAAAAAGCAGGCGGCTCTGGACGTCGGGTTCGTTATCCAGTGTGGACAGCATGCGACTGACGTTATCGTCCAGCACGTCCAGCAAGCGAAGGTCACGGCCCTTGGCGACACCCGGATCGTGCTCCTGAAACATGTTCAGGAAAAGCTCGACCACAGTGTTGGCTGTGAGGGACTGCCGACGCGCATCCCGTTCTGATTCGACCGCACGGATCAAGCCCACCGTTGCCGTCGTCACGCCGGCCACCAGAGCCAGTACAACGATCGATGCGGCCGTGACGGCGCGCCGATTGCGACGGACAAACTGACCAAAGACATAGCGCGGCGTCGGCGGTCGCGCCACGACCGGCTGGTGGGCGAGGTAGTTCTGGATATCGGATTTGAGTTCATATACCGACTGATAGCGACGTTCGCGCGGCTTTTCCATCGCCTTCAAGATGATCCAGTCAAGCGAACGCGCCAGCTGTCCCTTGAGCAGGCCCAGACTGGTTCGCCGATCGCGGGCCGTCGCATCGCCATCGACATCGCGATTTAACAGGCGTGCACTGGGTCGAGGGGTGACGCCTTCATTGATGAGTGTGCTGAGCTGCTGGGGGGAATGCCTCGACACATCGAATGGCAATGAGCCAACGAGCAACTGGTACAGCAACACGCCGAGGGAGTAGACGTCAGTACGGGTGTCGATCAAATCCACCCGAGCGGCGGCCTGCTCAGGACTCATGTAGCCAGGCGTCCCGATCATCTGACCCAGCTGCGTCATCAAGGGATCGTCGCTCAGGCGCGCATCGATCGCTTTGGCAATGCCAAAATCAATCACCTTGATCTGAGGCTGGTCATCGTGCTCGCCCACGAGAACGTTTGAGGGCTTGAGGTCTCTGTGCACCACGCCCTTCTGATGGGCATGCGCGACGGCGTCGCAAACACCAAGGAAAACGGTGAGACGTTCGCGCACAGAGAGTCGACGCTCGTCGCAATAGGTATTGAGCGGGACGCCGTCGACGCGTTCCATGACAAAGAACGGCCGGCCCGATCGTGACGTACCCGCATCGAAAATCCGCGCGATGTTGGGGTGATCCATCACCGCCAACGCCTGCCGCTCTGACTCGAAGCGCGCGATCACCTCACGCGTATCCATACCGGGCCGAATAACCTTCAAGGCGACCTGACGTCGAACGGGCTCGTACTGCTCAGCGAGATACACCACGCTCATGCCGCCCTCGCCCAGCTCGTCAACAATCTGGTACCCGTCGATGTCGTCAGGTAAGGCGGCGTTATCTCTGGCCAATTGTTGTTGGGCGTGTCGGGCGCCGCGTTCGACAATGCGGGTCAGTCCGCCGGCGGAGGTATTGGCGGTGTGGTTCTGTGTGCCGGCGATGCCCAGCAACGCCCGCACGTCCATTTGCAGACCGGAATCGTCGCCGCAGAGTTCGGCCAGGCGGGCATCCCGTTCGGCCGCTTCGAGATCGCAGACCTCGAAAAAGACTTCGGACACTCGTTTTTGTCTGGTGTCGGTCATCACTGGACCTGCGCCAACGCGTCGTTTGGCGGGTGCCCGCAACCCGGCCGCAACGCGATCTCGTTTATGATTTTTGTATGAGGTTTTACGAGAGCTTAGTCGATCCCGCCTACAGCGATCAATTATTGCGCCTCAGCGGGCAGCGCAACACGGACTTTAAGTCCGCCCTGACGCCGATTGTTCATGCTAAGACGGCCACCGTGCGCTTCGACGATTTCACGACACAACGGCAGTCCGAGGCCCGTTCCGCTCTGTTTCGTAGAGTAGAACGGCAAAAGAGCACTTTTCAGTACCTTATCGGACATCCCGCTCCCTCGATCCAGCACGTCAAACTGCCAGGTCTGCGCGGTTCGGGTGACCTCAAGCACGATGTCCTTGGGCGTCGAGCCACTCTCGTGGGCATTTTTCAGAAGATTGATGAGCACCTGCTCAAACTGCGCGACATCCGCTGTAAAGGACCCGGACAAATCCGGCGGTCGAAGCGTAAATTCCACCGTCGTACCGAGGCGGGTGAGGAAACTGGCAGCGTCGATGGAGGCCAGTCGCGGTGCAGGCAGTCGCGCAAAACGCGCGTACCCTTCGATAAAGGCTTTGAGATGGCGTGCGCGCTCTTCAATGGTCTCGAAAATGCCGGAGAGTCGGGTAAGGTCCTGGCGCTCGAGAACGAGTCCCCCGGAATGCGCCAATGAAGAAATCGGCGCGAGCGAATTATTGAGCTCGTGGCTGATCACTCGAATCACCTTCTTCCACGTCGCGACTTCCTGTCGGCTCAGCTCGTGCGTGAGCCGCTTGAACAGATATAGCCAGTGCGATTGTCCGTTCAGTTCAAATCGACGACAGGACAAATGAAAGGTCTGCGGCTCGTCACCCTCGTCAACCGTGAACAAACCGTCCCGTTGCGCAGAAACGGCGTTGCCATACCCTGGGTCTTCGGCCTTCAGGATGTCATTGAAGTCATGGCCGTTTAGCGGTCGCCCGTCGTGAAAAAGATGGCGCGCGCTGCTGTTGCTGTAGATGACCCGATCGTTGCGGTTGACCAGGACAAGCGCGAGTGGTGTCGACTGAATGACGGTGTCCAGAAGCAGCTCGCGCTGGAACAGCGATTGCCGCTCGCGCCGCAGAACGTCTCCCAGATCGTTGTATACCGCGACCACTTCCCCGACCTCATCACGACGTCGAGATGCGATACCCGTGCTGAAGTCACCGTCCTTGAGTCCCGCCACGCCGTCCCGCAATGCCAGAAGCTGACGGCGTACGGGACGCATCAGTACGTTGGCAGCGATGCACGCCAGCACGACACCAAGCGCCAACGCGACGATGAACGCAACCCAGATTTCCGAAACAGCGTGGTGAACCACAGCACTGATGCCGACCACCACAAAAACGACGCCGCAGAGCGCCGCGGCAAGTTTTCCGGCAAGTGAATATCGCAGCATACGCATCATGGTGGCGGGCCGACGTTGACGACGCAACGTTGCGGACGGATCGTCAAGAGACGTTATGCAATCCGAACTTGTCCATTCGCCGGTACAGCGCCTGCCGGCTCATTCCCAGCTGGCGGGCAGCGCGGGCAATCACACCATTGGCCCGGTAAAGCGCTGCTTCAATTTCCCCGCGGTCCGGCTCGCTCCGCAGCAAATGGCTTGCCGGACGGACCGGCTCAAGTTGCAGGTCACTTGCGTCGATCACGCCATCGTTGGCCAACAGCGCAGCCCGTCGCAACCCGTTCTGTAGCTCGCGCACATTGCCAGGCCAGCGGTGCCGTCGCAGGGCGGTTTCGGCAGCCGCCGTCAACGACAACCCATCGGGCAGAAAGTGCATGGCGAGCGGGAGAATATCGTCCGGGCGGTCATCCAGTGCCGGCAGGTCCAGTTGGATGACATTGAGACGATAAAACAGATCTTCCCTGAATGACCCGGCGGCCACATCGGCCGCCAGATCGGCGTTGGTGGCGCTGATCACACGGACGTCGACCCTGCGCGTCTCGCTGGAACCAAGCCGCTCGAACTCGCCGGTTTGCAGTACACGAAGAAGCTTTGCCTGACCTTCAAGGCCCAGATTTCCAATCTCGTCGAGGAACAGCGTGCCACCGTCGGCCGCTTCGAAACGACCTTCGCGGGCGGCTTGCGCCCCGGTATACGCGCCCGCGACGGCACCGAACAGCTCGCTTTCGATCAAATCGGTTGGCAACGCACCCACATTCACCTTCACAAAGGGTGTGTCGGGCTCGCCGGAATTTGCCTGCACAATCTCGGCAAGTTTTTCCTTGCCGGCGCCATTTGGCCCGGTAATCAGCACCGGAATGTCGGACGGCGCGATACGTGTGGCCAGCGAAACGAGTTCATGCATGACTTCGCTTTCGTACACGATGCCACATAGATCGAAACGCTCCGCTAGCCGACGCCGCGACGCGGTCCGCGACGCGCTGAGATCCCGGGAGCGTTGCGACGCTTCCCGAAGCTCCAGCAGATTCCGCGCCGTCGTAACCAGCTTCACATCGTCCCACGGCTTCGCGACATAGTCGGCGGCGCCCGCTTTAACTAATTCAACAGCGGTCTCGAGATCGGTCCACGCGGTCAACAAAATGACCGGCAGATCGGGCTCACGCTCACGCACCCGTCGGAACAACTCGATGCCCTCTTCACCCGACGTGGTGTCCTCTGTGAAGTTCATATCCTGAACCACCAGGTCGACGTCGTGGCGATCGAGCGCGCCCAGCGCGGCGTCGGCACTTTCTGCCGTGATGACGTTCAGGTCGTGCAACGAGAACAGGAGCTCAAGCGCTTTTCTGACAGCTTCATTGTCATCAACAACGAGTACGGATTGCATGGCAGACCTTTGTTCTGTCACTGACTAGACGGTTCGCGTCGCCACCGCCGGGGAAATGAGCGACGCGCGACGCGCCGGCCCGAGCACGGCGAGGAAGCCGAGCCCCCACATTATGAAGATGCCGACGGGCACATAAAGGTTGTCGAGACGCGACAGAGAATAAAGCGTCGCAAGATAGTAATTGAGGACGTACGTGAGCACGACACCGACAACAATGCCACCGGTCGTGAGCAACCAGTTTTCTGCGAAAAAATACTGCAGGATATCGCCCCGCGTTGCGCCCACCGCCCGGCGTGTACCAATCTGTTTTGTCCGGGCCCGGACGTTGAACGCCGCCAAACCCACAATGCCCAGCGCCGTCACAATGACCAGAAGGGCAATCACGATGGACAATGCCACGATCATCCCCCGATCTCGCGAATAGCTGCGATCAGCAATGTCTTTCATGGTTTGTGCGAAATTGATGAGTCGGGTCCGATTACTGGCGCCCAGAGCCTCCTCAACCTCTGGGAGCAACCGTTCAGCGGCGCCTTGTTCAGTACGGATCAAATAGCCGCTCACCGGACCGGCGTCGATCAGCGGCATCAGAACAACATTGTTCAGCTCGTCCCAGGTGACCCATGACCCGTGCATCTGCTCGATGACACCGACCACCTCGACGCCGTTTTGCCCGCTGTAGAACGTCTTGCCGACATACTCAGTGGCATCCGGGAAAAGATCCGCCAGAAACGCGCGCGTGGCGATCGCGACTTTCGGATAGTCCGGATTGTCCGGATCGGTCACCCGGATCATCTCATCGGGGCGAAAACTGCGACCCGCAGCAAGCTCAATGCCGAGCGTCTGAACGATATCCGGCGTAGTGAAGTAATAATTGGCCTGCGCGCTCTCGCTGTCTTCCGACGTATCGGGCCGAAACGACGTGGCGCTGCCGCTGCCCGACAGTGGAATGGACCGCGAGTAGTCAGCCGACACAACACCCGGCATGTTCCTCAGCATGAGCAAGTCATCGTCGACCGCACCCTGCTGATCATAGTTCTCAGCAAATCCGAACGAACGCACGGCGATGATCTCATCCACCGCCATTCCGGTGTCGCGCTGAATCAGGGCGTTACGCTGCTGAACGATAAACAGGGCGTTGACGATGACGGCCAGCGCAATTGCGATCTGCATTGCGACCAGCGTCGCGCCGGTCTTGTTGCGCGACATCGCGCTCAGGATAGGTCGAAACATGACAGGTCTCCTTTCAGTCCGATACGCAACTACTGGGCTTTGAGATACGTGGCGGGCGGTAGTTGGCATACGCGCCACGTGGGATACAGGCCGGCGACAATCGACGACACCACGGCAATACCGATGGCACTGGCAATCAGGCCGGCATCGAGGTTCACCAGATGCTCATAGCCGTGTTGCAATTTGCGCACGGCAAACAGTCCCAACGCGCTCAGCGCCAGCCCCAGCACGCCACCGGCGGCACCGATCAGACCAACCTCCACAATGTGCTGTCGAAATATGGCGCCGCGGCTGGCGCCGAGTGCGCGACGTACGCCGATGGTGGTTGATTTGCCCATGAAGCGCGCGAGCAGGATGCCCACGGCGTTGAACAGACACACCGCCAGAAACAGGAAGGACAAACCGACCAGCACCGTATTGTCCTCGCCCACCACCTCATGGTGGGCTAACCACTCGCGCACATTCATGACGTGGTTGTTGAGGGGTCTTGGCATCCGTCCCAGCTCTTTCTGAGCCACCGTGTAGGCATCCAGTTCGCGCAGGTAGGCGTCACGATCTCGGGCGCGGTCAAATTCCACCCAGAACTGAATCCAAAGACAATTGCTGTTCAGAAAGTCTTCCCACTTGGATGTGTCTTCCTGGCCCCAGCAGTTTGTATTTCCCCCGCGTGAAAGCGAACCGAACTGCAGCATCGAGAACGGCATAAAGACATCCTGCGTGTCGTCAAAGTAACCGTTGTTGAGGTCGTAGAACGTGGGGGTTGGCTCCCAGTCATCAATGACACCGGCCACTCTGAATCGCTCGGTGCCGAGCTGGAGCGTTTCGCCGACGCTGTTCGCGCCGCCAAAAAACTTCTCGTTGATACGCCGGGTCAGCACGACCACGCGTTCTGCCGTGTCATCAATATCGGCCGACCAGCGACCGCCGTAAATGAACGGCACGTTGAACATGTCAAAGAAATCCCCATCGGTCATTCTGGCCCCGACCAGATCGGGTTTGAGTTCTGGTGAATCCGGAATAATGGTGTAGACGCCCTTGAACATGGCCGCCCTGCGCACCGGCCCGGGTAGATCGCGCAGGTTCATGGCGTCGATGTACGTCAACTGCGGCGGCGCGACGGACGGATCGTCATCCCAGGGCGTTCGCGGATCCCAGCTATCCACCTGGACCGCGAACAGTACGTCGCTTTTCGCCGGGATCGGGTCACCGGACATCGCGCTGTAGATCGTCAGCGTCACCATCGACATACCCACACCCAGTGCGATCAGACCGACCGTCAGCGCACTCAGGACAGGGCTCCTCTTCAGGCTGGCGACGGCCAGACGAAGGTTGTACCCGAACATGTTCAGGCCCCCACCGCAACGCGTCCATCGTTCGGCTGCCCGCCGAAAGGGTTCAGGTCCGTGACCTGACCATCAAGCAGACAGATGGTCCGATGGGCTCGTCGGGCCAGCTCTGCATCATGGGTGACCATCACCACCGTCGTGCCCTGACCGTTGATCTCTTCGAGGATGTCCATGACCTGTCGCGCCATCAGCGAGTCGAGGTTACCGGTTGGTTCATCGGCCAGCAGAAAGCGAGGCTCGCCGGCCAGCGCACGCGCAATCGCCACGCGCTGTTGCTGCCCGCCCGACAATTGGGAAGGCAGGTGTTTCATGCGCGACTGTAGACCCACGCGCGACAGCGCGGATTCGATCCGGCTTTTGCGTTCGCCGCGCGGCATGCGTCGGTAGCGCAGCGGCACGTCCACGTTGTCAAACAGATTCAGGTCCGGAATCAGATTGAAGCTCTGAAAGATGAAGCCAATTTTCTGGTTGCGGATGTGCGAACGATCCCGGTCATTGAGCTGACTCACCACCTGACCATCCAGCACATATTCGCCGGATGTGGGCACTTCCAGAAGACCCGCGATGTTCAGGAACGTGGTCTTGCCGGAGCCGGACGGGCCTGTGACCGCAACGAACTCTCCGTCGCTGACGTCGAGTGTAAGACCACGAAGTGCATGGGTTTCAACCAGATCCGTCTGATAGACGCGGCTGATATCGTTCATTTTGAGCATGGTGTACCCCGGTTGGTTGTAGCGATCTGAATTAACGCGCAATCAACACGCGGTCCGCGCCGCGCATCGGTTCGTGGGAAGAAATGATGACGTTGTCGCCTGCGGCAAGACCGGACAGCACCTCGATGCGTCCTGCGCCGCTGGCACCCAGACGGATGGCCCGACGTTCGGCGGTATCACCGTTGACCACATAAATGCTGCGGCCGCCGCCGCTCTGGATAAACGCCCCGCGTGGCAGCGTCAGCGCATCGGCCACTGAATCGAGCGTCAACTCCACCGTGGCGCGTTGGTTCTGCCGCAGACCGGTGGGCGTGTCACCGTCAAAGCGGATACGAGCTTGTACGCTGTTATTGGCGACTTCGGGCGACACGGCCCGCAGTCTGCCGCGATAGACCGAAATTCCAATTTGAATATCCGCGGTCATGCCGAGGCTCAGCCGCTCGGCGTAGCTCTGTGAAATGCTGGCGTCGACCTCAAAGGCGGTCAGGTCGACCACCGACATCAGCGCCTGATTGGCTTCGACCGCATCGCGTTGCGACACCTCGACCGTGCCGACCATACCGGCAACCGGCGATCGGACCACGAGCCCGTCCACGCGGCGTGATAAGTCAGCGACCAACAAGGCTTGACGGTCGCGTTCAAGCTCGAGCGCCTTGAGCTCAAAATCGAGGCTTTCACGTTCCAGACGGGCTGCGGCCGCAGCGTGGGCGTTTTCAATCTGGGCGCGCTCGACATCGTCCTGCGCCTTTTCAAAATCCTGACGGCTGATCACCCGGATGCCCCACGCCGCTTCGGCGCGGCGAAGCTCCCGCTTGGCCGCGATTTCCGCCATCCGTGCCAGATCGGCGACCTGCGTTGAACGCAGTGCCTGCTGGCGATGTTCGATTCGGCGTCGTTCTATGTTCGTATCAAGGGCGTCAAGTGACGCCTGTTCCTGACTCAGCTGACTCGCGAGCTCTGGGCTGTCGATACGTGCCAGCACATCGTCCACCTGCACGAGGTCGCCGGGCTTGACGTTGAGGTCAACCGCACCTTGTGCGGATGCGAAAACCTGTGGGCTCACCGCCGCAATGATGCGGCCCTGCGCCTGAATCTTGCGAGAGAACGGACCTTTCTCCACAACCGCAAACTGCAATCGATCCGCTTTGACGGCCGCATCGGCCTGCCACCATTGACGACCCTGATAGGCCAGGACACTGACGATGACCACAGTCAACAATACCATTGCGATACGGCCCATCATGCGGCGCCGGTCCGGCGCGCGCGGTACGTCCTGAGCGGCCGTATCGCGGATCTGCGTATGCCCACTCGGGACTGGACGAACGGGCGCGGTCACAGCGAGCGCTCGGCCGGACGAAACAAAATGACCGGCGGATTGGCGGGCGCTGGCGCGACAAGGTAGTGCGCGTCACCCGCCAGGAACTGGCCAGTCGGGGCGCGGGCGTGGCTCACCGCAACCAGCGCCAGCAACTCGATCAAAACCGCCGCGCCGCCGATGGCAAATGCGAGCTGTCGGGCGCGAAAACGAGGGGGCGTAGTCATGGCTTGGTTTCCTGTCGATCCGGACACATGAGCCACTTTCGTGGCATTGCTATGGACTAAGCAGAAACCGTGCCAGTTCTTATTTTCGATTTAACCCACTGTATTTTCGATATAAATTAATTTTACCCCTCAATTGGAAAACTGTCCGATGTGTCCGCTGGCGGACATTCGGCGGACGTTTCCGGACAGCCAGGAAAATGGGCAGGCCATTTTTTGAGTGGGCTTGCCGCCTTGGCGCCATGGGATTTAATATCGGTTCTGTCTGTAGCGACTGAAAAACACGATGGAACTGTCCCCGACCGTTCAAAAGTACATCCTGCACTGGGGTGAGATGGGATCGAGATGGGGCGTTAACCGCACCATCGCGCAGATCCATGCCCTCCTTTATCTGTCACCTGACGCGCTGCCCGCCGAAGACATTGCCCGCGTGTTGTCCGTGGCCCGCTCGAACGTCTCGACATCGCTGCGCGAGTTGCACAGTTATGGCCTTGTGAAGGTCACGCATCGACTCGGCGACCGCCGCGATCATTTCGAGGCTCTGACGGACGTCTGGGAGCTGTTCGCGGTGATCCTCGATCAGCGCAAACGCAGGGAGATCGATCCCACACTGACCGTCCTTCGGCAATGCTCCGAGGATGCCGAAAACGATGAGCAGACGGACGAGCAGACGCGGGCGCGTATACGGGACATGCTCGATTTCGTTGAGCAGACGACGTCGTGGTATGACCAGATGCGCGAGGTCCCCAAACCCGTGATTTTGAAGCTCATGCGGCTTGGGTCAAAAATCGTGCGCGCGGTAAGCTGAATCAGGTCGGCTGGGCGCGCGCATCCTCGACGATCGTCACGCTCGCGCCGTCGCGCAGCGCCTCAGCGCCGCGGATCACCACCTGTTCGCCTTCCTGAAGCTCTCCGATCACCGCCACCTTGTCGCCACGGCTATCGCCCGGCGTGACGGCGATCCGGGTCGCGGTGTTGTCGGCGTTGATCCGGAAAACAAACGCGCCGTCGCGCCTCAGGATCAGCGCGTCGCGCGGCACAATCAGCGACTCTGACGCTGGGCGCAGCGGCAACGCGACGCTGACCAGCTCCCCCAGCGTCAGCGGCGGGCGGTCGTCCTGCACGGGTTCCACCCTCAGTTCAAACGACTGTGTACGCGCATCGATGGCTGGAACACGGCGGCGCACCACGCCTTCACGCGTAACCTGGTGACCGAAGAGTTCGAGCGTGTCGCCGACCGTGACGCGATCGTAGAATCGCAGCGGCACCTGCAGACGCACTTCCACACGCGACAGATCGACAAGTCGGCCAAGCGGCGTGCCGCGCACGACCGTTTCGCCGGCCCGGCGCAGGCGTGCGGCCACGACGCCCGCAAACGGCGCGCGGAGCTCGGCGCGCGCCATCTGGTCTTCCAGTTGGCGAATCCTCGAGGTCGCAATGGCCACATCGCTACGAGCGACGTCGCGCTCGGAGCGCGTTCGGGCCTGTTCGGTCTGCGATACGCTGGCCAGATTCGCCTGACGCGTGACCTGCGCATCGAGAAACGCAAGCTGCGCCGACGCGCGTTGCAGCTGCGCTCTCTGCTCCGCGCGCTGCAATTCCAGCGGGCCGGTGTCCAGCCGGGCGATCACCGCCCCCGCGGTCACTTCTGTCCCGGGCTCGGCGACAAAGGTCAACAAACCGTCAATAGAGGCGGTGAGCTGCAGGTCATTTTGAGAAAACACCGTGCCCGCAATCGGCTGCGTGGGCGTCAGCTCACCGGACTCAATTGTCGCCACCACCACTGACGTACTCTGCCCCGCCACTGGCAGCGCGAACCACCCGAGCACGCCGAGGGTGACTGCACGAAGTTTGGTTTTCGAGATCACGCCGCATCTCCTTCACCGAGGCGCAAAACGCTTGGAATCAGAACAAGCGTAAAAAACAGACTCACGGTCATCCCGCCAACAATGACATAGGCAAGTCCGCGGTAGATATCTGAGCCGACGCCCGGTACAAGCGCCAGCGGCAGCATGCCAAAGATACTGGTCAGGGTGCTCATGTACACCGGTCGGGTCCGTAAGCGTACTGCTTCGCGAACCGCGTCGCGCCGAGACAAGCCGCGCGCCTCGCCGGCCCGAGTTTGTCCGACCAGCAAAATGGCGTTGTTCACAACCAGCCCGAGCAGAATGACAAATCCGATCATCGTCAGCATGTCGAGCGATTGGTATGACAACGTATTGAGCAGAGTGAGCGCGAGCAGCCCCCCCACCACGGCGAGTGGCATCACCATGATGACAATCAGGCTGTCGCGCGCTGACCGGAAGATCGCCGCCATGACCAGAAACAGAATCAGAATGGCGAGGGCAAAATTCTGAACCATGTCCACGAGGGCGCCGCCGAGTTCATCGGCATTGCCGCGGTAGCTGATGTTTGATCCGGAGGGCAACGCCTCCTTCAAGACCGGTCCAAGCTCGCGACGCAGCGTTTCGAGCGCTTCCTCGAGCGTCATGGTCTCCGGCGGAATGATCTGGAGCGAGATGGTCCTCTGACCGTCAAAGCGATTGAGCGACGTGGGCCCAACCGTGCGTTGAAGGCGGGCGAGCGACCCCAGCGTCTGAACCCCCGCCTGCGGCGTGACCAGCGGCATCGCCGCAAGTTGTTCCGGTGTGTCCCAGGTGCCCGCGCGGAGAATCACGTCATAGCGATCGTTGCCATCGAAGTACTCGTTGACGAAAAGCCCACCTGTGAACGCGCGCACGGCGCGCGCAAGGTCGGCCCGATTCAGACCGGTCTGCGTCAACAAACGCTCATCGGGTATGACCTGCAGCTCCGGCTCATTGAGTTGCAGACCCGGAACCGGTCGGGCGACGGCATCGGGTAGAATCCGATTGACGACCGCGAGCCCTTCTGCAGCGGCGTCCATGAGTCCGGTGACGTCGGCCCCCTGCAGATCCACGGTGATCGTGCGTCCGGAGTCGAAACCGATGCCCAGCAGCGAGGCGCGATTGGCGTAGGGCGTGACGTCGGGAATGCCCTGCAAAAGCGGTCCGCGCATCAGCTCAACAAACGCTTCGGTGTCCTCGGGATCCAGAGGATAGATGTACAGAAGATTAAATGTGCCGTACATCGCCAGGTTGTAACCCCGAATGTAAGGCGCTTTTTCGTGCGACATGTAGGGCTTGAGTCGCCCAACGATTTCCTTTGCGATCTCGTCCTCGAACAGGTCGTTATTGACCCCGGGCGGCACGCTAAACACCACCGTCACCGCGTCCGCCGCGGCCGAGGGCAGAAAATCGGCTTTGGGTTTGAGCAGAATGGACCCGCCGACCGGCAGCGCGATCAGCAGTACAACCCACACCCACCGCGAGCTTGCCGTGTCGGTTAATCGCATGATCACGTCGGTCAGTCTGTCCCACAGGCCGGCAAAGCGATCGGGCGTCCGCGCGTCCTTAAGGAACAGGCGATTTGACACAGGAATCAGCGTCAACGCCGCCAGGGTCGAGGCGACCACCGCCACTGACAGGGTCAGCGCCAGATCTGAGAACATCTGGCCTGCCTGGCCGTCCATGAACAGCACCGGCAGAAAGATGGCGACCGTTGTGATTGTTGAGGCGAACAGGGCTCCGCGCACCTGATCGGCGCCCTGCTGCACGGCTTCCGCGCGCGGGACACCGTTCTGCAGATAGCGCACGATGTTTTCCTGCACGATGATCGCTGCGTCGAGGACGAGGCCTACTGCAAACGCCAGACCGGCCAGCGAAATCACATTCAGACTCACGTCAAATAACTTGAGCGCAATGAACGCCACGGTCATCGACAACGGAATTGACGCAGCGATGATCAGCGTCGCCAGCGCGTTGCGCAGGAACAGCCAAAGCACACCCACGGCGAGCAGAACGCCGAGCCCGATATTGTTCTTGACCAGCGCAATGGCGCGCCGGATATAGACCGACGAATCGAAGCTCAGTTCCATCGTGAGATCAACGTCACCGAGCGGGCCCTGGTTGAGGCTGCGAATGACCTCATTAACTTCATCCAGCGTGCGCACCGTGTTGGCGTCGGCGCTGCCTTCAAGCTGGATGTAGAAAGAAGAAAAACCGTTGCGCTTGTTCACACCGAATCGGTCCGCCAGCCGCTTTTCGACGGTGGCAACATCCTTGATGCGGATGGGCGTGGTGCCGCTGTAATCCAGAATCAGGTTTTCGATATTTTCGACGTCATCCTTGCCGACGAAGCGCACCGTGTATTGCCGTCGTCCAACGTTGGCAAAGCCACCCGACACGTCGTTGGCCTGCGACACCGCCGCGGCAATGCGCCCGATCTCGATACCCGCCGCCGCCGCGCGGTAGGGGTCGAACGTGATGCGGATCTCGAACGGCCGCATGCCCGACATGTCGACCCGGCTGACCCCGTCCACCGCCGCGAGACGTGGCTCGACATGGTCTTCGTAAACGCGAACGTATTCCGGCGACAGCATGTCTTCGTTGGTATTGCCGGCCGACGGATAAATCTGCAACGTGGCGACATTACCCCCGCCCTGCCCGCTTGCCACAAATGGCTCCCCCGCATCGACCGGCAGCGGTGGGGCCTGATTGACGTTATTGATGACATTAATCAGCGCGGTCTGCATGTCCGCATCGAGGCCGAAGGTCAGCGTAGTTCGGCCAAAACCGCGATTGATACTGCTCTCGATTTTTTGCACCCCCGGCGTTCGTCGAAGCACATTTTCCATCGGCTCGACGATGTAGGACTCCATTTCCTCCGGCGCAGCCGAGCGCCAGTTGTTGAACACGGAGATCTGCGGGCGCGTGAGCGTAGGCAAAAGTTGCACGGGTCGAGACGCCACGGCGAGCACGCCAAAGACAAGCAGCAAGGCGACCACACCAAACGCGGCGGCGGGGTTGGACAGGGACAGGCGCGTGATGTTCACAGGTGCTTGTGACCGGTTCTAGCCGAAGGGATACGCATTATCACCTGAGATGCCGTTCGCCGCTCGCGGGTTTGCATCTGACCGGCGCGGATGCCCTTCGGTTAGTCGCATGGCATACTCGGCGGGCCGCCGAGGAAAATACTATGACGCGACGTCGTCTGGATGCGCACAGGCCATCCACGATCACGGCCGAATCGGTCTATTTTGATCGACGCCGACTACTACGGGCCGCCGGTCTTGCGGCCGGTGGCCTCGCCGCGAGCGCTTGTGGCGCCGACGACGTGGCGGCCGTGAAGTCGGCATCCGCGCCACCGCCATCGAGCGGCGATGGGAAATTTGCGCAGCTGAAGCAAAGCCCGTTCAGCACCTCGCAAGCGCCCAACTCATTCGAAGACATCACCACCTACAACAACTATTACGAGTTTGGCACCGGCAAAGCCGATCCGGCGCGCAATGCCCGAAATTTTCAGCCCTTGCCCTGGTCGGTGCGCGTATCGGGGGAGTGCGAAAAGCCGGGCACCTACACTTACGAAGATATCGTCGGGCCGCACGCCTTCGAGGAACGTGTTTATCGGCTGCGCTGCGTTGAAGCGTGGGCCATGGTCGTGCCGTGGGTCGGCATCCCAATGGCCGATTTGCTCAAGCGCTTCATGCCGACTTCAAAAGCCCGTTACGTCGTTTTTCAGACCCTGCTCGATCGAGATCGGATGCCCGGGCTGCGGCGGCCCGTTCTCAATTGGCCCTACACGGAAGGTCTGACCATCGCCGAAGCGATGAATCCGTTGACCCTGATGGCTACCGGTATCTACGGCAAGCCGCTCCTTCCGCAGAACGGTGCGCCGCTGCGCCTGGTCGTGCCCTGGAAATACGGGTTCAAGAGCATTAAGGGTATAGTCGATATCGCGTTCTCTGAGAAGCGTCCGGTCACCAGTTGGGAAGAGGCCGCGCCCTCTGAATACGGGTTCTATGCCAACGTGAATCCCGAGGTGGATCATCCGCGCTGGTCACAGGCGCGGCATCGCGAAATCGGCGCGGGCCTGTTCGACGACAAGGTCCCCACTGAGATGTTCAACGGTTATGGTGAACACGTCGCCGACCTGTACCGCGATCTCGATCTGCGACGCAATTTTTGACCACTTCGACGGGTCTTTTCAGCGAGACCCCGCTGCTGGTTTGCACCGATGTTGAGATCACTAAAGCCCCAGACCTTGAAATGGATCGCCTTTCTGGCCGCTAGCGCGCCCCTCATGTGGCTGATTCTGGACACGTTTGGCATTGCCGGCGGCTCGCTCGGCGCCAATCCGGTCGAGGCGCTGTTGCATCGCGCGGGCTGGTGGGGCCTGATGTTGCTGCTCGTCACGCTGGCGGTCACGCCCGTACGTGAGTTGACGGGCATGGCGGCTCTGATTCAAATTCGTCGGCTTGTCGGGCTCTACGCGTTTTTTTACGTCGTTCTGCATGTGCTGGTGTACACCATCCTCGATCAACGCATGGCGCTCGGGCCCATTCTCGAGGACATTGTCGAGCGGCCCTACATCACTGTAGGACTGGCCGCGTTCGTGTTGCTGATCCCGCTTGCAGTGACCTCGACAAACGCCAGCCGCCGTCGCCTGAAGGCCCGCTGGAATCAATTGCACAAACTGGTGTACCCGATCGGCGTGCTGGGTGTCTGGCACTATTGGTGGCAGGTGAAACAGGACATCACGGTACCGCTGATTCTGGCAGCCATCCTTTGCGCATTGCTCGGTTACCGTTATGCGAACTGGCTCAAGCGCCGACGACGCCGGGCTGCACGCGCACAGCATGCCAGCTGAGCGCCGCGCCTCGCCACGACAACCACTCAGGCGGCTCGGGCCGTTCCTCACGCCGTACAAATGGCAAATTGCCACGGCGCTGTTCTTCATGTTTGTGGCCGCCGCCGCCACGCTGTATCTGCCGGTCTCCATCCGGAACGTCATCGATAAGGGGTTTCAGGACGGCACCGCCGATCAAATTGAGCGCCATTTCCTGTTCCTCTTTCTGGTTGCGATGGTGATGGGCAGTGCGGCGGCGCTTCGGTTTTACTGGGTGTCCTGGATCGGCGAACGCGTGACCGCTGACCTTCGTGCGGCGGTGTTCGAACACATCATCTGGCTCAGTCCCGCGTTTTATGAACGTACCCGCACCGGAGAGGTGCTGTCGCGGCTGAACACCGACACCACGTTAATCCAGACCGTCGTGGGCTCCAGTGCGTCGGTCGCACTCCGCAGCACCGTAATGCTCGTGGGTGCCGTTGTCCTGCTCTTTCTGACCAGTCCGTCGCTTGCCGGCATGATGATCGTGGCGTTGCCGTTGGTGCTCGTGCCTATCCTGGTGTTTGGTCGCAAAGTCAGATCGCTATCGCGTGAGAGTCAGGACTGCGTGGCCGATTTTTCTGCTGTCGCCGGTGAGCGCATCGGCGCCATTGCAACGGTCCAGGCCTTCACGGCCGAGGTGCGTGAGCAGGCCCATTTTTCCGATCTTGTCGAGCGCGCTTTTCGCACCGCGCGCACCCGCAATCGATACGGCGCCCTTCTGACTGTTGGTATCGTCCTGCTGGTATTCGGCGCGATCGCCTACACGCTTTATCTCGGTGCGTTGCGCGTACTGTCAGGTGATATGACGCCCGGGAGCCTGTCCCAGTTCATGCTTTATGCCGTTATCGCCGGCTCGGCAACGGCGGCGCTCTCCGAAGTGTGGGGCGACGTGCAGCGCGCCGCAGGGGCGACCGAACGGCTGGTGGAACTGCTTGGGACCAAACCGCAGGTGAGCTCGCCGAGCTCGCCGGCACCGATGCCGGATCCGCCAAAGGGGCAGCTACGTTTTGACGCCGTGAGTTTCGCCTACCCGACCCGCCCGGCCGATCCGGTGTTCTCGGATCTCTCGTTTCAGGTCAAGTCGGGCGAGACGGTCGCACTTGTCGGGCCTTCGGGCGCGGGCAAATCGACGATCCTGAGCCTGCTTCTTCGGTTTCATGATGTCACCACGGGTGCGATCACAGTCGACGGGGTTGATCTGCGACAGGCGGATCTGGCGACGCTACGACAGCGATTCGGCCTTGTCGCGCAGGACAGCGTGATCTTTTCGGCCACCGCGCTGGAAAATATTCGCTATGGGCGGCCCGATGCGAGCGATGATGACGTGTACGCCGCCGCCACGGCGGCGCACGCTCACGATTTTCTAAGTGCCCTGCCGCACGGCTATCAGAGCCACCTCGGCGAGCGCGGCGTTCGATTGTCTGGAGGCCAGCGCCAGCGGCTGGCGATCGCCCGCGCTTTGCTCCGCGACCCGCCGGTGCTGTTGCTGGATGAAGCGACCAGCGCGCTTGACGCGCACTCCGAGAAGGTCGTGCAACGCGCACTCGACCGGTTAATGACTGATCGCACCACGCTTGTGGTGGCGCATCGTCTGGCGACGGTGCGAAACGCCGACACGATTCTCGTTCTGGATAACGGTCGCATTGTGGCCAAGGGTAACCACGAAGAACTACTCGCGTCGGGCGGCCTGTATGCCGATCTTGCGGCATTGCAGTTCACAAGCAATCGCGCAAATTGATTGTGCCGCTGGCACGCTGGATCGTGGTAGCGTGGCGACCTCTATGCGTCTTGTTGTCTGGAATATCCGCTACGCCGCCGGCTACGGTCCGTCGTTTCACCTGCCGGTGCCCGGGGCCGGGTACCTGCGTCGAAATACGCGAAATCTCGCCCGCATCACGACGTTCATCGAGACGCTCGACCCGGATATTGTGGGTCTGATCGAGGTGGACACCGGATCGATTCGCTCCAGGGTCAATCAAGCTGAGCAGATCGCTGCGGCACTGGGACACTACTCAACCTATCAGTGCAAGTACGGCGAATCGTCGCTCAATCAGCGCGTGCCCGTGTTGCGCAATCAGGGCAATGCCTTCCTTGCGGCGCCGCGTGTGCACGGCGAACGCTTCCATTATTTCAATACGGGCATCAAGCGTCTGATCATTGAGCTGGAGCTTGACGACGTTGCCATTTTCCTTGTGCATCTGTCGCTCAAATATCGACACCGGCAATACCAGTTACGACATCTGCACGGGCTGATCGAGAAAGCGGAGAAGCCGGTTATTGTCGCCGGTGACTTCAATGCATTCTGGGGCGAGCACGAAATGTACTTGTTCATGCAAGCGGCCGGACTGCGCAGCGCAAACGTCGATCACATCCCGTCATACCCAAGTCGCCGCGCTCGCAAGGAACTGGACTTCGTGTTGTACGGCGCCGGTATCGAATGCGACGGTTTTGACATTCCAAGCGTGCAGTTGTCTGACCATCTGCCGTTGGTTTTCGACTTTCGGGTTGCCGACGCGCAGGCCTCAAAATGACGTCGGGGAGCCCGTAACGTGCCCAATCGATTACTCCAGTCTCAACATGGCGAACCGTCTGTTCGCACGATGGCCATGCCAGCCGACGCCAACTGGCTCGGGGACATCTTCGGGGGCTGGCTGATGTCGCACGCCGATATCGCCGGCGCGACCCACGCTTATCGCCGCGCACAGGGCAAAGTTGTGACCGTCTCGGTACGGGACTTCGACTTTATGGCGCCTGTGTATGTGGGCGATGTGGTGACGTTTTTTACGACCATCGAGAAGGCCGGCACGACGTCAGTCAGTGTGCGGGTCAACGTCTACGCCGAACGCCCGGGCAACGCACCCGGTGAACACATCGAGGTCGCCAGTGCCCTGTTCGTCTACGTGCATGTGGATGAATCGAGGCGCAAGCAGCCGCTGCCGCCCGGGCCCGAATTGGCACCTTAAACGGCCGAGTAATCGCTTGTTTTGAGTGTGATTTGCGCCATGCTTTGGCGGAATTGACTGTGCTAGACTCCGCCGTTGCTGGCGACGGGCGCGCCCGCATCCGCGGTCAAAAAGTCTTTACCCATCACTATGCCGATCACCCCTGTTGACCCCAGCCTCCTGCGGACACTTTCGCCGCTCGACGGGCTCAAGTCCGAAAACCTGCAAGCGCTGGTCAAGAAAACGCGCGTGCAGACCGCACCGCGCGGTCGTTTTCTGTTCAATCAGGGCGACACAGACAAACGCACCGTCTACCTGGTCTCCGGCGAGGTGGAACTGTGCACCGAGACGCGGGTCATCCGAGTCATCGCCGGCGGGACCGAAGCGGCCCGCCACCCACTGGCCCCCATGCTACCGCGGCGTGTCGGCGCACGCGCCAAGACCGAAGTTCAGTTCATCGCCATAGACAGCGATCTACTCGACGTTATGCTGACCTGGGACCAGACCGGGTCATATGAAGTCAGCGAGCTGCGCGAGGAAAGCACGGGCACCAACGACAGCGACGACTGGATGACGACGCTGCTCCAGACCAAGGCCTTTCACAAGATTCCGCCGGCCAACATTCAGGCCATCTTCATGCGCATGCAACGAATGGTGTATCGCGCCGGCGATACCGTTATCAAGCAGGGCGATGAGGGGGACTATTTCTACGTCATTACCGACGGCCGCTGCGCCGTGACGCGGGAGACGCCCCTGAACAAGGATGGGATCAAGCTGGCGGAGCTGCGGACCGGCGATACCTTCGGCGAGGAAGCGTTGATCTCCGAAGCCAAGCGGAACGCCACGGTCACCATGGTAACGGACGGGGTCTTGATGCGTTTGGCCAAGGAACACTTCAACAAACTCCTGAACGAGCCCATGCTCAACTGGCTCGATCTTGAGAGTGCGTGCCGTGTGGTGGCGAACGGGGGTAAGTGGCTGGACGTGCGGCTTCCCGGCGAGTTCAAGAATTTCCACCATCCCGGCGCCATCAATATCCCGCTGTACTTCATCAGGCTGAAGATCAAGACGCTGGATAAGAACACGCCCTACGTCGTGTGCTGTGATACCGGCCGCCGAAGTTCAGCGGCCGCCTATATTTTGGGCGAGCGGGGTTTCACAACCCACGTCCTGGAAGGCGGCCTGACGTTCTCGGAATAATCAGGGCGCCGTCCAGGAAGCAACAAGGGAAACCGGGTTACATGGTGTGGGTCGGCTTGTCGCCACTCAGCGCACCGGCCAGATAGTTTTCGATCTTGCGCTGCGTGTTTCCGTTGTCCTGATCGCTGAACTGAACACCGATACCCGCCGTGCGCTTGCCCTGCGCGCCCTTCGGCGTCATCCAGACCACGCGACCGGCCACCGGAAGCTTTTCGTTTTCGTCCATCAGATTAAGGAGCATGAACACCTCATCGCCGAGGCGGTACGTGCTGCCCGTCGGAATAAAGAGCCCACCGTTTGCGACGAACGGCATGTACGCGAGGTAGAGTGCGCTCTTGTCCTTGATGGTCAGTGTCAGAAGTCCGGGTTTGCTCATCAGTTCGTCAGCCGTGTGTGGTGGCGCGGTCGATCAATCCACTGGTCCAGGGCACAAGAACAGCTTCGAGGACCTGCTGCACATTGAGCGAGGTGTCGAGGCGGCGCCGCGCGGCGCCAATGGCATCCCAGTACCGGAACAACCTGATAACGTTAAATTCTTCGATGCCGACCGGCAAGTCAGCCGGCTTCAAATTGTGAGCCACGTCGCGCCCGGCTGTCCCACTGCGCACCCGGATCAGATCGCCGATGCGCTGCTCAAGCCATCCAAGGCATCGCCCCGCATCCAGTTTCGCCCAGCGTGCCGCCACCGTGCCAGCGTCGGCCTGCCCCTTCTCAAGCATGCGAAGATCGTCCGAGAGGCCCTGCAAATGCTGCGAAAACGCATCGGACGCCAGATCATGTGCCGCCACGGGCGCACCGTGGGTCAACCTCAGTAGCGCGGGCCAGTCCGCGCCGGCGTCATACGTTGCCAGCCACGCGAGCGCGTCTTCGGTCGACGGGCAGTCCACACGCAGACTCTGGCAGCGGCTGACAATGGTGATGGGCAACGCAGACAGTCGGTCCGCCACCAGAATGAGCGTGCTGTCGCCGCTCGGCTCCTCCAGCGTCTTCAAAAGCGCGTTAGCCGCCGCCTCTGTCATGCGATCCGCAGGCCGAATCAACGCGACTTTTCGGTCGCCGCTGTGGCTTGCGAGAGCCATGGCAGCGCTAAGCGCGCGTATCTGATCCACCGCAATGGTGGTTTTGTCCTCCAATGGTCCCACTCGATAGACATCGGGGTGGTTGCCGGCTTTAAACCACTTGCAGGGCGCGCAGTCCCCGCACACCGTCTGTTTGCGGCACACCACCAGCGCGGCGATCTGCTCAGCCAGACCGCGCTTGTCGAGACCGGCCAGCCCATGAACCAGCAAGGCGTGCGGCAGTCGCCCGCTCTCAAGGGCGCGCAGAATGCTGTTCAATGCCGCGTCATGCCACGGGTGGGCGGCCTGCGTGTGCGATGTCGAGCTCACAACCCGAGTCTCGCGCGCACCGCGGTACACGCCGCCTCGGTGACACGGGCCAGCGGCTCACGGGCATCGATCACACAAAACCGAGCTGGCTCAGCCTCAGCCCTTTTCCGATAGACCTCTCTGACCCGCGCGAAGAAGGCCGCTTTCTCCTGCTCAAACCGATCGAGTTGCGCCCGTCGCGCTATCCTGGCGAGCCCCAGTTCCTCAGGCACATCCAGCAAGAGTGTCATGTCGGGCCACAGATCCCCGTGTAGCCAGTTCGCCAAGTGGTCAATATGCTGGACAGCGAGTCCACGACCGCCCCCCTGGTATGCATACGAGGCGTCGGTGAATCGGTCGCAGATGACCGCACCACCGGATTCAAGTACGGGCCGAACAACCTCGCGCAAGTGCTGGGCGCGCGCCGCGAACACCAGTAAAAGCTCGGCCTCCGGCGTCAGCGCTTCACCACTTTCACGCGCGAGGACAATCGAGCGCAACTGCTCGGCCAGCGGCGTGCCACCGGGCTCCCGGGTGACCGTGACATCCAGGCCCTGCTCGGTGAGCATGTCGGCCACGGCCGTAATGACCGTGCTCTTGCCGGCGCCCTCGATGCCCTCAAAAGAGATAAACCGGCCGTGCGTGCGGATCATGTCGCTCCTGAAAATGCATTACGGTGCGCGCCGTCGCGCGCGCAGATACTCTGCCACCGCTTGATTGTGTTCGGCCAGCGTATTGGAAAAACGGTGGCTGCCGTCCGGTTTGCCAGTGGCCACGAAATACAGCGATTGACCATCATCCGGGTCCACCGCCGCCGCCAGCGAGGCGGCACCCGGCAGCGAAATCGGCGTGGGCGGCAAGCCACCGCGTGTATAGGTGTTATACGGCGTATCCGTGCGCAGATCCTTGCGTGTGATGTCTCCATTGAATTCCGGACCAATGCCGTAGATAACCGTGGGGTCAGTTTGCAGACGCATGCCCCGCTTAAGTCGTCGACAAAAGACACCGGCAACGCGCCGACGCTCGTCATTCCGGGAGGTTTCTTTCTCGACAATCGACGCGAGGATCAACGCGGCCTCCGGTGACTCGAGTGGGCACTTGCCGGAGCGGGCTTGCCACGCCTGCGCGAGCTTTGTGGACATGGCATCGAAGGCTTTATTCAGAATCACGATGTCCGGCGTGCCGCGTTCAAATCGGTAGGTATCCGGAAAGAACCGCCCCTCAGGATGCACATCGGGATGGCCCAGTTTGTCCATTATCGCGGCCACGTCGTTGTCCTTCAGCGTCGCCAGAATGTGCTCATGCGAGTGCAACGCCGCCAGAAACTCACGGAACGTCCAGCCCTCGATAACGGTCACGGCGTGCAGCACCACCTGCCCACGCCGGACCTGATCGAAAAAACCCTCAACGCTTGTTCCCGGCTCGATACGGTATTCTCCGGCGCGGATGTCCCCGGCAAATCCGTACCAGCGCGCGTAGCCGTTCAGCAGCTCCGGGTGCGCGTATCCCGTCAGAACGGAAAGACGCGACGTGACCGTTTTCAGTGTGCTGCCCGGCTCTATATTCAGCGTAACAACGCTGTCGCCCGGATGGACGGACAAGGCGAGTCGATCGCGGACAATCGACGCGCAAACCGCCAAGGCAATCGCGCCGACAACGACAAGAACCGCCAGCGCGTAGAACGCTCTGCGCCACGTCATGCGCAAGACCCCTTCGGGATCAGATGGTCGTGCGCCCGTCGAGCGGTCTCAAAGCTCTGCCATGTTCTGTCTTCCAGACGGGCCACCGGCCGCGCGCCTCGCAGTGAGTTCGTCAAAAACACCTCATCGCCGTCAAGCAGGTCCCGGCGTTCAATCCGGCCGACCTCCAGCGACAGCCCCAGCGTCGCCGCGATATCCATCACGCGCCCGCGGGCAACGCCGGCGACGCCGCAGACGTCGAGACACGGCGTGCGCAGGACGTTGCCGGTCCGCACGAACACGTTTGCGCTCACCCCTTCGATGACCGCCCCATCGACTGCGCAAAGGAGCCCCTCATCGGCGCCCGTACCGGACAGTTCCTGCGCCGCCATCACCTGCTCAAGGCGATTCAGATGTTTGAGACCGCCGAGCGTTGACGATGACTGAAGCGGTGTGGACAGCCACGCCAACTCAATTCCGCCGGCCCGCCAACCGACCACGTCCGGGTCCATCGGCGACCATGACCAGATACGACGGGCGGATGAGTCCGACGGCGGGGCATAGCCCCGTTCGCCGCCGCCGCGTGTCACGGTGAGCCTGAGACAACTCCACGGGGCATCACGCATCGTGTCCCGCATGGTGTCCAGATCTCTTGCAAGCACGGATTGTGCCGGTTTGTGGATACCGAGCGCACAACAGGCACGTTCAAGCCGTGCGTGGTGCGCGCGCCAGGCCACGATGTCACCATGGTGCACAAGCAACGTCTCGAATACGCCATCGCCGTATAGCAATCCCCGATCGTCCACCGGCACGCTTGCCGCGAGATCGCCATCGACCCACGAAACCGTGGACATCATGCGTCGTTACCGGTCAGCGCCAGCACCATACCGCGGGCCTTGGCGCGCGTCTCGGCAAGTTCGGCCTCGGCAACAGAATCGGCCACGATCCCGGCGCCGGCGCGAAACGTGGCCTCTCCGTCCCGGATCACCAGTGTGCGGATCAGGATATTCATGTCGCCGCTACCGTCCCGGTTCAGATATCCCATACCGCCGGTATACGCCCCTCTGGGGCCCTCTTCGAGGTCGGCGATGATGTCCATGCAGCGCACCTTGGGACAACCGGTAATCGTCCCGCCCGGATAAACGGCGCGCAGCGCATCGCCCGGACCGACCCCCGCGTCCAGTTCGCCGCTGACGTTTGACACGATGTGGTGAACATGCGCGTAACTTTCGATCACCATGAATTCATCCACCGCCACCGTACCCGGTTTGCACACGCGGCCGATGTCGTTACGTTCGAGGTCGATCAGCATGACATGCTCGGCACGCTCCTTTGGGTGTCGGATCAACTCCCGAGACAATGCCCGGTCGTTGCGTGTCCCGGCACCTCGCGGCCTTGTACCGGCAATGGGCCGTGTATCAATGCGTCCGTAGCGCAACTCGGCGAGCCGCTCCGGAGAGGAACTCAAAACGGACGTGCCCCGCCACGTCATCAAACCGGCAAACGGCGCCGCGTTGGTCTGACACAGACGTTCATAGACATCGGCGCTGCTCACATCGTCGCGCAAGCGTGCGCACCAGCGCCGCGACAGATTAGCCTGAAAGACGTCACCTGCGGCGATGTGCTCGCGCGCTCTGCCAACGGCGTGCAGAAACGGTTCGGGCCGATCTTCGTCAATCCGCTCAACCAGACTGTCCGTCGACCAGCCCATCGTGGCATGCGACGTGTCGCCGCCCGTACTGACGGCCTTGAGAAGGCCGCAATCGATCGACTCTTCGGCCACAAGCCAGGCCTTCGCACTGGATCGACAGACCACAACCGCACTTCGCACGCGTACAGCAAGCGCCATGGGCAGGCTCGGATCGCGCGTCAGCGATAACGTCGGCTCCACCTGGGCCGCCAGCTCGTAAGCCGCAAAAACGAACCAGCCCCCGAAAAAAGGCAGCCCGCCGGCCGGTACCGGGTCACCGATCCACCGCGGGCCATCGCGGGCAACCTCGGGTGCCAACGCGTTCAACGTGTCGAAAAAAGAGGGGGCGTCGTGCGCGGCATCGAACGGCACGACGATCGCGTCGCCCGGCTCACAAAAGAGAATATCGAACTGCCCGAGGGTACGTTGCGCCGAGCCCCCGAGCGCGGTGCTCTGCAACAGAAACGCAAAGCGCTTCGGGTCCTGACGGTGGAGCGACAGGAGATTCGGGACGGTTTCGAGGCGCTTGACCTCGATCGCGACCGACCCGCTAGTCGCTGGATTCACCGTTATATCCTGATGGATCGAATCCAATGCGTCTGTACAGGCGCGTGACGAAAATCAGGGCACCCGCGACAGCACCAGCGTGCCATTGGTGCCACCGAAGCCAAACGAGTTTGAAACAGCAACGTCGAAAGCAGCGTCGCGTGCCGTCAGCGGCACGAAGTCGAGGTCGCACTCCGGATCGCGCTCGTGCAAATTGATTGTGGGCGGCAGTACCTGATCACGCAGCGCCATGATTGAGAAAATCGCTTCGGCCGCCCCCGCCGCACCGAGCATGTGACCGGTCACTGATTTGGTCGAACTGACGGCCAGACTCTTTGTGCTTGAGCCAAAGACGGTCTTGATGGCCTTGACCTCCGCCCGGTCTCCAAGAAGCGTGGACGTGGCATGGGCATTGATGTAGCCGACAGCCGACGCATCCAACCCCGCATCGTCGAGTGCATTTTGCATGCTGCGCGCCGCGCCAGCCCCGTTCTCTTCAGGTGCGGTCACATGATACGCGTCGCCGCTCATACCAAAGCCGGTTAGCTCAGCGTAAATCGGGGCACCCCGGGCCACAGCGTGATCCCATGCTTCGAGCACCAGAACGCCGGCGCCGTCAGCCAGCACAAAACCGTCCCGCTCCACATCCCACGGCCGACTGGCCGCTTCCGGCGCATCGTTGCGCGTCGACAGGGCCTTCGCGGAATTGAATCCCCCCATGCCGAGTACGGATGTGGCCATTTCGGCACCGCCGGCCACCATGACGTCTGCGTCGCCGTAAGCGATACAGCGAGCGCCCATTCCGATGTTGTGCGCGGCGGTAGTACACGCGGTCACGATAGAAAAGTTGGGGCCGGTAAGCCCGAGGTCAATTGAGACCTGTCCAGCGACAATGTTGATGATGCTACCCGGCACAAAGAACGGCGAGATTTTGCGGGCGGTACCGGCCTGTCGATACTTCTCGTAGTTCTCTTCAATCGTCGTGATGCCGCCGATGCCCGACCCGATCGCGACACCGATTCGGTGAGCCGGCGTACTGTCAATGGACAGGCCGGCATCAGCGAACGCCATTTTGCTGGCGGCGATACCGTAATGCATAAAGACATCGCATCGACGAATCAGCTTGCGATCCATGTAGTCAGCGGGATCGAAGTCGCGCACTTCAGCGGCGAAATGCGTATTGAGATCACTCGTATCGAAGCGCGTGACCGGGCCTACGCCACTCACGCCGTTTCGAACATTGTCCCACGCCTCGGTGACCGAATTTCCCACCGGTGAAATCAGCCCCATTCCAGTAATGGCGATGCGTCGTCGACTCACAGTGATTTACCTTTCCAGTAATGGCGGCAGAACCAGAACGGCCGACGATGTTCGCCGGCCGCAATGGTTATAAACGATGCACACACTATGCGGTGCACCGATCGGGCGCTAGCCCTGGTTGTTCTTGATGTAGTCGATCGCCTGCTGAACGTTCGTGATTTTTTCCGCCTCTTCGTCGGGGATTTCGCATTCGAAATCATCCTCAAGCGCCATCACCAACTCCACGGTATCCAGCGAATCGGCACCCAGATCATCAACAAATGACGAATCCGGCTTGACCGCGTCTTCCTTGACGCCCAGTTGCTCGGCGACAATCTTTTTGACGCGTTCTTCAATACTCATCGATGGTAGTCCTCGTTCTACATAATTTGCCGATATCCGACGGCGCGCACATTGTATGTGAATCACCGGACGCAGGCTATACGTCCGCACGGGCGGAACTGGGGGCCGCAAGGCCGGGATTCAAGTAGGTTTTTTGGAGATCGGGCGATCGCTGCAGTGCGCCAAAAAAAACCTGAGCGCTAGGCCATGTACATGCCGCCGTTGACGTGAAGCGTCTGACCTGTGACGTACCCGGCCCCATCGGACGCCAGAAAGGCCACAGCATGGGCGATGTCGGTGGTATCTCCGAGCCGCGCAGCCGGCACCTGATCGACCAGCGCGCTTCGCTGATCGTCGGTCAGCGCTCGGGTCATATCCGTGTCAACAAACCCGGGTGCGACGGTGTTCACAGTGACGCCGCGCGATCCGACTTCATACGCCAGTGATTTCGCGAAACCGATCATCCCTGCCTTGGCGGCCGCGTAGTTGGCCTGCCCCGGATTGCCCATGCTGCCGACCACCGACCCGATGTTTACGATCCGACCGAACCTTGCTTTCATCATGCCGCGCAACACGCCGCGGCTCAGTCGGTAGACCGCCGTCAGATTGGTATCAATTATCCGCTGCCAGTCTTCTGGCTTCATTCGCAACAGAAGCGTATCGGCAGTCACGCCGGCATTGTTGACCAGAACATGTACCGCGCCCTCTGCGCCCTGAATGTTTTTCAGAAGATGGTCGACACTTTCTTCGCTGTTCACGTCCAGCACCGCACCACGGCCGTTTGAGCCGAGCCGCGCGCTGATGTCCGCTGCGCCTTTTTCCGAGGTAGCCGTGCCGATCACAAACAGGCCGTCCTGGCTCAGTCTGTCGGCGATCGCAGCTCCGATACCCCGGCTCGCGCCCGTCACAAGCGCCACGCGTTTGTCCGTGTTTAATTGGTGAGTAGTGGCCATAGCGGCGTAACCCTTTCAGGCTGGATCGAGCACCTGGTTCAACTGCGCGGCATCCAGCAGCGCCGCATCGATGCTCGCCGCATCGTGCAGGGAGTGTATTTTCGCGCGCCGATAAATCCGCTTGACCAATCCGGTCAGTACGCGGCCCGGTCCGCATTCATAAAAACGCTCAATATTCTCGACCACGAGCGCTTCCACCGTTGCACGCCATGGCACGGGCGAATAGAGCTGGCGCGCCAGCAACTCGCGCAAACCGTCCGCACCGCGTCGACGCAGTGCTCCGGCATTGTGGCGAATGTCCACCTTGGGTGTGCGGAAATTGACCTCTGCCAGATCGCTCGTGAAGGCATCAGCCGCAGGGCGCATCAGCGCGCAGTGCGACGGGACGCTAACGGGCAATGGAAGGACGCGCTTGGCGCCCGCGTCGCGTGCAGCCGTTTCAAAGCGGGACACGGCGCTGGCGTCTCCCGCCACAACGACCTGACCCGGTGCATTGAAATTGACCGGCGCCACGATTTGACCCTGCGCGACCTCAGCGCACAGCGAACGCACGGTGTCGTCGTCCAGCCCGATCGACGCCACCATCGCGCCCTCGCCCTCCGCGACGGCAGACTGCATCAAGTGCCCGCGGCGTGCGACCAGACGAATCGCATCCTCAAACCCAACCGCCTCTGCACAAACCAGCGCGGCGTATTCACCCAGACTATGTCCCGCCATCACGTCCGGTTCGGCGCCGCCCTTGTCGCGCCAGATCCGATAGGTGGCCACGTCGGCGGCCAGCATCGCAGGTTGAGTCCATGCCGTCTGATTCAGTCGGCTTTCCGGTCCGTTCTGCACGAGGTTCCACAGATCGACGCCCAAGGCGTCGCTGGCCTCGGCGAAGGTCTCCTGAGCTTGCGGGTGGTTCGCGGCGAGGTCGTCCATCATGCCGACCGACTGCGAGCCCTGACCCGGAAAGAAAAACGCGGTACTCATGGCGACTCTCCTGATTCACGGCGGTGCACAGGCCCGCCGCGGCGCATTAAACCACAGGATACAAGCCCACCCAATGCACCATAAAGATGCGCATCCACCACCACCGGCCCGCCAGCGGCGGACGCCGTCATTGGCAGCGGTCCGATCCCCTGCTCGTAGATCAGCTTGGCGACCACGCCGACCAGCAGGTACAGGCCTGAGCGATGGCCGTCTCGCCATTCGGAGACGCTCCCAACCACGAACAATCCGTGCAGCACCCCCGATAACCCGACATACCATCCGATCTCTGTACTGAGCAGCGCCAGGCCCAGATCGATGGCCACGGCTGAAAAAACGGCCGCCAGCCACCACTGGTACCAGCGCAAGCGGTGGCTAAACAGCAGACCAAGCACCGCCAGGCCGGCTGCGTTCAGTAGCGTATGGGACCATGCAAGGTGCACCAGGTGAGCGCCACCGAGCCGTGTGGCCGTCCACACGCCCTGCTCGTAACGAAGCGCGTCGCGGACGCCGTCCGCGCCCATCGCCAGCAGAACGATGACCGCCATAAGCGGCCAGAAAAACGCACCGAGTGCGGCGTTATGTCCGCCCGGGATGAGACCGGCTACACCGGTTAAGCGCGTGATATTTGCTACACTCCACGGAATTTTTTGGCGCGCCGAGCATCGTATGTGATGAACGCGGCGTCGCCCGCAATTCGGCCCACAACCCAACGGATGAGGCACCAAGACATCATGCAACGAACGACATTGCGTCCAGCCGCCCGCGCAAACCACCACGCCACCTTACCAGCCCGTCAGAGCGGCTTCACGCTGCTCGAAATCATGGTGGTTGTGGTGATCCTCGGCATCATGGCGACGTTCGTGCTGCCCAAGCTGTTCGACAAGCCGTATGAGGCCCAGAGAGTGAAAGCGTTCAGCGATATGCGCGCCATTGGTTCAGCACTGGAGTTCTACCGTCTCGATAACTTCGATTTGCCGACCGTCGATGAAGGTTTACAGGCGCTGGTCACCGCGCCACGCCCCAACATGCGCAAGTACCCAGCAGAGGGTTACATCGACAAATTCGAAGACCCGTGGGGCAACGCCTACGTCTATCGCCGTCCCGGCCAGCACGGCACCTACGATCTGATGAGTCTCGGCCGCGATGGTCAACTCGGCGGTGAAGGTCAGGACGCCGACATCGGCAACTGGGAATCCCAGTGATATGACGTCGCGGCGGGCCTCGGGTCAGCGTGGTTTCACGCTGATCGAGATTATGGTCGTGGTCATCATGATCGGGTTCATCGCGGCGACGATCATGGTCAAGACCGGGGCGTTTTCGAAAGGGGAAGAAAATCTCCGGGAGCAGGTCCGACGCTTCAACGTGCTGCGTAATCTGGCGTGGGAGCAGGCCCAGATCGAGGGGCGCAGCATCGGAATCCAGATCGAGACGGATCGCTACGCGTTCTACTCCTACGATCCGCTGACGCGACAGTGGACGGAAATGGGCGTCGATAACGACCTGTTCCGCTCACGCGAGCTGGAAGCCGGCATCGAATTGGATCTGCGCATGGAAAACCAGTCGGTTGAATTGCCCAAAGCCGATGAGGAAGACGGTGGCCTGAACGTGAACCCGCAAGTCCTGCTGCTGGCCAGCGGAGAGGTCACGCCATTTGCACTTTATGCCCGTGCCGACTTTTCGGATGTGGACGTCGAACTCGTCGTCGATCCGCTCGGCGAGACGGAGCTGATTGAACATGACCGTGGCTTCTAGACTGATGTTGAGACGTGACCGCGGCTTCACGCTGGTCGAAGTGATGGTCGCCCTGATTATCGTGTCGCTTGCAGGCGCGGCGGTGGTCAAGCAACTGGTCCAATCGGCGCGCAACACCCGCCAGGTTCAAATGCGCACCGTCGGCATGTGGATCGCGCAAAACAAGGTTGCGGAGCTGCGAATCGTGAACGGTCTGCCCAGCACCGGCCGGGACGACGGCGATATCGAATACGCAGGGCAGGACTGGGTCTGGGAAAGCACCGTAGAGCCGCCGAACGACCAGGTGCAGAATTTCCTGCGAATTGACGTAACGGTCGCTCTGGCCAGCAACCCCGATCAAATCGTCGCGGACGCGGTCGGCTTTGTCGGTCAGGGCGGCGATGGTGCCCTGGGTCGACCGTTCGATACCCGACTGCCCGTCGGGCCGGGTGCGACTCCGGGTAACGCGCCCGGACAGCCCGCGAATCCGGCGCCGGGGCGCGGCCCGTTGCTGACCCCGCAAGGTAACGGCACATGAGGTCACCCCAGAAACAAAGCGGATTCACACTGATCGAGATCCTCGTCGCGTCCGCGTTGTTCGTTATTGTGATGGCGATGGGCTTCGTTTCGCTCAAGCAGTCCATCAGAGGTGCCGAGCGGTTGGAAGAAGCCTCCGGAGAATTTGCATCGATTCAGCGGGCGGTACAGACCATGGTCCGCGATCTGAGCCAGATTCAACCCCGGTCGGTGCGCGACCTTATCGGCTCGGACCGGATACCCGCGTTGATGACCGGCGCGGAAGGCGGCGGGATTGAAATGACCACCGGCGGCTGGACAAATCCGGCCAGTCTCAAGCGAAGCGTCCTGCAGCGCATCGGTTATCAGGTCGACGAGAACACGCTGTACCGCGTGCAGTGGCCGGTCCTGGACCGGACGCAGGGCACGGTGCCGACACGCCGCCCGCTGCTTGAGGGGGTGCTGGCCATGCGCATGCGTTTTTTCGACAGCCAGGGCAACGATACGGAAGACTGGCCGCCGCTGTCGGGCGGCGGGAGCGGCGGCGGCACAGGTCTCGCGCTGCGACCTCGCGCGGTGGAATTTACGCTCGAACTTGAAGATTTTGGTGTCATCAGCCGCCTTGTCGAGGTCGCCCAGTGAACGCGATGCCGAAACGACAGCGTGGCGTGGCCCTGCTGGCCGCCATGATGCTGCTGGTCATCGCGATGACGCTGATTTCCAGCACCATGTGGGACAGTCACATCGAGGTTCGTCGTACGGGTGGCATGCTCGCGCTCGAGCAGGGTCGTCAGTACGCGCTCGGCGGTGAAGCGTGGGCCGCTGAAATTCTGAACGAAGACGCCCGGCAGTCCGAAGTGGACTCACTCGAGGAGTTGTGGGCGGCGGATGCGCCGGCGTTTCCCATCGACGGCGGGCAGATCGTCGGGCAAATCGAGGACATGCAGGGCCGCTTCAATCTGAACAACCTGATCAGCGCGACCGGCGAGCGCGACGAGGCCTGGTATCTGGTGTTCCAGCGGCTTCTGGAGTCCCTGAATGTCGATCCGCAAATCGCCGATCAGGTCGTGGACTGGCTCGACCCGGACCCCGACGTCAGTTTTCCTGTGGGCGCCGAAGACGACGCCTACACGGGCAACACACCCGCCTACCGGACCGCGAACGGCTTTATCACCCATCCGAGCGAACTGCTTGCGCTCGAGGCGATGACCCGGGAGGTCTACGACGTATTGCGACTCCATATCACCGCCCTGCCCCCCGGCACCACGGTCAACGTCAACACCGCCACCGGTCCGGTTCTCGCCGCGCTCTCGGAAAA
>JBCCMA010000008.1:0-38272 GCA_039026595.1 Pseudomonadota bacterium
CATGGAAGATGTAAATCTGATTATGGTACTAATTGTTCTTGCTACATCCGCAAATGACTTTTTTCGTGTTAAAGACTTTCTTCTCGCTAAATTGTTCTCACACTCTCCTATAAAACTGGGGCCCGCACAAAACCGATGACCCGGGCTGGGTGATCGATCCGGGCGATTTTGAAGCCGACGACGTGTTGTGGTTTCGCGCGCTCGGCACCCTTTCGTATTTTGATCCGGTGACAGATCGCTGGCTGGACGCGCCGCCCGCGGGTGAACGCGTGCGATTTTTCGGTGCGATTCCGCCGGACGTGTTTATCAGCGGCGACCCCGACGAACTCGACTTTTACCGTCAGGGCACGATCTGGTCCGGCGACACGCTGACCGGGCCCACGGAGTCGGCCATTGAGCAGGCTGCCGCCGACGGCAGCATTCACTCCCATCTCGATTTCTGCGTGGAAGACAGCTCGGGCGACTGCTCGCTGCCTGGCATCGGGCACACAGGCAATCCGTCGGTCGGCGCGTACCTGATCGAGCTCGAATTGTTTTCAGACGCCCTCGACCACGCCGACCAACAGCGTTACCGCACAGCGGACCCGGTCAAGGTGATCCTGAACCACGGTCTGGTGGCCGATGAGTGCACCGCGGCGATTGAGGCCCTGAGCCATCGCCCCACGGATGAGACACCCGAACCCACGCCGGCGTCCGGCGTTCTGATTCTCGGCGGCGAATGACCGCGCGGCGCCCGCTGGCGCTGTACGGCCTGCTGTTCCTCTCGGGCAGCGCCGGTCTGGCGTATCAGTCAATCTGGACCAAACACTTCAGCCTCGCGCTCGGCCACGAAATGCCCAGCCTGCTCGGCGTCGTGGCCGCGTTTTTCGCCGGTCTGTCGATCGGTAGCTGGGCATTTGGTCCTCGCATGGCCCGGACGCCGAACCCGCAGATCTGGTACGCGGGCTGCGAAATTGTCATCGCACTGGTCGCCGTCACCACACCGTTCACGGTTCCGATTGCCACACTGTGGGCTGCGGATTTTCTTGGCATCGCGCCGCCCGCCGGCCTGCACTGGGCGGTCGCGTTTGCGCTGCCGTTCATCGTACTGCTACCAGCCACCGTGGCCATGGGCATCACGCTACCTGCGATTGAGCAGGTGCTTGCCCGAAAGTCCGCGGACAATCGCGTGATTGCCGGCGCCTACGCGGCAAATACCGGCGGCGCGGTTGTGGGCGTGTTGGTCAGCGTCTTCATGGCGTTGCCCGTCCTCGGTCAAGCCAATACGCTCTTACTCTTTGCCGCGGTAAACGTGATGTGCGCGGTCGGCGCGGTGGCGTGGGGGCGCGCTGACGGTCCGGCCATCGCCACAAGTCCGGTCAGCCCAACCCACGCGACCGTTCCAAGCGTCGCCCTGCTTTTGTTGATGACGGGTCTGCTCGGCGTGGGATACGAGTTGCTGGTGGTGCGCCTGCTATCGCAGGCCTTTGAAGCCACGCTCTACAGCTTTGCCACCGCCCTCGCTGTGTATCTTGCCGCCAGCAGCGCAGGTGCCGCATTAGCTCAACGCTTCGGTCAGCGCTGGTTACCGCGACTGCCTGAACTGCTGCTCGCCCTGTCCATACTGTCCGCCTTGAGCATCGGCTTACTGGCACGGGCCAGTGATCTGTACCGATCGCTCAGGCTCACCTTCGGGAATACGGTTCTGGACGTGTTTGTCAGTGAGATGGCGCTGGCGTTGTGCGCGTTCGCATTGCCGAGCGTGCTGATGGGCATTGTCTTTGTGCTCCTGGCCCAGGACGAGCGCCATGCAAGCGGTCACATCGGTCGCGCACTTGGTCTGAACACACTGGGGGCGGCGCTCGCACCCGCGTGCATCGGTGTCGGGCTTCTTTCGTTGATTGGTGCCAAGTGGTCGCTCGGTCTGATTGCGCTGTGCTACGCGGCGCTGTCTGTGATTGCGATGCGCGCGACGTGGCCGCGCCGTCTCGCGGTTGTCATCGCCCCGTGCCTTGTATTGCTCGCGATGCCCGAGCTGCGCATCCTGACACTTCGCAGTGGTGAAGACATTCTCGCGTACAAGGAAGGCGTCACGGCGACCGTCTCGGTGGTACAACGCAATGGGGCTCGCAACCTGCGCGTCAACAACCGCTATCAGATGGGCGGCACCACGCCGGACGCTCTGTTGTTTCAGCGGCGTCAGGCTCACTTACCGTTGCTGTTTCATCCCCAACCTCAAACCGCACTGATGTTGGGCGTGGCCAGCGGAACGACCGTCGGGGCCGCCGCTGACCATCGCGTGCAGGTGGATGCGGTGGAGATCGTGCCCGAGGTGCTCGGTTATCTGCCCTTCTTCGCGCCCGCCAATGGCTCGCCGCATGCGCGACCAAACGTGGCGCTGTACGCCAGCGACGCGCGGCGCTTTGTTCGCACCGCGCGCACCGACTACGACGTGATCATCGCCGATCTGTTCCACCCGTCGCGCGACGGTGCCGGGCTCCTGTTCACCGAGGAGCACTACCAAGCAATTCGCGACCGGCTGTCCGACCGTGGCGTGTTTTGCCACTGGCTCCCGTTGCACCAGCTCGATATGGACATGATTGAGCTGGTCGCACGGACATTTCTGAGCGTCTTTCCCGACGGGCAGTTGATCATGGCCACGGACATGCTGAGCTTCCCGGCGGGAGGCCTGATCACCGGGCTGGACGCCTCACGCGTGAAACCCGGTTATCTCTCCAGGCGCGTGTCCTCGAGCGCATTACGCGACGTCCTGAAGCGCGATCTTCTGACCAACGAGCTACAGATACTGTCGACGCGGCTGTTTGATACCGAGGCCTTGTCAGAATTGGCGGGCGCCGGACCGTTGAACACCGATGACCGTACGCAGCTGTCCTACCTCGGGCCGCGCTTTACCTACGACCGCGAGAGCGTGCCTTACGGTCGCTTGATGACGCTTCTTGAAACCACGGGCGCCGTTGCCAACCGCGAGCGTGAACGGCGCGGGTCGTCAGACTTTGGTCGGCGGTTATCGAACTACGTGCGCGCACGCGATCTGTATTTGAACGCGGCCCGCGTGCACGGTGAGAAGGACGGCGCGGCCGCCCTGCCGCTTTATCTGGCCTCGGCGCGCGCCAGTCGCGACTACCAGACCGTGTACGCCCAGCTCTTTCGACTCGCCAACCAATGGGCAGACGCGCGCCCGACCGATGCCCGGGAGATTGCGCGAACCATCAGTACGCTAAGACCGGACGTTGCGCCCTTTCAGGCGCTGCGTGAAAAGTTGGAGAGCGGCGCGCCCTGACGGGCGCGCTCACTGCGCGCCGTAGCGGCTACTGCCCCGCCGCCGGACCGGGCGCCCGGAAGAAGAACGAACGCATCCGTCCCAGATCAACAATGTTGACGGTGCCGTTGCCATCGAAGTCCGCATCCGCATCGTCGGTGAAGAACACCTGGCGCAGAAGCCCGAGATCCACCACGTTGGTCACGCCGTTGTTGTCCAGGTCGGTATCGCAGGCGTTGCCGAACCCGTCGCCGTCGGTGTCGCGCTGGTCTGCGTTAACGAACTCGGTGCAGTTATCAATCGCATCGCCGACACCGTCGCCGTCCAGATCGGCACCGACGACCAGCGCATCGACAGCGGCGTCGAAGGCCTCGTCGGTCAGACTCTGATTGAACGCGAGCTGAATGGGCTGCGAATCGTCATAGATTTGCGTGGCCTGGTCCGACGCCAGTCCGAACAGGTCGAACTCGATCAGGTAGGCGCCCACGGCTGGGTCCTCACCGCCGGGACGCGCCACCTCAAAATCGATGTGCGTATGGATGCTGCCCGCCGAGTTGGCCTGATCCACGAATCCCATTGCGTTGGTCACACCCGACGTTGAGATGAAACTTTGACTGCCAATCACGTCAGTCACGACCACCTGCTCGCCCGTCGGGACGGAATCTGTCCAGGACGTGCCGTCCCAGAAGCGCAGCGACGCGGTAAGTTCGTACGCGAGAATTTCGCCCGGATTGAAGACGCTGCCGCCGGTGTTGAAACCCGGATCGTCCGTGCCAAACGGTGTGCCCAACTCGCCCAGATCCGCCGCGAACACCTTATGCCCCTCGGACGCGTCCACGCCGTTCAGCACATCGATCTGGTTATCGGCGACCCCGAGAAATATGTCCTGATGCTGTGCGAACGCCGACGGCGCTAACGCAAGGCACGCGAGGATGGAAGTCAATCGGCCAATAGACATGGAATGAGTACGCATAAGATTTCCCCCGGCGTCTGGTATCTCGTTATTGTTATATAGTAACATTTTGTTGCTGGGAATGCGCGCTGCGGACCCGGTGGATTGCCCTTTTTTGGGGCTATACTTCGATGGTTAGTACAGGGGCTTGAGACAGCGATGGCACAACCAGCGTCAAAACCGGTCGCACTTTCAGAGGAATGGCACGAAAAAGCCGTCACGCGGTGCGCCGAGCGGGGGGCAAGGCTCACACCGTCACGCCTCGCCGCCTACACCGAGCTGGTCAACAGCGACCAACCGCTGACGGCCTATGAACTTGTGGCGCGTCTTGAGGACCGCAAAGGCAAAAAAGTGGCGCCGCTCACCGTGTACCGGCATCTCGATTTTCTGATTGGGGTGGGTTTGGTGCACCGACTTGAGTCAAAGCAGTCTTATCTGCCCTGTTCGCTGGGCGAACACAGCCACGATAGCCCGTATCTGCTGTGCTCGTCATGCGGCAAGGTGGATGAGCTGGACGCCTCGCGAGTCACGCAATTGTTGAGCTCGCTCGCGGAAGAACGCGCCTTCACCCTGGCGAGTTCAGTCATTGAGCTATCGGGCGTCTGCGCCGACTGTGAATCCGCCGGGCCCAGCGCCTGACCAAATCAGGCGCTAACAGGCGTCCCGGAGCGACACAATCTGAAATTTCGATAGTGCGCGGCAACCAAGAGCACCGCGGACGCCACCGTCGCCACCCTTTCCCCTTGCTCGCCCACAAGATCGTGAAGCACCGTCACGGCAAGGATCATCCCGGCGATGCCGGCAATACCCATCCACATGACCGGCTTGTCGCGGTGCACGCGACAGCCCAGAAAAAACGCAACCGCCGCAGCCGGCAGCATGACGAACAGGGCCATGAGGTGAAAGGACTCATCCCCAAAGAAAGAACCCGGGACCACGGCGCCGGTCACGAGCAAGGTCGGCAGCGCCAGACAGTGAATGGCGCAGGCGGCTGACGCGGTAATGCCGAGCCAGTCAGCCAGACTGGAGGCGGTATGGGTGTGATGGTCGGACACGGTGCTTTCCCCGAACGCAAGGCCTGAAAACGTTATAATGTATCACAAGTGACGCAGGCAGTCGCCACATCCACTAGTGTCTCACATTGAATTGCGCAGGCTCCGCCATCTCGCCGCTGCCCTGCTCAAGCGTCGTTGTGGTGCTCGCGGCGACGTCGGTCCACATCTCTGCACCGCCTCGCGGCCAGACAACCATCACGGCGGAAACCGTCGCGGAGAGGCCTAGCCCGAAGTGCACGCGCACATCGCTGGCGCTGGCATAGCTGCCGTCACTGTGCGCACGGCCCCAGCGCACCGTGCCGTCATCGAAGCGCAGTGCGACTTTCGCGCCCTGGGCGTCGCGCGAGGACTGCTTCCCGACGAGGCGCAAACGAAGCCACTCTTGCTCGCCGCCAATCACGTTGCGCAACAACCGCACCGGTCCACTGTTATTGGTCACCAGAACATCGATCGCACCATCATTGTCGACGTCTCCAATCGCCGCGCCCCGGCTGACCTCACGCAGGGCCAATGCGTCTCCCGCTGTACCGCTCATATCTGCAAAACGACCGTTGCCCAGATTGCGGTAGAGCTGGTTCTGTTGCTCGTACGGAAAGGCGCTCTGGCCGCGCCGCTCAGCGAGCACCATGACGGCGCCGTTGGCCACAAAGAGATCGAGGAAGCCATCGTTATCGTAGTCAAACCATGCAGAGCCAAACCCGGTAAACCGCATGCTGCTGGCCGCGAGATTGGCGCTGTCCGTGACTTCGTCAAAAAACGCCTGACCATCGTTTGCATAGAGCGTGTTGGATTCCGCGTTCAGGTGCGTCATGAACAAATCGTCATCGCCGTCGCCGTCGTAGTCCCCCGCAGTGACGCCCATGCTGGCTTCTGCGACGCCGGCTGCATTGTAGGCGCTGCCCGAAACAAGGCCGGCCTCCTCGAAGTGTCCCTCGCCCGCGTTGAGCCACAAATGGTTGGCCTGCTGATCGTTTGCGACGTAAAAGTCCGAAAGGCCGTCGCCATTGAAATCGGCGGACACGACACCGAGGCCGTTGCCCGCGACCGACGCGATGCCCGAGTCTTCGCTGACATCGGTGAACACCCCATCGCCGTCATTTCGAAACAGCGCATCGCTGACCGATTCGTAGTTGGACGGGGCGCAGTAATCGCGTTCGCCGGCCGTGTTCTCACAGGCCGTATTGTCGTCTTTGGACCAGTCGATGTAGTTGGCAACGTACAGATCAAGATCGCCGTCGTGGTCATAGTCCGCGAATGACGCACCGGCACTACACCGTACGTCACCCGTACCGCTCGCGGCGGTCACGTCAGTGAAGCGGTCGCCATCGTTCCTCAGCAGCACGTTGGCGCCAAAATTGGCGAGGTAGATATCGACATCGCCGTCGTTGTCGTAGTCGCCCGTCGCCACGCCCATCCCGTAACCGTTATCGCCCGTCCCCGAACCTTGAGTCACATCGTCAAAGCGAAGCTCACCGGACGGCACAAGTGCGTTCCGGAACAAGCGATTTGTTTTGGTTCCCGAACCGTCAAGGGCACCGCCCTGAATCAGGTAGACGTCCAGATCACCGTCATTGTCGTAATCGAGCAGCGCGCCGCCTGCACCGTTGATCTCCGGGAAAAAATACTCCGGTGTGGTGTTGGCGTCGTGGGTGAACACGAGACCAGTGGATTCGGCGACGTCCTCGAACAGCACGACGGTCTCAGCAACAGCGTTATCACTCTTTTCATCCGTGGGCGAACAGGCCGTCACGCCGGTCATGAGAAACGCGGACAGGGTCACCGTTTGCGATGTGCGCCACCGGCCGCTCACGGCGTCGCAACCTTGGTTCTCAGGATGTTCCGCTTTCTCTCCAGTGCGGTCGCAAGCTCTGGCAGTTCAAAATGCACTGCCAGTCGACTGGCCCGATCCAGCGCCGCCAACGCGCGGGACGGTTGGTCGAGCCGCTCGTAGACCGTCGCCATATCGCGCAGGTATACGGGCGTTTGCGCGTCGTCCCACTCAACAATGCGCTCGAACTGTTCGAGCGCTCCGGCGTAGTCACGTCGCTTGCGTTTCAGGTTAGCCAGACTGTGGCCGGCCTGTCGGTTGTCTGGATCCAGCGCCACCGCCGTGGCGTAATGCGCAAGGGCTGTGTCGCTGTCGCCGATCGCTTCGAGCGCGGCGCCGAGATAAACGTGCGCCAGCGCGTAGCGCTCGTCGACCTCAAGTGCGGTGCGGAACAGCGCGGCGGCATCCCGATAGCGCTCGCGCGTGAGTTCCAGAACACCCATATTGACGTGCAGTTGCGCGGAGACATCGCCCCGTTCGACCGCGGTTTCGTAGCGTTGCGCTGCGCGTGCGTAGTCACCGAGGTTGCCATAGGCAACGATCAGGAAACTGTACGCAGGCACATGCCCGGGATCCTTGCGAAGCACGCTCTCAAAGAAGATCGCCGCGGCCTCGTTGTTGCCGCGACCCAGCAACGCCAGAGCACGGTTCATCTGTCCGCGCTTGCTTTTGTTCAGGAAAGACATCTTCTCAAGGACCGGGTCCGCGAGCGCAGGCTCCCGTTTTTTGTAGCGCTCAAAGTAGCGCAACTGCTCGTCCGCCTCACCGGTCCGTCCCTGCTTGCGATAAGCCGTTGCCAGCGCGTAATGAGCCTTTCCGAATGGTCGACGGAGATCGGCGGCCTGTTCAAGCAGAGACGTCGCTTCAGGCACAGTCTCCGTCAGTCCAGCAAGGCCCAGTAAGGCCTGCGACGTACCGGGCTCAATATCAAGAATACGTTCGTACAGTGCGCGCGCCGCCTCGTTATCGCCCAGCTCGATCTTCAGAGCCGCCAGTCTGAGCAGCGCCGGCGCGTAATCGTCGCGTAATTCGTTGGCTTGCTCGAAAGCGTTCACGGCGCTTTCACGGTCGCCGAGTCTCGCAAGGACGATCGCGTGCAGGTAGGCCAGCTCGAAGTCGTCTTCGCTGAGCGCGCGGGCGCGCATGTAGCAGGCGGCTGCCCATTCGTCTTGTCCGTACGTGTGCAGGAGGCGGGCGAGGTTTCCGTTCCTCTCTGGGTTTTCCGGCTGTTTCAGGACGGCGGCTTCGGCGGACTGGATGTCGGTGGCTACGTCAGTATCGAAGCTGGCGAGCTTTAGGTCGGGCAGCTCTGGCAACGGGGCGTCAGAGCAGCCGCCTAAGCCAACCATCATGACGAGCAGCGCCATGCAAAGTGAGGGATTTCGGTTGGGGTTGTTGAACGCGGTGATCACTATTGGCCGTCGTGTGCTGAATTCAGAACGCTCGGCATTGTATCGTCTGAGACTCGGCGTAGACACGTGCGTTACGTCAAGTAGCCGGTATGAGGCCTCACTCGCCGGACGGATCGCGTGGCTGGTCAACTAACACGTAAGTGTCGCGACGTTCTATTTCAAAGCGTTCGCCGACTGCAGGATTTTCTGGCTCGAGAAATCGAAACGTCGATCCGTGCCAACTGCGACACGCGAGCATGACGCGGACCGACCTTGAGCACGTTGAAAATGCAGCTTGGCCGTGCCTACTGGTACGTGCAAATTCAGCAGTGGATTCCGAATGCATGAGAGACGAGAAAACGGTCATGTAAAAACAAAAGGCTTAGCTAAAACCAGCTAAGCCTTTGCTCTAAATGGCGCGCCCGGAAGGATTCGAACCTCCGACCGCCTGGTTCGTAGCCAGGTACTCTATCCAGCTGAGCTACGGGCGCGTTGTTTTGAGGGCGGGAGTATAGAAGGGTCGCCGGGAAATACCAAGCGGCTCAGGTCAGCGACATTTCCGGCACCGAAGCCGGGACAACCAGCTTGCCCGCCGTCTTGCTCTTGATCTCATCGACCGCGACGCCCGGCGCGCGCTCGATCAGGTGGAACGCACCGTCGCGGATCTCCAGATACGCAAGGTCGGTGACCACGCGCTTGATGCAGGCGGCGCCGGTCAGCGGGAGCGTACATTGATCCAGCAACTTGGAGTTTCCGTGGCGATCGGCGTGCGTCATCGTCACGATGATGTTGTCCGCCCCGGCGACGAGGTCCATCGCACCGCCCATACCCTTGATGAGCTTGCCGGGGATCATCCATGACGCGATGTTGCCGTGTACGTCCACTTCGAAAGCGCCCAGCACGGTGAGATCGACGTGTCCTCCGCGGATCATCTCGAAGGACTCGGCAGACGAAAAAAACGATGCACCCTTCACCGCGGTCACCGTTTGCTTACCGGCATTGATGGTGTCGGCGTCGATGGTGTCTTCGGTGGGGAACGGCCCCATGCCCAGCAGTCCGTTTTCCGACTGCAGCATGACTTCCATGCCGTCGGGCACGTAGTTCGACACCAGCGTCGGGATGCCGATGCCCAGATTTACGTAGTAGCCGTCGCGCAGTTCCTGCGCCACGCGCTGTGCGAGTTGTTCGCGGGTTAGTGCCATATCAACCCTCGCTTACCGTGCGGAATTCTATACGCTTTTCGAACGTGCTCTGGATGAGCCGGTCAACGTAAATGCCGGGGGTGTGAATGAAGTTCGGATCCAGTTCACCCGGCTCGACGATCTCCTCAACCTCCATCACGGTCACCTTGCCCGCTGCCGCGGCCATGGGATTGAAGTTGCGGGCGGTGTTGCGGTAAATCGCGTTGCCGTAGCGATCGGCTTTCCAGGCTTTCACAAGTGCAAAGTCGCCGCGGATGGCTTCTTCGAGGACGTAGTGGCGTCCATTGATCTCCCGCGTTTCCTTACCCTCGGCCACCTGCGTGCCGTAGCCTGTTGCGGTAAAGAACGCGGGGATGCCGGCACCGCCAGCGCGCATGCGCTCGGCGAGCGTGCCCTGCGGCACCAGGTCCACATCGATGGTGCCGTCGAGAAACAGCTTTTCGAACAGCTTGTTTTCGCCAACATAAGAGCTGCGAACGTGACGTATTTGATCGTCCTCGAACAACACGCCGAGACCGAAGCCATCTATGCCGCAGTTGTTGGAGACCACTGAAAGGTCCTTGACGCCGAGCCGTTTGACCTCTGCAATGAGGTTTTCAGGGATACCGCACAGTCCGAAACCACCGCAGATCAGCGTCATGCCGTCTGACAGCCCGTCGAGTGCGGACGCCACATCAGGCACCACTTTATCGAATCCGGACATGGTCACCTCGAATACGGGCCGGTCCGGCCCGGTCTGCCCAAGAAGGGCGCTCGCGCGGTGCGGCCGATGGGAATGGCGGAGAGGGAGGGATTCGAACCCTCGAAGGGCTATTAACCCTTACTCCCTTAGCAGGGGAGCGCCTTCAGCCACTCAGCCACCTCTCCGCAGGGAACCGCACCTTTGCGCGGGACGCCGATGATACTGACGTGCTTTGGACAGGTAAAGAAAAAGGCCCCGTTTTGGGGCCTTTCGCGTTTGTATGCCGGTCGAATGGAAATCGTGAGGTCGTCGCCGCTATCCAGTGGATGCGGTGCTTTCCTCTTTCTTGATCCGTTCGTAGATCTCTTCGCGGTGCACGGCGATATTTTTTGGCGCATTCACGCCGATCCGCACCTGATTTCCCTTGACCCCGAGAACCGTAACGGTGACGTCGTCACCAATCATGACGGTCTCGCCGACCCGCCTGGTCAATATCAGCATCCTTCAGACTCCTCAATCACGTTGACGCGGTGCAACCGGTGCTCGTCTACCCAGAGAACGCCGCCGCGCCTAATTTTTTTAGTTTCAACCGGGTTGTAGCAGACCCGGGGCACAGCGCCGAAGCTGACTGCGCATGCAAGTCTACTTTACTCGCCAAACTGTTAGGAAAACGGGTTGTGCGTCCCAAAAACGCAAAGCCCTAGTACGCTGAATTCGTTGTATTTTTGGCAACTCACCCGAATACGTAAACCGGAATGAGACGGGTTTGCGCGCAAAACCCGTCGCACACTTGTACCACAAGCTGTCAGCAAACTGTCATAAAACAATGCAATACTTGGGTTCGCAGGCGTTCTGTTAACAAGAATTCACGATTGTGTACACCGCCTCCAGCGCGCCCGGGAGCGCCGCGGCGTCTGTTCCGCCCGCCTGCGCCATATCCGCACGACCGCCTCCGCGTCCGCCGACCTTCTCAGCCACCTGCCGAATCAGATCACCGGCCTTGACGCGATCCGTCACTGAATCACTGACGCCGGCCACCAGCCGGACCTTACCGTCGTCGACCGCCCCCAGAACGATGACCGCATCCCCGAGCTTGTGTTTGAGCTGGTCCACGGCGGTCCGCAGCGCCCCGGCATCCGCGCCGTCCAACTGGGCCGCCACGACGTTCAGGCCGTTGATATCGCGCGCCTGCGCAAACAGATCACCGCTGCGGTTGCCCATCAACTGTTGCTTGAGCTGCACCACCTCTTTTTCCGCTGCGCGCAAGCGCTCAAGCGTGGCGCCCACTTTCTCGACGACGTCGTCGCGACCCGCTTTGAGCCGCGTAGCGATGTCGCCCAGTGCACCCTCGGTATCCCTGACGCGCACGAGCGCGTGATCGCCCGTCACCGCTTCGACCCGTCTGACACCAGAGGCAATCCCGGTCTCCTGAACCACCTTTAAAAGGCCGATATCGCCGGCGCGTGTCACATGCGTTCCACCGCACAGCTCGACCGAGAACTCGCCTAGCGACACCACGCGGACTTCGTCGCCGTATTTCTCTCCGAACAGCGCCATGGCACCCGCGGCGATGGCGTCGTCGTAGCTCATCGTTCGGGTGACCACCGCCACATTGGCGCGAATTTCCTCGTTTACGCGTTGCTCAATCTGATCCAGTTCCGCCTGGGTCACCGGCTCGTAGTGCGAGAAATCAAACCGGAGTCGATCGGGTGCGACAAGCGAGCCTTTTTGCGCGACATGGTCACCCAGCACTTCCCGCAGTGCGGCGTGAAGCAAATGCGTGCCGCTGTGGTTGAGTTCGATCTCACGGCGTCGCGTGCCTTCCACCGTCAGGGTCACCGCATCGCCAACGTTGAGCGTCCCCGACTCGAGCTTTCCGATATGCGCAAACGCATCCGACGCCTTGCGCGTATCGCCCACAGCGAAATGGCCCGAGGCGGATGCGAGTTCCCCCGTATCGCCGACCTGCCCACCCATTTCAGCGTAGAACGGGGTCCGATCCGTGATTACCGTACCGCTTTGGCCCGCAGCCAGCGCTTCGACGGATTCGCCGTCCACATGGATTTCTGTGATGACCGCTTTGTCCGTGAGTTGGTCGTAGCCGGTAAACAACGTGCGCGTATCGGTGTTCAGTCGACCACTGTCATCAACGCCGAATTTACTGGCGGCCTGCGACTGCTCACGCTGGCGAGCCAGCGCCTCGTCAAAGCCCGCCTCGTCGATCCCAACGCTGCGTTCGCGCGCGATGTCGGCGGTGAGATCCAGCGGAAACCCGTACGTGTCCGACAGCTTGAAAAGAACATCGCCCGGGATAACGCCGGTTTTGAGGTTGGTCAGCACGTCCTCAAGCAGGGCCATGCCCTGCGAAAGAGTCTGTGCGAACCGTTCTTCTTCCTGACGCAGCACGCGCTCCACATGGGCACGCTGTGCGGTAAGTTCAGGGTAGGCGTCACCCATCGCTGTCTCCAGCGCCGCCACCAGACGCCAGAAAAACGGCTCGCTCACACCCAGCTTGTAGCCGTGTCGGACTGCGCGTCGAATGATCCGCCGAAGCACATAGCCCCGACCTTCGCGTGACGGCAGCACACCGTCGATAATGAGGAAACTGCACGCCCGAATGTGGTCAGCAATTACGCGCAGCGAAGCGCTGTTGCGATCCTCGGCGTTGGTCACATCAATCACCGCACCGATCAGTGCTTTAAACAGATCGGTGTCGTAGTTGCTGTGTACGCCCTGCAATACCGCCGCCATGCGTTCGAGCCCCATACCCGTGTCGACGGACGGACGCGGCAACGGCGACAAACTGCCGTCGGTCGCACGATCGAACTGCATAAAGACGAGGTTCCAGACTTCGGTGTAGCGGTCACCGTCGTCGTCCGGCGATCCGGGCGGACCGCCGGCCACGTCCGGCCCGTGGTCATAGAACACTTCGCTGCACGGACCGCACGGACCGGTGTCCCCCATGGACCAGAAGTTGTCCTTCTCGCCCATGCGCGAAAAGCGCGTCGGATCGACTCCGACCTTCTTGATCCAGATGTCCGCCGCTTCATCGTCGTCTTCATACACTGTGACCCAGAGCCGCTCCGGCGGAAGCTTAAGAACCTCGGTCAGAAAGGACCACGCATAGCGGATCGCGTCTTCCTTGAAGTAGTCCCCGAAACTGAAGTTGCCGAGCATCTCGAAAAAGGTGTGGTGGCGCGCCGTGTAGCCCACGTTTTCCAGATCGTTGTGTTTGCCGCCGGCGCGCACACAACGCTGCGATGTGGTGGCACGCGAATAATCGCGCACATCGTCACCCAGAAAGACGTCCTTGAACTGGACCATGCCGGCGTTTGTAAACAGCAACGTTGGGTCGTTGCCGGGCACGAGCGGGCTACTGGGCAGCACCTTGTGCTCACGGTCAGCAAAAAACTGGAGAAACGCATCGCGCAGTTCAGCGGTATTCATGGCAGAGGTCCGGTGGAGATGAAATCAGGCGTCAAGTGCCCGGTGTGCGATTTCCGCCGAGAATCCTCGTTGCAACAAAAACCGCATCTGCCGGGCGTGCTCCCGAGCATCGTCGGCCGGCGCGGCGCCGAACCGTTTTTCTCTGGCCGACACCGCCTGCGCCAACCAATCCACATCGGCGGCCAACAGCGCGGCGTCGATGATGCTCGAAGCAATGCCGGACTGTTTCAGACCATGGCGAATGTGTAAAGGACCTTTGCCCTGCCCGATACGAGCAGAGACAACACTTTCCGCATAGCGCTCATCACACTGGAGACCCTCGTCAGCCAGAACACCGACTGCGTCGATCGCGCAGTCGTCGTCGAAACCCTTGCGGGTCAGCTTCTGAACAAGTTCCTGTGCGCCGTGCTCGCGTCGCGCGAGCAGGTCCATGGCGGACCGACGTGCTTCGGCGCGGTCGTCCGGCGCGTCCGGACTACGCCGGCGAAACAGCCTCGGCCTCGTCTTCGGAGGTGTCCTCGATCATCTGCGGCAGCAGCTTCTCCCGCAATGTACGGTCGATCTCCTCCGCGATTTCCGGGTGATCACGCAGGTAGCCCCGCGCATTGTCCTTGCCCTGTCCGATCCGGTCCTCGCCGTAGGAATACCAGGCACCCGATTTCTTCACGAGCCCGTGTTCGACGCCCATGTCGATCAGTTCGCCCTCGCGGGAGATGCCCTCGCCGTAGAGGATCTCGAACTCGGCGATGCGAAACGGGGGTGACACCTTGTTCTTCACCACCTTGACCCGCGTCTGGTTACCGATGACCTCATCACCCTTCTTGATCGCACCAATGCGACGGATATCGAGGCGCACCGACGAATAGAACTTGAGCGCGTTGCCGCCCGTGGTGGTCTCGGGGCTGCCGAACATCACGCCAATCTTCATCCGAATCTGGTTAATGAATACCACAAGCGTGTTGGCGCGCTTGATATTAGCGGTGAGCTTGCGCAGGGCCTGCGACATCAGACGCGCCTGCAGACCCACGTGGCGATCACCCATTTCGCCCTCGATTTCGGCTTTCGGCGTCAAGGCTGCCACGGAGTCGACGATCACGACGTCGACCGCGCCGGAACGCACCAGCATGTCCGTGATCTCAAGGGCCTGCTCACCGGTGTCCGGCTGCGACACCAGCAGGTCCTCGGTATCGACGCCGAGCTTCTCTGCATAAACCGGGTCGAGCGCGTGTTCGGCATCGACAAACGCGGCGGTGCCGCCCAACTTCTGGATCTGTGCGACCACCTGCAGCGTCAGCGTGGTTTTACCGGACGACTCCGGTCCGTAGATTTCAACAACGCGCCCGCGCGGCAGGCCACCGACCCCGAGCGCGATATCAAGGCTCAGAGAGCCGGTCGATACCGCGTCGACTTCTGGCAAGGCGCCCGGGTCGCCAAGGCGCATGACCGAGCCTTTTCCGAACTGCTTTTCGATCTGTCCCAGCGCGGCGGCGAGCGCTTTTTTCTTGTCATCATTCATGAAAAGTCACCTGATCAGCGTGGCTCAAAACTACTGTATGGATAATCATAGTATTGCACAGAATACGTTCGGGGGCAGCTCAATATTTGAGCAACACACCGACTAATCCGGCTCGCGACCGGGCCCGCGCTCGCCCATGCTGAATGGGCGAGTTGTGCTCAAGACGCCAACGACCGGAGCGCGCCGTAGAGCGCTTCGGCTACGCTGGCGCGGCGAACCGCCTCGCGGTCACCGGGGAACTGGAATTCGGTCTGTCGCGCGCCGCCGCCAATGTGCTGCCAGCCAATCCAGACGGTGCCCACGGGCTTGCCGGGCCGCGCTCCCCCCGGCCCGGCGATGCCCGAAACCGCTACGGCGACTTGGCTGCCCGAATGCGCGAGGGCGCCAGCCGCCATTGCCTTGACGACCTGCGCGCTGACGGCGCCGTGCGTCTCGATCACCCGACGCGCCACGGCAAGCCGCGATATCTTGGCCTCGTCGGAATAGGTAATGAAGCCATCGCTGAACACGGCGGATGACCCAGGCAGGTCGGTGAGCACCTTGGCAATCCAGCCGCCGGTGCACGACTCGGCGGTCGCGATTCGCTCGGCGCGGGTGCGCAACGCGTCGCTGACCTGCCGCGCCAGCTTCTGGAGCGCCGCGTCCGAGTGTTCGAGCGGATTCGCCTCCATCACTGACCCTGAACGCCGAGCAACCGCTGGTAGATCGCCAGATTGCCGCGCGTCATCGCATCGATGGAAAACCGCTTGCGGACATGCTCGCGCGCCGCCGTCGCCCGCGCCTCGCGCAAATCCGGGTGCGCCAGAGCCTCAAGAATTGCCTCTGCGAGGTCCTCCGCACGATCCGGTGGCACCAGCCAACCGGTCTCCCCGGGCCGCACGATTTCGGGTATCCCGCCGGCGTCCGCCGCCACGATCGCCACACCGGCCGCCGCCGCTTGCAACAAAGCCACGCCGAGGCCCTCGCGGCGCGCCGGGTGACCCACGAGGTCCAGCGCGCCCAGCCAGCGCGGCAGGTCATCGCGGTAACCGGCGAAGGTCACGTGCTGCGCCAAACCCTCGGACTCCACGCGCTTCTGAACCACCTCCTGCTGCGGACCCTTGCCGAACAGCAGCACGTGGACCTCGGGCAGAGGATCGACCAGACGACGGAGCGCATCGATCAGCGTGTCGTGCCCTTTGCGCGGAATAAACTGGGCGGCCATGCCCACCAGCTTCTGCGATTCAAGCAGCGAAAACTCGGCGCACAGCTCGCTGCGCGTGGCCGGCGTCGCCCACTCCGTCATATCCACGGCGCTGGGGACGCAGGTGAGCCGATCCTGCGTGACGCCCTGTTCACTCAAGACCCTCGCAATGGCCTCGGAAATAGTAATCACGTGATCGTACAGCCGGTATTTCAGCGCCAGCGCCACTGCGGATTCGGGGTTATCAACGCGACGCGACAGGACCACGCGGGTCCGCGTTGCGATGGCCGCGAGCGCACCGAGCGTATCGGCGCCGCGGCGCGAATGAAGATGCACGATGTCGGGCGACTCGGAACGAATCAGGCGCCGCACACGCGGCACACCGGCCAGATCGAGATCGCCGCCCCACGGCAGCGCGCAGACGCGGGCCACATCACCGGCGGCGGATTCAATCGCGCTGCCCTCGGGGCAGACCAACACGCTGTCGACCCCGTGTTCCTTGAGTCCGCGCAACAGGTACAACACCTGTCGGGCGCCCCCGTACAAATGCCGCCCGGTCTCGATATGCATGACCTTCATCTGCGCCAGTATCGCAGAGGTGCTCGCCTGCTGCGCGTTGCCCCCGCGCCCCCAAGGACAAGCCGCGGCAAACCCCGTATTCTTGCGCGGCCATGAGCACCACGCCGCCCAAATCCGCGCAGCACACGCCGATGATGCGCCAGTATCTGGCGCTAAAAGCCGACCACCCGGACATCCTGCTGTTGTACCGGATGGGCGATTTCTACGAGCTGTTCTACGAAGACGCGCGGCGTGCCTCCGCGTTGATCGACATCTCCCTGACCACGCGCGGCAAGAGTGCCGGCGAGCCCATTCCGATGGCCGGCGTACCGGTGCACGCGCTGGATACCTACCTCGCACGCTTGGTGAGGCTTGGCGAATCGGTGGCCATCTGCGAACAGATCGGCGACCCGGCCAAAAGCAAAGGCCCGGTCGAGCGCAAGGTTGTTCGCATCGTGACCCCTGGGACGTTGACCGATGACGCGCTGTTATCCGAACGCAGCGAGAGTCTTCTGGTCGCGGTGCACGCTTCCAAGAACGCGTTCGGCGTGGCGTGGCTCGACCTGTCCAGCGGTCGATTTCGCACAATGGACGTCGACAATCACGACGCGCTGGCGGCCGAACTTGAACGCTTGCAGCCCGCGGAGATCGTGCTGGAGGAACAAACACCGCTGGCCACGCAACTGGCTGCCGATCAGAACCGGAGCGCAGGGCTGACCACGCGAGCACCATGGCACTTCGACCCCGACACAGCGCACCGACTGGTGTGCGAACAACTGGGCACCCGCGACCTCGACGGATTTGGTGTGCAGGCCGACGCCCTTGGCATCGCCGCGGCCGGCGCGTTGATCGAATACGTGCGTGACACGCAGCGCACGGCCCTGCCGCACATCCACGCGCTGGTGCAGGAGCGGCGCGACGACACCGTCCGACTCGACCCCGTCTCGCGGCGCAATCTCGAGATCACGCACAACCTCACGGGCACCGAGCAACACACGCTGATCAGCGTGCTCGACACCACATACACCGGCATGGGCGCGCGGTGCATCCGGCGCTGGCTTGGTCGGCCGCTAAACGACAACGCCGCCGTCGCGCGCCGACAGCAGGCGGTGCACGCGCTTGGCGTCAACCACCACTTCGAGGGTGTACGCGAACAACTCAGGGGCCTCGGAGATCTTGAGCGTATCCTGAGCCGCATCGCGCTGAAGAGCGCGCGACCGCGCGACCTGTCCGCCCTTCGCGATGGACTGGCTCGACTGCCAGGCATCGTGCGCGACCTCGCCAAGATCGACGACCCGGAACTCGGCCAGTTGGCGGGGCAACTCGGCCCCCATAGCGGTCTGCATGCGCTTCTTGCCCGCGCCATCGTCGAAGCCCCGCCGCTGCAGATCCGCGAGGGGGGCGTGATTGCCACGGGCTACGACGAGGAACTCGACAAACTGCGCGGCATGAGTGAAAACGCCGACAAGTACCTTCAGGATCTCGAGCAGCGCGAGCGCACTCGGACCGGCGTCAGCACACTGAAAGTGGGCTATAACCGCGTGCACGGCTTTTATATCGAGCTCGGTCGCAGCCACGCGGACAAAGTGCCCGTCGAGTACGTCCGGCGCCAAACGCTAAAGGCCGTCGAGCGCTACATCACGCCTGAGCTCAAGAGCTACGAGGACGAGGTGCTGTCGGCCAAGGACCGATCATTGGCGCGCGAGAAGATGCTGTACGACGCGCTGCTGGACGATCTCGCCGCGCATCTCGCGGAGCTGCAATCAACGGCCCGTGCGCTCGGCCACATTGATGTGCTGGCCTGTTTTGCAGAACGCGCCCTGCACCACGGTCTGAACCGACCCGAGCTGACGTCGACGCCCGGGATCGAGATTCACGCGGGCCGACACCTTGTTGTGGAGACCGCACTCGATGCCCCGTTTGTGCCGAACGATGCGGTGCTGAACACAACACAGAGACTACTGGTCATCACCGGCCCGAACATGGGGGGCAAATCCACATTCATGCGCCAGACCGCGCTGATTGTCGTTATGGCCCGGGTGGGGTGTTTCGTGCCCGCCGAACACGCGGTCGTCGGGCCGATCGACCGGATCTTCACGCGCATCGGAGCGGCGGACGATCTTGCCGGGGGCCGCTCCACCTTCATGGTGGAGATGACCGAGGCGGCCAGAATTCTGCACAACGCCACGGAGCGTTCGCTGGTGTTGATGGATGAGATCGGTCGCGGCACCAGCACGTTCGACGGACTGTCTCTGGCCTGGGCCTGCGCGCGCCAGCTTGCCGCGAGCAATCGAGCGATGACGCTGTTCGCGACGCACTATTTTGAACTGACTCGGCTGGCCGAGGATCTGGACGGCGTGGTCAATGTGCATCTGGCCGCGGCTGAGCACGGCGATGAACTGGTTTTTCTGCACTCGGTCCGCGATGGGCCAGCGAACCAGAGCTACGGCCTGCAAGTTGCCCAGCTTGCGGGGGTCCCGCGCAGCGTGGTCCGCGCCGCCAAAGCCCATCTCCACACGCTGGAAACGCAGACCGCCGCTCTGGCCGATCGGCAGGGACAACTCGACCTGACCGCCCCACCCGAACCCGTCGAACCCGAAGCCCTGACCCTGCTCGAACGCGCCGACCCCGATTCGCTCACGCCGCGCGAGGCGCACGCCCTGCTCTATGAGCTGAAGTCCAAACTCTGAGGCGGGCGGTTACTCGACGGGCTTGCGCACCTTGATCGACAGCTCGCGCAGCGACTCCGCCGGCACCGCGCCTGGAGCGTTGGTCAGCAGACACTGAGCCGACTGGGTTTTCGGGAACGCGATCACCTCACGGATGCTGTCCACTCCGGCCATCAGCGCCACAATGCGGTCGAGGCCAAACGCGATGCCGCCGTGCGGCGGGCACCCGTAGCGCAGCGCTTCGAGCAGGAATCCGAACTTCTCATTGGCTTCATCGTCGCCGATGTCCAGCAATTCGAAGACCGCCTGCTGCATTTGTTCGCGGTGAATACGAACAGACCCACCGCCGATCTCGCTGCCGTTTAGCACCATGTCGTACGCGCGCGAAAGCGTGGCGCCGGGGTCGGCTTTAAGCGCGTCCGCGTCGTCGTTCTTCGGCGCAGTAAACGGATGATGCAGTGCCGTCCAGCGACCGGTCCGCGAGTCCTTGTCGAACATGGGAAAGTCGACAACCCAAAGCGGACGCCAATCGCCCTCGACCAGGCCGAGCTCGTGCCCGAGCTTGACCCGGAGCGCCCCCATGGCGTCGTTAACCACGTTGGCCTTGTCGGCGCCAAAAAACACGACATCACCATCGGCTGCCGAAACGCGATCCATGATGCCGGCAATCGCGTCATCAGGCAGGAACTTGAGAATGGGGCTTTGCAAGCCGTCGCGTCCGGCCGCCCGGTCGTTGACCTTGATGTACGCCAGTCCGCGCGCACCGTACCGTGCGACAAATCCGGCCAGATCATCCAGCTCCTTGCGGGACATTGAGGCGGCACCGGCCACGCATAACGCGGCGACGCGACCTTCGGGGTCCTTGGCTGGTCCTGCGAACACCTTGAAATCCACATCGCCGAGCAGGTCGGATACCTCAACCAGCTCCATCGCAATGCGCAGGTCCGGCTTGTCGCTGCCATACCGCTGCATCGCGTCGGCGTAGGTCAGGCGTGGAAACGGGTCGGGCAAATCCACGTCGAGCACCGACTTGAACACGTCGCGAATCAACGCCTCGAACGTGGTCGTGATGTCGTCCTCGTCCATGAACGAGGTTTCGATATCCAGCTGCGTAAATTCGGGCTGACGATCGGCGCGCAGGTCTTCGTCGCGGAAGCACTTGACGATCTGATAGTACCGATCGAACCCCGCCATCATCAGAAGCTGCTTGAACAGCTGCGGCGACTGGGGAAGCGCGAAGAACTGTCCGGGCTGGGTGCGCGACGGCACGAGGTAATCGCGCGCCCCTTCCGGCGTGGCGCGCGTCAGGATCGGCGTTTCCACGTCGAGGAAGCCGCCGTCATCGAGCGCGCGGCGCAGCGCCGAGACGACCTGTGCGCGCAGACGCAGATTCTGCTGCATCGACTCTCGCCTGAGATCGATGTAGCGGTAGCGCAAACGCACCTCTTCGCTCACATCATCATCGTGGTGGAACGGCGGCGTTTGTGCCGCGTTCAGGATTTCGAGTTCGAGGCCCAGGACCTCGATTTGTCCGGTCGCCATTTTCGGGTTGATCTGGCCTTCAGGACGCTCACGCACGCGACCCTTCACACGCAGAACAAACTCGCTGCGCAGCGTTTCGGCGCGCGCAAACACATCGGGCGTGTCGGGGTCGAAGACCACCTGCAACAGACCGCGCGCGTCGCGCAGGTCGATAAAGATGACGCCACCGTGGTCACGTCGACGGTGAACCCAGCCGGTGACCTCAATGGTCTCACCGATCAGTGCTTCGGTAACCTCACCGCAGTAATGGGTGCGCATGGGCATGTTCGTGCCTCGTTATGTCGTTTGAACGAACGGCCGGCCTGAGCCTGCCAAAAGGCCCGCGATGTTACGAACTGGCCTTGACCTTGGCAACCACCTCGGGCGGCAACTCGGCCGGGCCCCACGGCGGCACGACCACGCCGAGCGAGACGATCATCTTTAAGGCCGCGTCCACCTCCATGTCGAGCTCGATCAACTCATCGGAGGGCACCATGATGATGAAGCCGGAGGTCGGGTTGGGCGTGGTGGGCACAAACACGCAGGTGAGGTCTTCTTCGACCCGTTCGGATATCTCGCCGAGGTTGCGCGCCGTCTGGAAGCACAGGCTGTAAACGCCTTTCCGCGGGTACTGCGCGAGCATCACTTTCTTGAAGCTCTGGCCGGAGTCCGACAACAGCGTCTCGGCCACCTGTTTCACCGCCGAGTACACGGTGCGGATCAGCGGGATGCGCGACAGAAGCCGTTCCCACCCCTTGAAAATCTCGCGCCCGAAAAAATTGGCGACGAGCAGACCGGAGATCAACAGGACCAGGAAGGTCATGACCACACCGAGGCCCGGGATGTCGAACCCCAGAAGATTTTCCGGACGGTAGCGGGGCGGGATGAGCACCAGCGACTTGTCCATCAAATCGACCAGTACGCGCACCACGAAAATGGTCACCGCAAGCGGCACCCACACGAGCAGCCCGCTGACCAGATAACGACGCAACCACTTCATCGATCAGGTCGCCTTTCCGCTGTCGCCCGACGACGATTTCGATTTGTTTGACGCTTTGTCAGACCTGGCCGCGCTCTTGTCCGCCTTGGCGTCTTTCTTTTCGCCGCCGCCCTTTGCATCGCCGGCTGGCTTGCCGTCATCCGCAAGATTGCGCTTCTTGTCCTTGTCACTCTTGAAATCGGTCTCGTACCAGCCGCCGCCCTTCAGACGAAAGTTGGGCGCAGACACCATCTTGCGCAGGGACGCAATCCCGCACTCGGGGCAGTCGGTCAGCGGAGATTCGCTCATCTTCTGCAGAGCATCAAACTGATGCTCGCAGTCGTCGCAGCGATATTCGTAAATCGGCACAGTGTTCACTCCACAGGCAAGGGCACCGCGGCAGGCGCCCCGCTATGTTACGCCAACGCAGCGGCTGGTTTCAGCCACAAAAACCGTTCGCAACATTCACCGTCTCAGGCCGCCGGGCGCTCTCCGGTCTCAAATTGCAAACCAAGGTCGTGCGCGTCCACTGTCACGGTGTCGCCAGGGGCAACCCGGCCGTCGAGCACCTTGATCGCCAGAGGATTCTCCAGTTCCTGCTGGATCGCCCGTTTCAGCGGGCGGGCACCGTACACCGGATCGTAGCCCGCATCCGCGAGGCGGTCGCGCGCGCCGTCCGTCAGCGTGATCGTGATGTCGCGCGACGACAGTCGACGTGCTAGCTGGCCGACCTGAATGTCGACAATCTTCCGGATCTGATCGCGGCTCAACGGGTGGAACACCACCGCATCGTCTACCCGGTTGATGAACTCCGGCCGAAAGTGCGTGCCGACAATTTCCATCACAGCGGCCTTCATGGCGTCGTAATCATTGTCGTCCGCCATGTCCTGGATCAGATGCGAACCGAGGTTCGAGGTCATCACGATCACCGTGTTGCGGAAATCCACCGTGCGCCCCTGACCGTCGGTCAGCCGTCCGTCGTCGAGAACCTGAAGCAGGATATTGAACACATCGGCATGGGCTTTCTCCACTTCATCCAGAAGGATGACCGAGTACGGGCGCCGCCGTACCGCTTCGGTGAGATAGCCGCCCTCCTCGTAGCCCACATACCCCGGCGGCGCGCCGATCAACCGGGCCACGCTGTGCTTCTCCATGAACTCGGACATATCGATGCGCACAAGCGCGTCGTCATCGTCAAACAGGAATCGCGCCAACGCTTTGGTCAACTCGGTCTTACCCACGCCGGTGGGGCCGAGGAACAGGAACGACCCGCTGGGGCGTTTCGGATCCGCCAGACCCGCCCGGGCGCGGCGAACCGCGTTGGATACCGCGCTCACCGCTTCTTTCTGGCCGATCACCCGTTCGTGCAGCGCCTCTTCCATGCGCAGCAGCTTCTCACGCTCGCCCTCCATCATCTTGGCGACCGGAATGCCCGTCCAACGCGCGACCACTTCGGCGACTTCCGCGTCGGTGACACGGTTGCGCAACAGCGTCAGCGAGCTCACGTCCGCCTCATTGGCATCGGCCAGTCTTTTCTCCAGTTCAGGAATGCGGCCGTACTGCAGTTCGGACATGCGCTGCAGATCGCCGGCCCGTGTCGCGGTCTCCAGTTCGACCCGCGCTCGCTCCAGCGTCTCCTTAATCTGACTCGCATCCTCGACGAGCGCTTTTTCCGAGTTCCAGACCGCTTCGAGTTCGCCGTAGCGCCGCTCGGCCTCGGCGATCTCATCGACCAACGCGACAAGGCGCTTCCGCGACGCGTCGTCTTCCTCTTTCTTCAGCGCCTCGTGCTCGATTTTGAGCGTGATGAGATCGCGCTCAAGCCGATCGAGCGCCTCGGGCTTGGAGTCAATTTCCATACGAATGCGGGAGGCGGACTCATCGATCAAATCGATGGCCTTGTCGGGCAACTGACGGTCCGCGATGTACCGGTGCGACAGCGTGGCGGCCGCCACAATCGCCGGGTCGGTGATTTCAACCCCGTGGTGTACTTCGTAGCGCTCTTTTAAGCCGCGCAGGATCGCGACCGTGTCGTCCACACTCGGCTCGTCGACGTAGACGGTTAGAAAACGCCGCGCCAGAGCCGCGTCTTTCTCGATGTACTGGCGGTACTCGTCCAGGGTTGTGGCGCCAACGCAGTGCAACTCGCCACGGGCGAGCGACGGTTTGAGCATGTTGCCCGCGTCCATCGATCCTTCGGCCTTGCCGGCGCCCACCATGGTGTGCAGTTCATCGATAAACAGGATGACCTCGCCGTCCTGTTTCGCCAGTTCGTTCAGTAACGCTTTCAGCCGCTCCTCGAACTCGCCGCGGAACTTGGTACCCGCCACGAGTGCCGCGAGGTCCAGCGCCAGAATACGCTTACCCTTGATGCCCTCCGGCACTTCGCCGTTGGCAATGCGCAGCGCGAGCCCTTCGATGATCGCGGTCTTGCCCACGCCCGGCTCGCCGATCAGCACGGGATTGTTCTTCGACCGACGCTGCAACACTTCAATCGTACGGCGAATCTCGGCATCCCGACCGATCACCGGATCGAGTTTGCCCTGTTCAGCGCGCTCGGTGAGGTCAGTTGTGTATTTGTCGAGGGCGTCGCGCGTGTCCTCAGCCGACGGATCGGTGACGTTCTCCCCGCCGCGCAGATCGTCGATGGCTTTCTCCACTGCTTCTTTAACCAAACCCGCCTGGGCCATAGCCTTACCGAGCGCGCCGTCGTCCTCAAACGCGGCCAGCGCAAACAACTCGCTGGAGATGTACTTGTCATCGCGCTTCTGGGCGAGCTTGTCGGTCGTGTTCAGAAGCCGCGCAAGGTCTTTGGACACGTGCACATCGCCGCCGGTCCCGCTGACGGTGGCCTGCCGATCAAGCGCCTCGCCCAGTTGGGAGCGCAACAGGTTGACGTTGCCGCCTGACTTGCCCAACACGGTACGCACGCTGCCGCCCTGCTGATCGAGTAACGCGGTCATCAGATGGATCGGCTCGATGAACTGATGATCACGGCCGAGCGCCATCGACTGCGCGTCGGCCAGCGCCATCTGAAATTTGCTTGTGAGTTTGTCCATTCGCATCGCGGTCACCAAATGAATAGGGGTGGTTGTGGAACAGACCGGAAATGGGGATGGGCCCGAGGCGTTTCAAGCGGGCCAATCCGACAGTGTGCACCCGATCAGCGCCCGCCGCTTCGATCGCATGCGGCAGCGCAATCCCAGCAGCGCGGCGCCAAGCAAGGTGCCGGTGGCAAAACTCACAAGGTGAGGAACGAGGCGGCGCCGCGTATCCGGCGGCGCGATCAGAAACGACGACGACGCCAGCGCAGACATCAGTCCACCCAGAAGAGCAAACAGCAAAATCCAGGACAGGGTGGACATCGCGCGATGATAGCGGACGGGCTATTGCACGTCGCGCCACACGAAGGTTGCCTGCCGGCCACACGGCGCGCCGCGGCGGTGGGAGAAAAAGGTCCTGGGTTCGCCAAACGTGCAGCGCCCGCCGCCGTGCACGCACGTGACGCCGACGGACGCCAATCGCAGCTTCGCGAGCGCGTACAGATCGCACCACCAGCGGTCTCCGCGCCCGGGTCGAAACGCTGTGCTCGATGCCCGGTCGTAACGGACAAACGCGGAGCGCACGTCGTCACCCACCTCGAAGGCGTCCGGGCCGATCGCCGGGCCAAGCCACGCCACAATCGCGCCATCAACCTGCATGGCGCGCACCGTATTCTCGAGCACGCCGCCGAGCAGGGATCGCCATCCTGCGTGTGCCAGACCGAGCGCCACGGTGTCGACGGCCGACAGCGCAACGGGCAGACAATCCGCCGTTAGAATGGCAAGCACATCGCCGCGGCGATGCGTGATAGACGCGTCCGCAGTCTGCGATGGCAAGTCACCCGTTGCCACCGACGTGCCGTGCACCTGATTGAGCCAGCGTGGCGGGCCTGGCAGCCCGAGGGCGGTGCAGGCACGGGCGCGATTCCGTTGCACCACTTCAGGATCGTCACCCACGTGATCGCCGAGATTCAGTGACATATACGGCCCGCGACTGACACCGCCATCGCGGGTTGTGGTCAGCGCATGCACCCCCGCAGGTGCCGCCCACAACGCGCGGACCACCGGCAAGCCGTCACTCAACCGCCTGCTCCGCGTCCATAAGCGCGAGCAGCGCGGTGAAATCGTCCGGCAGCGCGCTCTCGACGGTGACGGCGTGGCCACTGACCGGGTGATCGAAGGTGAGTCGGCGCGCGTGCAGCGCCTGACGACCAAATCCGGTCAGGGCGTCACGCAACGCGTCGGACGCGAGCCGCGGCAGGGCCGGTCGGCCGTAGGTTCGGTCGCCCACCAGCGGCCAGCGTCGGTGGGCAAAATGCACGCGAATCTGATGCGTGCGCCCGGTTTCCAGCGTGACCGCCACAAGCGTGTGGCCACGATAGCGTTTGAGTACGCGATAGTGCGTGCGCGCCGCCCTGCCTCGCTCGTGTACGGCCATCTTCTTGCGATCCACCGGATGCCGTCCGATCGGCTCATCAATAGTGCCTCCGCCACTCAGCGCGCCCACGCAAAGCGCCACGTATTCGCGATGGATTTCGCGACTCGCCATGGCGTCCGTCAGGGCCGTGAAGGCCGGCAGGGTCCGGGCCACGATCAACAATCCGCTGGTGTCCTTGTCGAGGCGGTGCACCAGACCGGCGCGGGGTAGCTGCGACAGCGACGGGTCCTCATGCAGCAGACCATTGACGAGCGTCCCGTGCGCATTCCCGGCGCCGGGGTGCACCACAAGCCCGGGTGGCTTGTCGACCACCAAAACGTCGTCATCGCGGTAGGCAAACGACAGATCAAGCGCTTCGGGGCCGGCGCGCGCCTCGTCTTCCAGCGCGGCGACAATCCGAATCGCTTCACCACCGAATAGCGCATCGCGCGGCCGTCGCACCGCGCCGTCGACGGTGACCGCGCCGTCGCGGATCCAGCGCTGGAGGCGGGCCCGCGAATACTGCGGGAACAAGCGGGCCAGAACCTGGTCTAGACGATGGCCGGCCTGTGCCGCGGGCACGGTTGCAGTGTGCACATTGGCCACATCGGGCGATTCGCTCATGGCGCGAAGTGTACACAAGCCCGACAGGTGAATTTCGCCGATGGCTCGGGCACACTTCGCGTCACTTTTGGGGGCGTGCCGAACACTGAGGAGTTGGGCTGGTCAGATGAATTTCGCAGGCTTACGACAATGGGCATGGGCCAGTCTGGCACTTCTGGCACTCGCCGGCTGCGGCGGTCAGGACGCGACCCGGGACCGCCTTGCGGCGATATCACCGGACGGCCTTCTCGCCGAAGCGCAGCGTCAGGTCCGTCTCGGCGCGTACGGCGCCGCGATCGATCTCTACAATTCGCTGGAGATTCGCTATCCCTTTTCCGAACAAAATCGCGAGGGTCAGCTCGGTCTGATGTACGCGTACGTTGAGGACCGTCAGCCCGAAGCGGCGCTCGAAGCCGCCGACAAATTTATTCGCGAAAATCCGCGTCATCCGAAGGTGGACTATGCGTATTACATGCGCGGTCTCGCGTTTTTCCCCAACCCGCTTGGTCCGATGGAACGACTGTTCCGCGTGGACGCCGCCGAGCGTCCCCAGAGCGACACGCGGCGGGCATTCGATAACTTCTCGGTTTTTCTGAACCGTTTCGAGGACAGCGAATGGGCACCGGATGCGCGCCAACGCATGGTCTTCCTGCGCAACGCGCTCGCCGCTTTCGAACTCAACGTGGCGGAGTACTACATGCTGCGCAGGGCGTTTGTCGCCGCGGCCAATCGTGCGCAGCGCATCGTCACGGAGTACCAGGGCACCTCATCGGTCAACAGTGCGCTGGAGATCATGGAAGAAGCCTACCGCGAGGTCGGGCTCGACGATCTGGCCGACGACGCGCGCCGAGTGCTCGATGAAAACCGGCGCCGACCACCCGCGCAGTAACGCGCCGACCTCGCTTTGACTAGTAGCCCGACGTGATCGGGTAGCGCCAGTCGCGGCCAAACGCGCGACGGGAGATGCGCACGCCGGGTGGTGCCTGCCGCCGCTTGTACTCGTTCCGCTTGATCATGTTGAGCACACGGACCACCGTATCGTGGTCGAAGCCCTCCGCCACGATTTGCTCCACTGACCGGTCGTATTCAATGAAGTGCTTAAGGATCGGGTCCAGCACGTCGTAGGGCGGCAGTGAGTCCGAATCCTTCTGATCTGGACGAAGCTCGGCCGATGGTGGCCGCGTAATGACCCGCTACGGTATAGCTGGACCGACGGTGTTGCGGTACCGCGCCAGCGCAAAGACGCGCGTCTTGCTGCAGTCCTTGATCGGCGCAAAGCCACCTGCCATGTCCCCGTAAAGCGTGGCGTAGCCCACGGCCATTTCGCTCTTGTTGCCGGTGGTCAGCACCATGCGACCGGTCTTGTTCGAGATGGCCATCAGAATCATGCAGCGGCAGCGCGACTGGATGTTCTCCTCGGTGGTGTCTTCCGGCAGCCCGTCGAACAGCGGCGCAAGCTGTTCAAGCGCGGTCTTGAACATGGGTTCAATCGAGATCACGTGGTGCTCGACGCCGAGCAACTCGCACTGTTTCGCGGCGTCCGTACGGCTGATGTCAGCGGTGTACCGCGACGGCATCATGATGGCCTGCACGCGGTCTGCCCCGAGCGCGTCCACGGCGATGGCCAGCGTGAGGGCCGAATCAATCCCGCCGGACAGACCGAGCACGATTCCCCGAAACCCGTGCTTGTCCACATAGTCGCGCGTGCCGAGCACGATCGCGTCATAGGCCCTTTGCAATTCATCCGGATAACGGGCGGTGGGGCCACTGATGGACACGCCTCCGTCATCCCGACGCAGGGTGGCCACCGGCGTGCTTTCGACAAACGGTTCAGCGGACACCACCACTTCACCCGACGCGTCGGTCACCACCGATGCCCCGTCAAACACCAACTCATCCTGACCGCCAACCGCGTTGACATACACGATCGGGCAGCCGCTTTCGGCGCCACGCGCTCGCAGTACGTCGTCCCGTAGCTCACGCTTGCCCACCGAGAACGGTGAGGCGTTCAGATTGAGAATCACCTCGGCCCCGGACGCAACCGCATCCGCCGCCGGCTCGGGCAGCCAGATGTCCTCGCAAATAGTGATCGCCACCTTGAAGCCGTTAATGCTCGTGACGGCGGTTTCGCGCCCTTCGGCGAAGTAGCGCTTTTCGTCGAAGACCAGGTAGTTCGGTAGCTTCTGCTTGAAGTAGGTCAGCACCGTCTCGCCGTCACGGAAAAGCCGGGCCGCATTGTAGATCGTGCCGTCCTGGGCGTAGTGCGGGTAACCCACCAGCACCGCGATCCTGTTCGACGCCAGACGCACGTCTTCAATGGCGCGCTCCACCCGGGTGCGAAGCCCCGCGTGGAACAGCAGATCTTCAGGCGGATAGCCGGTGAGCGTGAGTTCGGGGAAGACCACCAGATCGGCCGCATCACGCGCGACAAGATCGCGCGTCACGCTGATCACTCGTGCCGCGTTGCCGGGCACGTCGCCGACGAGCGTATTGATCTGGGCCAGCGCAATTCGAAGTGAGTCCCCCACGGCGATGCGCTCCGCGTTCGTCGATTACGACCCGAGGCGCTGCTTCATGGCGCTGCCCAGTTCGGCGGGCGAACGCACCGTCGTGACACCAGCCGCGTCCAGCGCCTTGAATTTCTCGGCCGCTGTGCCCTTGCCGCCCGAGATGATCGCGCCGGCATGGCCCATACGCTTGCCCGGCGGCGCCGTGACGCCAGCGATATACGCGACGACCGGCTTGTTCATGTGATTACGAATATAGTCCGCGGCGGCCTCTTCGTCGGTACCACCAATTTCACCCACCATGATGACGCCGTCGGTCTGGTCGTCGGCCTCGAACAGTTCGAGGCAATCGATGAAATTCATGCCGCGAACCGGGTCACCCCCGATGCCGATACAAGTGGACTGACCCAGTCCGTTGGTCGTCGTCTGGTAGACCGCTTCATACGTGAGCGTGCCAGAGCGTGAGACGACGCCAACGCGTCCCGGCTTATGGATGAAGCCCGGCATGATGCCGATCTTGCACTCACCGGGCGTGATGATACCCGGGCAGTTGGGGCCAATAAGCCGGCAATCCTTGTCGTCGAGGGCGGCGCGCACCTTGACCATGTCGTTGACCGGGATGCCCTCGGTAATGCACACGATCAGCTCGATGCCGCCGTCGGCCGCTTCGAGGATCGCGTCCGCCGCAAACGCGGCAGGCACGTAAATCATGCTGACATCCGCGCCGGTTTCGGACACCGCCTCGTGCACCGTGTTGAACACCGGCTTGTCGAGGTGGGTTTCACCACCGCGTCCGGGCGTCACGCCGCCCACAACCCGCGTGCCGTAATCGATGCACTGACGGGAATGAAAGGTGCCCTGGTTACCTGTGAAACCCTGGCAGATGATCTTGCTGTCTTTGTTGACCAATACGCTCATGACGATTCTCGCTCTTGTTGTCGTAACGGTCAGCCGACCGCAGCAATCACTTTCTTGGCCGCGTCGGTGAGATCTTCCGCCGCGACGATGTCGAAACCGCTGTCGGCCAGCAGTGCCCGGCCTTTTTCGACGTTGGTGCCCTCGAGGCGCACCACCACCGGGATGCTGACACCCACATCACGCACCGCCTGAATCACACCCTCGGCGATCAGATCGCAGCGCACGATACCGCCGAAAATATTGATCAGGATGCCGCGCACGCTGTCATTGGAAAGAATGATCTTGAACGCTTCGGTCACACGTTCGGCCGTCGCGCCACCGCCCACATCGAGAAAGTTGGCCGGTTCGCCGCCGTGCAGCTTGATCAGATCCATTGTGGCCATGGCAAGGCCCGCCCCGTTCACCATGCAGGCGATGTCGCCGTCGAGCGATACGTAGTTCAGGTCGTGCTTGTGCGCCTGCGCCTCTTTCGCATCTTCCTGCGACTCGTCGCGCAGTTCAGCCAGCGCGGGCTGCCGGAACATGGCGTTGTCTTCAATGTTGATCTTGGCGTCGAGCGCCACGACCTCGCCACTTCCAGTGACGATCAGCGGGTTGACCTCGACCAGACTCGCGTCGCGTTCGACAAACAGCTTGTACAACGCCGAGACGATTTTCGAGAACGCCTTGACCTGCTCTTTGGTCGCAAGACCAAGTCCGTAGGCCAATCGTCGAGCCTGAAACGGCAGCAGTCCGGTGGCGGGATGCACGGCCACGGTCACAATCTTTTCCGGTGTTTTGGCCGCCACCTCTTCGATGTCCATCCCGCCGGCGGCGGACGCCATGATCGCGATCTGGCGGGTTTCGCGGTCGACGACCAGCGAGAGATACAGCTCGCGGTCGATGTCCGAGCCTGATTCCACGTAGACCGTATCAATGGGCAGGCCGTCCGCGTCGGTCTGATGCGTCACGAGCCGCGTGCCCAGCATGGCGGCGGCCGCCTCACGCACTGCGTCAAGGCTGCGCGCGAGTGTCACGCCGCCGGCCTTGCCTCGCCCGCCGGCGTGGACCTGTGCTTTTACGACCCAAAGTTTGCCACCGAGTTTCTCGGCAGCCGCCACGGCCTCATCGGGCGTGGCCGCCACGTGGCCGGAGGGCACAGGAATGCCGTAGTCGGCGAAAATCGCCTTGGATTGGTATTCGTGGAGATTCATCGGTGGACACCGCGTAGTAGATCGCAAACTGGGCGCGTATTGTGGAGCAAAGGTTGCGGCACAGCAAACACCGGAAAGACCGTTTAGACTGCGCGTCAACGCCCCATCACAAGCGCCTCAGAGACAACGAATTATCGCCACAACGCCGCGCAATGCCACGCTTTCCAAGACGCCCGACGGCCGCCCCACCGGGCACGAGACCACCGCGGCAGGTGCGGGTGAACTCGGCTGGCGCATCCTGACCTTGCTCGCCGCCTATCGCCTGCTGGTCGGCGTCACCTTACTGAGCGTGTTCGCGCTGCCCGGCGATCCGCCGGCAGTGGGCGCCCACGTTGAGGAGCTTTTTCAGGTCGGCGTTGTGGGCTACGTGGTACTGGGCACGCTCGCGCTGTTTGCGGCAACGCGTCGACTGCTGCCACAGGACATTCAGGCACGCGCGGGGCTGATCGCCGACCTCGTCATAGTGCCGCTTCTGGTCCACGCCAGCGGCGGCGCACCCAGTGGTCTGGGCAGTCTTCTGATTGTGTCAGTGGGCGCGAGTAGTCTCATTCTGCCTTGGCGCACGGCCCTTCTGTACGCGGCGCTCGCAACGTTTGCCGTGCTGGCCGAACAAACCGCGAGCGTGTTCGAAGGACTGACCCGCGGTGAAGACTATGTCCGCGCCGGTCTCGTTGGCGGCGTGACTTTTCTACTCACGATGGCGGTGCAACCGATGGCGCAACGCCTGCGCGAGAGTGAGGCGCTGGCCAGACAGCAGGACGTCGATCTGGCCAACCTCGCCGAACTGAACGGCTACATTATCCAACACCTGCGCGAAAGCATCGTGGTGCTCGACAGCGACGACACCATTCGTCTGATTAACGCATCGGCGGCCAGTCAGCTGGGCCACCCGCTATCGGTGGTCGGGCAGCCGATCGGCGAAATCTACCCGGCCCTCGCCACAGAGGTCCGGCACTGGCGGGCCCATGACGAGCAGATCGACATGACGCGACCGTCCATCACCGCTGCGGACGGCGCCACGCTGCTCAATCCACAGTTTGCGCCCATTGGCACGCTACGTCCGTCACCCACACTTATCTTTCTTGAAGATGCCACGGCTCTGGCTGGGCGCGTCCAGCAAACCAAGCTCGCCGCACTGGGTCGATTGTCCGCCAGCATTGCTCATGAGATTCGCAACCCGATCGGCGCCATCAGCCACGCGGGCCAGCTGTTGAGCGAATCAAGTCGGCTCAGTGAGCAGGAGGCGCGCCTCACGCAGATCATCCACGACCACTGCGGCCGCGTGAACCGTATCGTCAAAAACGTTCTGCAGCTGTCGCGCCGGGATCAGACAGAGCCGCAGAGTCTTGTGCTCGACGAGTGGCTGCCGATGTTTGCCACCGAGTTTTCATCGAGCCTCGGCACCCCTGAGACGCCCTTTGATGTGTCGATCGACTCGGGCCCGGTGACCGTTCTGATCGACCCGAGTCATCTTCACCAGATTCTCTGGAACCTGTGCAGCAACGCCGCTCGTTACGGGCAGGACACGACGCCCGCCGGGCGTGATTACCGGATTGCGGCCGGGCGCATGGCCGCTTCGGGTCGACCGTTTGTCGAAGTACTCGACCGCGGCCCGGGCATCGACGATGCGCTGCGCGATCAGATTTTCGAGCCCTTCTTCACCCGCGCCAAGGACGGCACCGGACTTGGACTGTATCTGGCGCGCGAGCTGTGCGAGGTCAACCGAGCCACGTTGCAATACGAACCGCGCGACGGCGGCGGAAGTTGCTTTAGAATTGTGTTCGCCGATCCCGAACGCTGGACGGACTAAGACATGCCCACCACGCCCGCACGCGCCCTGATCGTCGACGACGAACCCGATATCTGCGAGTTGATCGCGATCACCCTGAACCGCATGGACATCGATTCCCGTTCGGTACAGACCGTGGATGCGGCGCGGAGCGCGCTGTCCTCAGACACCTTCGATCTGTGCTTGACCGACATGCGTCTGCCCGACGGCGACGGGCTGTCGCTCATCGAGTGGATGCAGAGCGAGAACATCGAGGTGCCTGTGGCGATGATCACCGCGCACGGCAACGTGGAAACCGCCGTGCGCGCGCTGAAAGCCGGCGCGTTTGATTTTGTGTCAAAGCCCGTGGACCTTTCCGCGCTGCGCAAGCTCGTATCCAGCGCGTTGCGTCTGCGGCCGGACCACGCGGCCAGCACGCCGGCGCCAACCTCGGATGCCCCGGACTCGTCAATGCTCGGCCGGTCAGCCGCGATGCAGAAAGTGCGCGACATGATTCACAAGGTGGCGCGCTCCCAGGCGCCCGTGCACATCCACGGCGAGTCCGGCACAGGCAAGGAGTTGGTGGCCCGACTGATCCACGATTCGGGTCCGCGTGCGAGCCAGCCGTTTATTCCGGTGAACTGCGGGGCGATCCCGGCTGAGCTCATGGAAAGCGAGTTCTTCGGCCATCGCAAAGGCAGCTTCACGGGGGCCACCGACCACAAGACAGGACTGTTTCGCAGCGCAGAGGGTGGCACGTTGTTTCTGGATGAGGTCGCCGATTTGCCTTTGAACATGCAGGTCAAGCTGCTGCGCGTCATACAGGAAAAAGCGGTCCGGCCGGTGGGCGAATCCGTGGAAACCGATGTGGACGTGCGCATTCTGAGTGCAACGCATCGCCCGTTGGCGCAGATGGTCGCCGAGGGCCAGTTCCGCGAGGACCTTTACTACCGGATCAACGTGATCGAGCTGAACGTGCCGCCATTGCGTGAGCGCGGCGACGACCGGGCGGCCCTGGCCGATCACTTCCTGCGGCAGCACGCCCGGCAGTTAGGCAATCCTGACCTGCGTCTGTCCGATACCGCGCGGCGACGACTGGACGCCTACCGCTTCCCTGGCAATGTGCGTGAGCTGGAGAACGTCCTTGAGCGCGCCGCCACGCTGTGTAACGACGGGGTCATCGAGGAGGAAGACCTCCGACTGCGCGAACCGCCGGGCGCGCCCGCGACCAAAGTGATTGACGACCTCGACGACCAACTCGGCAATGTGGAGCGTGACGCCATATTGAAGGCGCTCGAAAAGACGCGCTTTAACAAGACCGCCGCTGCACGAGAATTGGGCCTGAGCTTCCGTCAGCTGCGCTATCGCATCAAGAAACTCGGCATCGACGCCTGAGCCCCGCGAAAGGTGACAAAAATGGTCACAATGTGACGCTCGCTGCCGTCATGTGACACAAAAAACTGTGACGCAGTTCACAATTTTGCGCGTAACGCCATGAATCATGGTGCGATTTCACTCACTATGTGAACTGGCACACCGTTTGCAAACTCTTGGGAGCCGCCACAGAGCGGGCAGATCTGACCAATTTCTCAGGAGTTTCCAAGACATGAAAAAAGTCCAACAGGGTTTCACCCTCATTGAACTGATGATCGTGGTTGCGATTATCGGCATTCTCGCCGCCATCGCGATCCCGGCCTACCAGGATTACACGCAGCGCGCGCAGGTCGGTGAGGCCTTCGCCATGGTTTCGGGCGCCAAGACGGCCGTGGCCGAATTCGCGCAGACCAACGGCGCTTACCCGGCCAACGCCGATCTGACGGCGCTGGATCTGAACGGCTCGATCCCCGGTCAGTACGCTGACTTCGCGATCGCGCAGAACACCGGCATCATCACGGTGACGATGAAGGCCGCCGGTGTCGTGGGTGCTGATATTGCAGGACGAACCGTGACGTTCACGCCGCCGGCGCTGGCTGGCAACGCGGGCACGTTCCAGTTCGATTGCACGTCGAACATCGCGCAGAAGCTGCTGCCGAAGACGTGCGACGGCGCCTAAGGGCCGCGCAGGCGGCCGGTGGATTAGCACCGGCCGCCACCTCAGCATCGCCGCATGCGGCGGTGCGACAGGGATGGCCCCGACACCGGGGCCATTTTTGATCGGAAAACGCGTTCACATAAGCGTAAGAGACAACAACAAGCAGGGCACCCAACGCGATGACACACCAAAGCGAGCGAAACCGACAGCGCGGCTTCACACTGATCGAACTCATGATCGTGGTCGCGATCATCGGCATCCTCGCCGTGATCGCCATCCCCGCCTACAGCCGGTACGTGGTGCGCTCCCAGCTTGCCGAGTTCATCGCCATCAGCTCCGACGACCGTAAACGGGTCAGCGAGTTTTATCAGCTCAACGGTACTGTCCCGACCGACCTCAACGAGATCGGCATGGTTGTCTCGGCGTCCCGCAGCGAGTACTTCACGTCCGACACCACCGTCAACTTCTCGGCCGGCGCAGGTTTGATCACCATCAATTACACGCTCGGCAATCTTGGATCACCGGATGCGATCGGCACCATTGCGCTGCGTGGCCGACGCGTCGCGCCGGGCGCTGGCCCGAGCGGACTGAACTGGGAATGCGTGGGCGGATCGTTCCCGCCGCGGTTCCTGCCAAAGGCCTGCCAGTAGTCTTTCCGCCGTTTCCCGCGAGGAGACGGCCATACTGTGTGTGTTGCACAGCGGCAACATTTCGAACGTGACACACTGTCACAGCGTCGACCGCGTCCTATTGCCCCGCCGCAAACCTGCTAAGCTTTCCATAAGCACTCGCAGCAGGGCCTGCCCCTGCCACGGCCGGTGAGCGTCCCCGGCCCTCCCATAGTGTTGAATTACAGTCGGATTTGTGGGGCAAGTCTCGTTTGACGTGGCACGCCCAACGGTAGAATCGGGGTCCTATGGCGGCGACAAGCATGAAAACCACGCTGAGCGGGCTCCCGCGGCGGCTCGTTCAGGACGGAATCCTCGACGAAACCGCCGCCGTTGAGGCCAAGGCGGCGGCAAAGGAAAGCGCCACGCCGCTGGTCGCTTACCTCGTACAGAACGAACTCGCAAACCCCCGCGACGTGGCCGTGGCCGCCGCACACGAATTTGGCGTCCCGCTCCTCGATATCGACGCGATGAACATCGACACCGAGGTGGTGCGCCTCGTCAATCAGGAGCTGTTGCAGAATCACCGGATCCTGCCCCTCCTGAAGCGTGGCAAGCGCCTGTTCTTGGCCGTCGCCGATCCCACCGAAATGCAGGCGATCGACGAGATCAAGTTCCAGACCGGGCTGTCGATCGACGCGGTCGTGGTCGAAGTCGACAAACTGCAGGAGAAAGTCACCACCGCCCTCGAAGCGCTCGATTCGTCCTCACTCGATTCTTTTGGCGAGGACGGCGAGTTCGACTTCGAGAACATGGAGGTGTCGAGCGGCAGCGATGAAGACAGCGACGACATCACCCGCGACGACGCCGACGACGCGCCGGTGGTGCGCTTTGTCAACAAGGTGCTCGTGGACGCCATCAAGAAGGGCGCCTCGGATATTCATTTCGAGCCGTACGAAAAGATCTACCGCATCCGCGTGCGCCAGGACGGCATGCTAAAAGAGGTGGCCAAGCCGCCGGTCGCGCTGTCGGGCAAGCTGTCCGCGCGTCTGAAAGTCATGTCGCGTCTGGACATTGCCGAGCGCCGCGTTCCGCAGGATGGACGCATGAAGATGCGCCTGTCGAAGAACCGCGCGATCGATTTTCGTGTCAACACGTGCCCGACTCTGTTCGGCGAGAAAATCGTGCTGCGTATTCTCGATCCGAGCAGCGCCAAGCTTGGGATCGATGCCCTTGGCTACGAGGACTTCCAGAAAGAACACTACATGCGGGAGCTGCACAAGCCCTACGGCATGATCCTGGTGACCGGCCCCACCGGCAGCGGCAAAACGGTGTCGCTGTACACCGGTCTCAACATTCTGAACACCGAAGATCGCAACATCTCCACGGCGGAGGATCCCGCGGAAATCAACCTGCCCGGAATCAATCAGGTTAACGTCAACCCGAAGGTGGGCCTGACGTTTGCCTCGGCACTAAAGGCATTTTTGCGACAGGATCCCGACATCATCATGGTGGGTGAGATTCGTGACCTTGAGACCGCTGAAATCGCGATCAAGGCCGCGCAAACCGGTCACCTTGTGCTCTCGACCCTGCATACGAACGACGCGCCCAAGACGCTGACCCGCATGGTGGATATGGGCGTCAAACCCTACGCCATCGCCACCTCGGTCAGTCTGATCATCGCCCAGCGCCTCGCGCGCCGCCTGTGCAACAACTGCAAAGAACCCGCATCCATCCCGAAAGAGGCGTTGATCAAGGAAGGCTTCACCGAGGAAGATGCGTCCTCACCCACGCTGTCCATCCACAAGCCGGTGGGCTGCGCGCAGTGTGCCGAGGGCTACAAAGGGCGAGTCGGTATCTATCAGGTCATGCCTGCATGATGATGCGACCCATCGCCTCGGAGACAGGCATGACCTGATAGATACCGACTCGCCCTTTGTAGC
>JBCCMA010000009.1:0-37726 GCA_039026595.1 Pseudomonadota bacterium
CCGTGGGGCGGTCTGCACTTTTTCGGCCATCGATGCTCTCCAAAGGCTTGCTGTTGATCGGTTGAATCGCGGTATCGCGATGTCAATTCTGGTCGTAGAGCTTCTGAAGCTCTCCGTACATCTCCCTTAGCGCTTTGCCCTTGATAGGTGGACAGATTTGTTGGGAGCCCACAAACACGGTGAACATGAGGCGGCCAAGCACATCAGCCTTGCTTTGGTCGGCCGTTATCTCAGAACAAAGCTGCTTGCAGTAGGCGAGTCGCTTCTTGTCCACCTTTGCCTGGTACTTTCTCGCCACGGTGTCGCTTCCCGCCCAGTTCCTGATGGCAATCTCTAATTTTTGATTGACCCTGCCGACAGTCAGATCGGTTAGTTTCCGTAGTCGATCAACGGGGCCATTTTCTCTGTTAGAGATACGGATGAACTCTTCGGTCATCTTCTCTTCCCAGTACTCCAGTAATAGCTGAACGAACTCCTGCCGGTCTCTAAAATGGTGGTAGAAGGAACCCTTGGTCACACTCATTACCGCTAGCAATGCGTCTACAGTGAGTCCGGACTCGCCGTCCTTTGCGAGCACGTCTAAACCAGCTTCTAGCCAATCTCTTCTGGTTTTTCGCGCCACTGCATAAACTCCAACAACACACGTACAGCAAGCCCCGTTAGCATGCCAGTAAAATTATACCATACGGTATGGTATTGCAATTGCGCGCTGACGTTAGTTGAAGCTCTGATTTCATGTATCCACACGGGAATGAATCGTCGTTGCGAATGGTGTTTTCCCGTCAGATGAGCACTACTCAGACCGAGTATCCATCTCCGACAGTTTTGCGCTCTAAAGTCGGATTTCCGATCGGTTACTGGTGCTTGCGTCGAGCAGAGAACTGCAACCTTGGATGCCTTTGGTTGTGCGGCCCCGTAAACTCTCGTACACTCCGCGCTCCTTCCACTGAGATCAGTTTGATGACCCAAATGATCGATATCTTCGCGTTCAGCGACGATCAGGGCACACTGGTCTCCTCCACTGCGTCAGGGCGGTTGCGGCAGGCCTAGTCAGCCCTTGCCGTTGCAGCGCCGGTTTCACGGCCTGCGAACTTCCAATTTTTCTGACGGCTTGCCTTCTAAGGCTTGGCGATCCGTTGTGGAGCTTATTTTGAACACTTTATTCATTACCTCGTGGCGCAAAAGCTCGCTACGGGCCGTTCACATATTGCGTCGGGCACTGCGGGGCGACGACACTGACGTTACGGCTGTGCCTCTTCGCCACGCCATCGCTTTTCTAGCCATTCCGATGGTTGCCGAGATGATCATGGAATCGCTCTTTGCGATTACGGACATCTTCTGGGTAGCCGGGCTCGGTGTAGAGGCTATGGCGGTCGTTGGTCTCACAGAGGCCGTGATTGTTCTCATCGAAGCCGTTGCGGTTGGCGTTGGCATGGCCGTCACGGCCATGATCGCAAGGCGCACCGGCGAAGGCGAACACGGCGCATCAGCAACCGTTGTGGGCCAGGCTATCTGGGTTGGGGCCGCTCTTTCATTGCTGTTTGGCAGTTTCGGTGTTCTTTTTGCCGACAATATTCTGCATTTCATGGGCGCTACCGACGCTGTCGTAGCATCCGGCAGCGGGTTTACCAGGCTCATGCTTGGCGGCTCCGTCGCCATTGTTTGTCTGTACCTGCTCGGCTCAGCATTTCGCGGCGCCGGGGAGCCTGCAATCGCGATGAAGGCACTGTGGGTCGGTAATGGTTTGAACATCGTGCTGGATCCCCTCCTGATTTATGGGATAGGTCCAATCGCGGGGTTGGGAATCGACGGCGCCGCTGTCGCGTCTATACTCGGTCGTGGCACTGCGGCCCTGTACCTGATCTACAAACTGTTCCAGTCCAGCGAACGGTTGCCCATCTCGGCATCGTCGTTCTTGCTGGACATTGGCGTGATGCGCCGCTTGCTCTCGATCGCATCAGGCGGGGTCGCGCAGTTTCTGATTGGGACGGCTAGCTGGATTGTGCTGATGCGGATTGTCGCCTTGTATGGAAGTGACGCTGTGGCCGGCTATACGCTGGCGCTGCGCATCATCATCTTCGGCCTTCTACCGGCGTGGGGGTTGGCCAACGCGGCAGCGACTTTGGTCGGGCAGAATCTTGGGGCGAAACAACCTGAACGCGCTGCAAAAGGCGTTTGGATGACGGCGCGTTACTCGGCCGTCTTCCTCGGTGCTATGGCGCTCGTACTCGGATTGGGCGCACCCGTCGTGGTGGCTTTCTTTTCTGACAGCAGTTCTGTGGCGACCTACGCCGTCCAGTGTTTGCGAATCATGTCACTGGGATTCGTCGTCTACGGCTTCGGTATGACGCTGATTCAAGCCTTCAATGGCGCTGGCGATACGCGTACACCAACCGTACTAAACCTCGTTTGCTTCTGGCTGATCCAGATTCCGCTGGCACTACTCCTTGCCAGATATGCAAACCTCGGACCGACGGGCGTGTTCATCGCAATTGTTGTCAGCGAGCTAATCCTTACGATCTGGGGGATTATCCTGTTCCGTCGAGGCGGATGGGCTCGCGCGGACGTGTAGAACGTTTGTCATGGGCGTGCACCCCCGTTGAGATTCAGCGGGGGTGCTCGTGAACACAGAATTACTGTGATAAATCTAGCTGAGACGGCTTTCGAGACAGGGTATTTTGGAGTCGCGAGCCCTCTAACGATGAGCCAGAGAAACCAGTATTTAGTCTGATATAGGACCCGTAGAGATGTACGCCGTAACCTATCGTTTCCTGCTCAAAAACAGCGACGCCGAAACCCACGCAGAATTTATCGAGGTGTGGCGTGCCCTGACCGACGTATTTGCGAAGCGACGCGGAGCGCTCGGCTCTCGACTCCATAAAGTGGACGAGACTACCTATATGGCCTACGCCCAATGGCCGAGCCAGTCAGCATATGAAGCCGATGCCCAGTCTGGTGGGCCCGAGGAACCGCTGGCATCACTTCGCAAGCGATGGGCGTTGGTCTGCAATCCAGCGGAGGTCATGCTCGCCGGCGATGTCGTGGCTGATCTGCTTAGGCCGGTGTCGTTCCCCCATCTCTAGCCGCCTAACTTCGCGGGGGCGTCCTGAGACGGGGGAACCAGGATTTCGACTATTCGCAGATGTTCCCATCCGCGCCAGGCCCCGGCGTCTTGAAAAAGGCTGCCCGCAAAATTCCCAGATCAACAAAATTCACCGTACCGTCGCCGTCAAAATCGGCATCACCGTCACCGGTGAAAAACACAGAGCGGAACAGACCGAGGTCGAGTACGTTGACACTGCAGTCGTTATTTAAGTCGGCATCGCACACATTGCCGATCCCGTCATTGTCCGAATCGCGCTGACCGGCGTTAGCAACATTCAGGCAGTTGTCGACGCCATCGCTGACACCGTCACCATCTGTGTCGACATCGTCAGGAATCGAGGCCACGGCCGCCTCGCAGTCCAGCCGAGGGAACACGTTGCCGCCCACCGATACCGTCGCGCCTGTCGTGTTCTCAAGAAGGTCTTCGATATCGTTCGTGCTCAGCGTGTCATCCGCCTCCAGTAATGCCGCGATGCAGGCGGTCACCGTAGGGGCAGCGAACGATGTTCCGTGCCAAAACGCAAAACCACCGTTGTTAAACGCCGTGGTGATTTCGGCGCCCGGCGCGAAAATATCGGTGGTTGAGCTCGCGTTGGTGAAGCAGGATGGAGAGTCCGCTGGCGCCACGCCGGTACCGCAGCCGAACGGATCGAACTGCCGATTGCCGCCGTCGTTGGATGATCCAACGCTGATTGCGGAGGCCACGCAGGCCGGCGCCTGCGTCTGGCCGAAGTTGCCCTGATTGCCCGTTGAGACAACAGACAGAATGCCCTGATCACGCAGGGCGTCTACGGCGTTCGCGAGCACGGTCGTGAAGGCCGCCGCGTTATCGCAGTCGCCCGTAAAGGCAGCAAACGTGCCGAGACTCATATTCACAATATCGATGTCAACGCCGGATGTCAGAATGAAATCCAGACCGTCGACGACCCAGACGACCGACGAGAAGCTGTTGTTGCTGTCGAGCACCTTGATCGAAAAAATATCGGCGTCCGTGGTACCACCCTGCGGTGCCACACTTCCGTTACTGGTGATCACGCCTGCGACTGCGGTACCGTGACCGAAATCGTCTTCGGCCGAGTCCTCGCCGCCGGGACACGCTGCGCCGCCTTCGGCGAAGCACTTCTCACCCACGAGCGCGTCAGCGAGATCCGGGTGATCGGTATCGTGACCGCTGTCCAGTACGGCCACGGTCACGCCTGCACCGGTCAGACCAAAATCGTTTAGTAACGCGTCAAACCCGGTCAGCGGCAGCGACTCCGCCAGATTGCCGGTGCCCGCCCCGAGTTCCATGCCGACGCTGCGAACTTCTGCGTGCGCCACGAGAGCGGGTACGACCGCGAGGTCAACGTGCAACACCATTCCGGCGACGCCGTTCCAGCGGCGCACCACCTCGACGCCATCACGCGGGAGTGCGTTCAATATGCGGTCGCCACTTTCCTGAATCGAGGCGATCCGACCGGCAACCGTGTCGCCTCGTGCGAGCAGGTCGCTCGGCGCCAACGCAACAATGACCGTGACGGGCGCGCTCTGATCAGCGGCAAGCGCCGCGCGCAGCGGTTCGTCCATTTTTGATGTCAGTGAATCCGCGTTCGCGGCTGTGCCTGAGAGCGCGAGTGCACCCGCCAATCCAAGCATGCAGTGTCTGATCATGATTCATCTCCCTGTTCTTTTTGTTTCGGTCCAGTGATATCGGTACGCCGTCCATATCAGCGCAACGTCTGTGCAGTATGTCTCATTAGAAGTCACTAATGTACATATCAGGACTCTGCAGACTGGCGGGTGGCGCACACAGCGCGACTTTGAAAAGCCGTCTGAATTGTCACTATCGGTCGCTTGATGCAAAGCGCTAAAATTACAGGGCGCGCGCTCAGCTACTGGATGTCGTTAACTGCCAGCGGCAAATCATGGCTTATGCCCGGTAAGTTCGAGTGCGCTTGGATTTGAGGATAAGAGAGGAAGATCTCATGTATAAAAAATGGATCTACGCCATATGCACTCTCGGATTCTTGTCAAACGCGATGGTGTCAGCGAGAGCGGTCATAGTCGATCAGAACACGCTGTTTCCGGACGACGCAACGCTGTTTTCGACTAGCTCGTGGCCCCTCGGGATGCGGGGATTCAATGTCGGGCAAGTATTCACGCCGGGTATAACAGGTTACCTCGATAGCATAGACGTCCAGTTTTTATTTGGTCCGAGCGGCCCAAATGACGTTGATCGGACATTTCTGATTAGCCGTGTTGGCGCCGATGGGCTGCCCACCGGAGAGGTGCTCGCCACCGCATCGGCGTCGCAACCTGTTGTTGAAGACCCGTCAGTGTTTGCGCTCTATACGCTTAATATTGATTATTCATTCGCAGATGTCTTTCTCACGGCGGGTGAGCAATATGCTCTTATTCCGACCCTCAGTGATCCAGATGTGATCGAGAGCTGGGGAGGTTGGCTGTTCGCTGTCAGTACGTCAGATGGCCAAGTGTTTGGAAATCACTATGCAGATGGCTATGGTATTTATCAGTTTCCGGGCGAGGCGTGGCAAAACTTCGACTTCGATCCAACGCTGACGTTTGACGTGGGCTTTGCGACATACATGCGCCCGGTGCCACTGCCGGCAGCGATCTGGCTTCTTCTCGGCGCCTTGGCTGTCTTGCCAAAACGGAAAAGCGCTACCTGACGGGCACACCCTAAGGAACTGTTCTCTCAACCAACTCAACACGCCGATTCTTTTCCCGGCCGTTCTCATCGCTATTCGAGAATACCGGCACGAGCGGGCCCACCCCGTGCGGCTCAAGTCGTTCTGTCGCCACACCGTAATCCTGTCGCAGCGCGTCCGCAACGGCTTGCGCGCGGTCAGCGGAGAGCTTTTGGTTGTAAGCAAAGGTGCCCTTGGCGTCCGTGTGCCCAACAACGTAAAACGCTTTGCCCGGGTGCGCATCCAGATAAGTGGCGATCGCGTCGAGTGCCGCTTTAGACGCCGTTTTGAGCGTCGCCTTATCAAAATCAAACACGATTCCATCGAGCACGACGCGGCCGTACTCGTCGATGTCTGACCCCATTGCTTCGGCGTCGACCACGACAAGGCCGGTCTCGGCGGCCTCCACTTCGACAATGTCGACCAATGCGCCGATGTAGTCTTTGGCGTGCTGCTCCACATAGATCACCACATACACCGTACCGGCGGCTCGCTCTTTGGTCGCGACAATAGCGCCCGCGCCGCCGGACGATGCCGTCCCGGCAAACAGGGTGCCGACCTCACCGGGCTTAGCCGTTGGGTTCGCGCGAAACGTGACGTCCATCCACTGTCCGGAGCCGATGGCCACGCCCTTTCGGTCAGGAGAAAAGCCCGAGCCGAGAATGTCGAAGTCTTCAGCGGTCAGGGCGTCCAGATAGTTCTTGTATATCTCGGAGTAGGAGCGCGCTTCGCTTTCGAGCTTGTAGAAGGTACGCGTCACGCGACCTTCTGTTTCGATCCAGTCCGCGATGTAGCGGTACCCGGCAACCGGACCGATGGCGACCTTGTAGGGCTGGTAGTTCTCGATGTGTTGCCACGCGATGGTCTGGCCCGGATATCGCTCGATCATGGGGTGTTCGACGACACCCTCTATGTCCTGAGCCTGAATCTGGGTGCCCAGAACGCAAAAAAGAAACCCGAAGATGACGATTCGTACGTGCCGATCCATAGCGCTATATCCTGTTAATCCGATAACGAGAGTATGCCCTGACTGACGCAGTTGCTGTCATCTGACTCCTATCCTGCACTGCACCGTACGGGTTGTGATCACCTGCTGCTGATCTAAACTACCGAAAACTCAACGAACCCGGAGAACCTCCATGCGCAAATCTGTCTGGTCCTCAGTCGTGTTGTTCCTGACGGCAACCGTCTGTGCTGCCGAACCGTTCACCGCCGAGCGCCTTGTCACGCTGGATCGCGTCGGCGGCCCGGCCGTCTCGCCAGACGGCACATCGGTGGTCTACACGCTACGCAAGACCGATCTTGAGGCGGACAAAGGCCGATACGATCTGTGGATGAGTCCCGTCGCCGGCGGTGACGCGCGGCAACTGACCACCCACACGGCCAACGACACCTCCCCGGCTTGGTCGCCCGATGGACGGCATGTTCTTTTCTTGTCCAAACGCGGCGACAGCACGCAGGTCTGGCGCCTGCCCTTGAGCGGCGGCGAGGCGCAGGCGGTGACCGATCTGCCGCTGGGTGTGTCGTCCTTCCGGCTTTCGCCCGATGCAAAGACGCTTGTGGTATCGCTGTCTGTTTATCTGGATTGCGACGATCTGGCCTGCACCGTGGATCGCAACAATGCGGCAAAGGAATCGAAGGTCTCAGCCAAACACTATGATCAGCTGTTCATGCGGCACTGGGATCACTGGCTCGATGACACGCGCTCGCAGCTCTTCTCGATCCCGCTTGATGATGACGGTGTTGCAGCCGGCGAACCGGTCCGCGTTACGCTACTCGACGCCGACGTGCCCTCTCGTGTGTGGGGCGGCCATGAGGAGTACGTGATCTCGCCCGACGGGGACACACTGTTTTTCGCCGCGCGTCTTCGCGATGCCAATGAACCGACGTCGACCAATTTTGATATCTACAAGACGTCGCTCAAAAAACCACGCGAGCCCAAGAACCTCACCGCGGACAACAAGGCGTGGGACACCGAGCCGCTGATCAGCCCGGACGGTCGCTACCTCGTTTACAAGGCCATGTCGCGGCCGGGGTTTGAGGCTGACCAGTTTCAGTTGGTTCTTCGAAATTTGAAATCCGGCATCAGCAGTGTGCTCACCGAATCGTGGGATCGATCGCCGTCGTCCATCGCATTCGCACCGGACGGCAAGTCCATTCTGATGACGGCGCAGGACGTGGGGCATAAGACGCTTTGGCGTGTGGCGCTTGACGGCGGTGCACCTGTGAAGCTCGTTGACGGTGGCACGATCGGTGGGTTTGATGCTGCCGACGGCAAGATCATCTACGCACAGCGCAGCCTGACGTCGCCGTCGGAACTCCATGTGCTCGACAATGCGTCGGGCAAGTCGCGTCGCATTACAAATGCGTCTTTGCGCATGCTGGAAGACGTCGAGATGGGCGAGTACGAGCAGTTTGCGTTTGATGGTGCGGGCGGCGATACCGTGCACGGTTTTGTGGTTAAACCCGTGGGTTTCAAACGCGGCCGGTCCTATCCTGTCGCCTTCTTGATCCACGGCGGCCCCCAGGGCAGTTTCTCAAACAACTTCCACTACCGCTGGAATCCCCAGACCTATGCAGGGCAGGGGTTTGCGGTGGTGATGATTGACTTCCACGGTTCCACCGGTTACGGCCAGGCCTTCACGGACAGCATCTCGGACGACTGGGGCGGAAAGCCGCTGGAAGACCTCAAGCTGGGACTGGCGGCGGCGCTAGAGAAGTACTCGTTTCTGAACGGCGAACGCGTCTGTGCACTCGGCGCGTCATACGGCGGATACATGATCAACTGGATTGCCAGCCAGTGGCCGGATCGGTTCCGCTGCCTGGTTAACCACGATGGCGTGTTCGACAACCGGTCCATGTATTTCGCCACCGAAGAGCTGTGGTTCCCGGAGTGGGAGCACGGCGGACCTTACTTCCAGAATCCCGAAGGGTTTGAGAAGCACAATCCGGCTCTGTTTGTGGATCAGTGGCAAACACCGATGCTGGTGATTCACGGCGAGCTTGATTATCGCGTGCCGGTCACAGAGGGCATCGCGGCCTTTACGGCGCTCCAGCGGCAGGGCATTGAAAGCCGGTTTCTGTATTTCCCGGACGAGAACCACTGGGTGCTGAAACCGAACAATTCCATTCATTGGCATAAACAAGTCAATGACTGGCTGCATCACTATCTGGATGAGTGATCGGAAAAACGCCCACACAAAGATAAAGCGGCGGCGCGCCGTCCGATTCAGCACAGCGCTGCTCGTGCTCGCTGTGCTGTCCGCATGCGGGAACGGGATCGATCGCGATCCGCCGGTTGGCCGCACGGTGTTCAGCTTTGAGGACACGTCACGACCGTCCTACACAGGCAGCGATTTACGACCGTTGGTGACAACGGTCTGGTACCCCGCCAGATCCGGAACGGCAGAGACGGCCTGGCGAATCGGCATCTTCCTACCGGGTCATGGAGCAGTGGACGCGCCGATGGCCGACAGCGCGGAGCGTCTGCCGCTCATTGTTCTCTCCCATGGAACAGGTGGTGCGGCCGCGCAGCTGTCGTGGCTCGCAGAAGAACTGGTGCAAGAGGGTTATCTGGTTGCTGCCGTCAATCACCACGGCAATACAGCGGCCGAGCCCAATTACCACCCTCAGGGCTTTGCGTTGTGGTGGGAGCGGGCCACGGACGTGTCGGTGGTGATCGATCGCCTATTGGCCTCATCGAAGTTTGCTGATCGCATCGACACCGACCGCATCGGCGTAGCCGGTTTTTCTTTGGGCGGTTTTACAGCGTTACTCACCGCCGGAGCACGCGTGGACCGGAATCAATGGCGAGCATTCTGCGAGGCCACGCCGGACGATGTGTCGTGCCGACTTCCCCCGGAGGCGGGGTTCTCACCAGACACCATGGTGACGACCTTGACCAGCGATCCGTGGGCGGTCGCCTCGCTCAAACGCGCAGGGGATTCTTACCGTGACGACAGAATCAAAGCGGCGTTCTTGATTGCGCCGGTGCTCAACGCTGCGCTGACGCAGGAGAGTCTCCAGAGCATCGTTGTGCCGGTCGCGTTGACGGTGGGTGATGGCGATCAACAGGCGGTTGCCAATGACAATGCCGTGCCGATGTTGCGCGCCATCCCCGAGTCCACGCTGACCCTGCTGCCGCAGGTATCGCACTACACGTTCCTGTCGCGATGTTCACTGAAAGGGCGCGTATTCGTGCGCGCCCTCTGCGCAGAACGCGGCGACGTGTCGAGGGTCGACACGCATCGGCGGGTGGCGGCCGACGCGGTCGCGTTCTTCGATCAAGCGCTCTGAGAAACCGGTCAAAAAGCGCGATGGCTTAAATAGTCGTTTTAATGTCGTATGCGACAACAGCATTACGGTCTAATCTGCGCCCATGACCACGCTAAAAGTTGTTGTGCTTTTGTTCGACGGCGTGAACGCCATCGACATCACTGGCCCGCTCGAGGCCTTCGCTGCTGTTACACCGTCGCTCGGCCGGCGTGGCTACGACATCGCCACGTGGTCGCTGGATGGCGAGCCGGTGCGCACGGAATACGGTTTGCGCTTCTTGCCGGATCGCGAATTAAGCCACCGCGCCCGCGCGGATATCCTGCTGATCCCCGGGGGCGAGGGTATCCGGCAACCTGACACGCTGTCGGCCTTGTCCGCCTGGCTGGCACGCCATCACCACCGCTTTCGTCGCGTGGTATCGGTGTGCACGGGGGCGTATGCCCTCGCGGAGGCCGGTCTTTTGCGCGGTCGAGATATCGCCACGCACTGGGCGCAGGCCCGCGACCTGGCCGAGCGGTACCCCGATGTGAACGTGGACGCGGACGCCCTTTTCTTAAAGGACGACAAGTTCTACACGTCCGGTGGCGTAACGGCCGGCATCGACCTGGCGCTGGAATTGATTGCGGATGACTACGGTCACGATGTGGCGTCGGCCGTTGCCCGCGAGCTGGTGGTGTTTGTTCGGCGCAGTGGCAAACAGGCGCAGTTTTCCGAGCCGCTCCGCGTCCAGAATCAGGCACCCGATCGTCTGGTGGATGTGTGCCGATGGGCCGCGAGCCATCTTGATCGGGATCTGTCGGTGGCGTCACTGGCCAGGCGCGCCAGTCTCAGCCCAAGACAACTGACCCGTCGTTTCAAGGACGCGTACGGCACATCGCCCGCCGCCGTGATCCGACGGCTGCGCATTGACGCGGCACGCACCCTGCTTGAGCAAGGTGTGGCCGTACAAAAGGTCGCCGCGACCGTGGGGTTTGCGAGTGTGGACGGCTTCCGCCGCGCCTTCCTCGATGTGCTTGGCGTGACACCGCGTGTTTATGGGGAGCGCTTTGGTTCTGGCAGCGCGCAATGACCTGCAATGGTGCGGTGGGTGAGGAAACAGGGGCGAAATGGGGCGGCTGCGGGGCTGTCCTGACGGCACGCGGGTCACGTCGCGCCCTTCAATGCCCAAAAAGTGTTGATTGACCTCAGATTCGCGACGCGCATTTCAGTTTGGTACGCATGTTGCAACGCACACATCGCAGACGCGGTGTCTGCGTTTTGCCCCTGAAGGAGCACGCATGTTGTCCCGATCCATTCTCTTCGCCGCACTACTCGCCGCGATCCCGGCGCGCGCTGACGGCCACAGCTTCTTTGACGCCGTGAAGGCCGGCACTCCGTATCTCACGTTCAATACGCGCTATGAGGGTGTGGATCAGGACAACGGGTTGGAGGATGCGTCGGCGCTGACGCTGCTCACTCGATTCGGCTTCAAAACCGCAGAGGTCAACGGGGTCTCTGCGCTGGTGGAGTTCGAGGACTCCCGCATTCTTTTTGATGTGGACGATTTTTCAGTACCGCCCACCGGCTTTAACAGCGGTGAGTTCTCGGTGATCGCTGATCCGGAGACCACCGAACTCGATCAGGCGTACATCCAGTACGTGGGGGAGGGGCTGAAAGCGCGCATCGGTCGCCAGATCATTATCTATGACAGCCAGCGTTTTGTGGGCGCCGTCCCGTGGCGTCAGGACTGGCAAACCTATGACGCGGTTCATTTCGAGTACACCGGCGTTGAGAAACTCACGCTCAAGGCAGGCCATATTTTTGCGCGCAACCGGATCTTTGCCGAACAGCGCGACCTCAATTCAAACGACACGCTGTTCGATGCCACGTACGACACGCCGTACGGCAAGCTGGGCGCCTACGCGTATCTTCTTGAGGTCGACGACATCGGTCGTAACGGCCTCGATACGCTTGGCGCTCGATTCAAAGGGAGCTACGCGATTCCCGACGCGTCGCCATCCGGGATCAACAAAGTGCACTACAAACTGGAACTGGCCACGCAGGACGTGGAAACCGCGACGGGCGATTTCACCACCCGGTACCTTGCTGCTGAGGCGGGTGTGGGCATCAAGGCGGTGACCATCAAAGCGGGGATCGAACGGTTGGGTTCGGACGGCGGGTCCGTCGGGTTTGCGACCCCTCTGGCCACGCTGCACAAATTCAACGGATGGGCCGATCTGTTTCTCGCAACGCCGGCGGCGGGGCTCGAGGACGTGTACGCCTCCGTGGCCGGCAAGGCCGACAAGTTTAAGTGGGTGTTCATCTACCACGATTATTCGAGCGATGTGCGCACAGCCAGCGGCAGCGATCTGGGTTCGGAGCTGAATTTCCAGCTGACACGCCCCATCGGCGAGCGCACCACGTTCGGCTTCAAATGGGCGCAGTACGATCCGGGCGATCCCGGCTTCGGATTGGTGGAAACCAATCGCATCTGGTCTTGGCTCACCGTCAAGTTCTGATCCGTCATGGATTACTTTCCCGTCTTCCTGAATCTCCGTCGCCGTCAGGTCATTGTGGTGGGCGGCGGTCAGATTGCGTCGCGCAAAGCCGAATTGATTGGCAAGTCCGGCGCGCGGATGACCATCATTGCGCCGACCCTGTCGCCGGCGATGCGCGCGCTCATCATTCGTTTTGGCTACCAGCATCTGCCGCAGGCCTGGGAGGGCGACCAGTCTGACCCGCTGTTGAACGATGCGCACGTGGTGATCGCCGCGACGGACGAACCGGAGGTCAATGCATCGGTGCATCGCTGCGCGGTCGCCCGGCATATCCCGGTGAACGTAGTCGATGAACCGTCGCTGTGCACGTTCATCATGCCCGCCATCGTCGACCGCTCACCCATCGTAATCGCGATGTCGTCCGGCGGGCGGTCGCCGGTACTGCTGCGGCAAATGCGCACCCGGCTCGAACGGCTGTTGCCAACGGGGTTAGGTCGGCTGGCCGGCTTTCTCGGCCGTTTTCGCGATACCGTCGCAACGGCGCTGCCGGACTTCACGGCGCGTCGGCGATTCTGGGAAGATCTTCTGGCCAGTACCGTTCCGGACCTGGTGTACGCCGGGCGGGATCGCGAGGCGTCCCGCGAACTGATGCTGTCCATCAGCGATTATCAGGGCGACGCCATCCAGAAGGGCGCGGTGTATCTGATCGGCGCCGGTCCCGGTGATCCCGAACTGTTGACGCTGAAAGGCCAGCGTCTGCTGCAGCGGGCGGACGTCGTGATCTACGACCGTCTGGTGCCCGTCGGCGTATTGGAGATGTGCCGCCGTGAAGCGGAGTTGATCTACGTTGGCAAAAAGCAGGGCGACCACCCCGTGCCGCAGGAAGAGATCGGCGCGATGCTCGTGCGTCTGGCCAGGGAAGGGAATCGCGTCGCGAGGCTGAAAGGCGGCGACCCGTTCGTGTTCGGTCGCGGCGGTGAGGAACTCAGTGAGCTGGTGCGTGCTGACGTCGATTTTGAGGTGGTGCCCGGCATCTCAGCGGCCAATGGCGCGGCGTCCTACGCCGGCATCCCGCTAACCCACCGCGACCATGCCCAGAGTGTGAGTTTCTGGACAGGCCACAAGCGCAATGACCGGCTCGATCTTGATTGGTCATCGATGGTCACGGCCGGTCAGACGTTGGTATTTTTCATGGCGCGCCCCAACGCCCGCCTAATCACCGATCAACTTGTGCAGCACGGTCTGGCACCGACCACGCCCGTTGCCGTCGTCAGCGCGGCCACAACACCAAAACAAAAAGTGGTGCGCACGTCGCTCCACCGGCTGCCCGATGCGGCGGCCGCGACCGATCCGGAGCTTCCGGTGCTGTTGATCATCGGAACGGTGGTCAATCTGCGTGAGGACATCGTGTGGTTTGCCGACGAAATGGATCAGACGGCGGCCGTCTTCCCGCGACATTTAAAAGTGGCGGATTCGACGGCGGGCAGCAGCGTGGCCTGACGTCAATGCCGAATCAGAAGGGCAAGTACAGTCAGGAAAAGCAGCAGCGACACCCCCTGCCAGAAGCGCACCGGGTTGCGTTCGAGGAGCGGGGGCCGCGTCTGATTCAGGAATGACTGGTTTGGATGTCGCAGATCGTGGACAAATTCACTCAGCGTGTCGTAGCGCTGCATCGGGTCCGGGTTCAGCGCTTTGCGTAGCGTGAAGTCGATCCACGCAGGAATGACGCGTTCGTCGTCGAGTACAGAACGGTAGGTCAGTTTTCGCTGAGCCGAACGCGTCTGGGCCCGGGCCACCGTGGTGCCGTACGGGAGACGCGCCGACAGCAGTTCATACGTGATGACCGCCAGTGAAAACTGATCCGACCGAGCCGTACCAAACTCGCCCAGAAAATATTCCGGTGCGGTGTATTGCGCCGTGCCGAGCACGGTGAGGTTGTTGTCCGCATCCGGCAGATCGGTCAGCCCGGCCACGCGGGTCGCGCCGAAGTCGATGATCCTGGCCGTGCCGCTGCGGTCGATCAGCACGTTTTCCGGACGCAGATCCTGGTGCAGCATTTCCAGTCGATGGAACGCCTGCAAACCACGCGCGATCTGCTCGATCAGTTCGCGCACGGTCTCCAGATCCGGCGTCGGGTGATCGATCATCCACTGGCGCAGCGTGCGGCCCTCCACGTACTCGGTCACCGAGTACACATACTGACGCGGGCGCTGAAGGTCCGGTGCTTTCAGAACGTGGGCGTTGTCGATGCGGCGCGCGATCCACTCCTCGAGCATCAGACGTTCGAGATGCCGTGTGTCGTCCCGGACGCTCTGCGACGGTAGCTTTAGAGCAACCTGCTGCCCGGTGTCGTCGTCGGTCGCCAGATACACGCGGCTGCGCGCGCTCGTGTAAAGCTCGCGCAAAATGGTGTAGCCGTCGAAGTGATCGCGCGGTGCCACCGACGGTGGCAGGGCGCGCACGTCGGGTGCCGGACCGATAACGTCGCTATCCGTGTCTTCCGGTGGGCCCTGCACCGTGATGACCTGAGCGGTCAGGTTGTCCAGGCTCGCATTGTCTCTGGCGTCTTCGACCATCTGACGCGCGGCGGCCTCCGGGTCGTGGGCATGGGTGTCCAGAATAGCCCGGATGCGGTCGTCGGTCAGATGCTCGTGCACGCCATCGGTGGCAAGGACAAAGCGGTCACCGGGCAGAATATCGAGCTGGTGGTAATCGGTCTTGATGTCAGGTCGCACGCCAAGCGCCCGTTGCAGGTAAAGCTGGCCGTCCTCGGATCGGGTGCGGTGCTCTCGGGTGATGGTTTCAATGCGATTGCCGCGAAGCCGATACACCCGCGCGTCTCCCACATGGAAAATGTGGACGCCGTCGTTGGCCGCAATCAGCGCGGTGAACGTACAAACGTAACCGCGATCCCGGTCAAAGCGATGCTCGCTTCGCTGGCTCTGACCGTACAGGCGGGCGTTGATGGCCGAGAGCGCTTTGATGCCAGCGGTCTCGATGCTCCAGCTTTCCGGGCTGCGAAAGAAATCGGCGAGGAAATTTTCGACGGCAGCCCGGCTGGCGTGTTCGCTGACGGCGCTGGTGCTGATGCCGTCGGCAAGGGCCAACGCTGTGCCTCTGTTGGCCAGCGCCGGTCCGAGCGGCGTGCGGTGGTCGCAGTAGTCCTGATTGCGCGCCTTGCGTCCCTTGTCGCTAAAACATCCGACCCGCACACGTTGCGACGGGTCGGATGCGCGGGTGGCGTTCAGACCGTGACGGGCGCGGCGGCGGTCAGCGCGCGCTGCTTCCGTGTCCGAACGTGCGTCAGATACAGCGGCAGGCCAACAAGCATGAAGCCGCCGACCAGGTTTCCGAGCGCTGTGGGAATCTCATTCCACAGGAAGTACTCAGTGATGGTGAAGTCGCCGCCCATGATCATCGAGAAGGGGAACAGGAACATGTTCACGATGGAGTGCTCGAACGCCATGTAGAAGAAGAGCATGATCGGCATCCACATCGCGCCCATCTTGGCGCCCGCTGAGGTGGAGATCATGGCGCCCACCACGCCCATCGACACCATCCAGTTGCACAACATGCCGCGGATGAAAATGGTGAACCAGCCAGCCAGACCGTGTTCCTTGTAACCCAGCGTGCGGGACTCGCCGATGGAGCTGACCTTGGCGGCGATGGCTCCGCCGTCGGTGTTGTAGCCATAGGTCAGGATGAATGAGGCAAAGAAGGCGACGGTCAATGCGCCGGCGAAGTTGCCGATGAACACCCAGCCCCAGTTACGCAGCATCTCTTTCATCGTGCAGCCGGCGCGCTTATCGATGACCGCCAGCGGGACGAGCGTAAACACACCGGTCAGCAGATCAAACTTCATCAAGTAGAGCATGATGAAGCCGACGGGGAACAACAGCGCGCCGACAAGCGCGTTACCGGTGTTGGTGATCACCGTGATGGCGAAGAACGCCGCCAACGCCAGAATGGCGCCGGCCATAAACGCACGCACAATCGTGTCGCGCGTGGACATGAAGATTTTTTGTTCGCCGGCATCGACCATTTTGGTCGCGAATTCGCTCGGTTCGAGATAGGCCATGGTGTGTCCTCAACGTGTGAATGTACGAGGCGGCTGAGCAAGTTCGGTGCCAACGTTCCGCCGTTGCGCTGAAGTCCCGTGCTTTCGCTGCATTGCGGCGAAATGGTCACAACAGAAACGGAATCACGGTGTGTCGTCCGAGGTTCGGTGGCCTTGTTTTGGCCCATTGCCGGGCGCAGGCGGCCCAAAATAGTGCAGTGCATCGTAACCGCAGCGGTGCACGTTCCCGGATTTTGGGCGATGGCGCCCTGCACGGGTTTGGCAGAGTTCTTGCTTTTCACACGGGACGCGACACCGGCACGGGGCCGGACGATGGAGAGGCTTTTTGCCTGCCACTTTGCCAAAACGACCAACTGACACTACGCCGGGCGCCACCAAGGGCGCGCAGGGCTTTACGCCGGAGCAGAAGCGCTATCTGGCCGAGACGCTGGTCGAGATGAACCTGCATCTCGCGCTGGGCGGCGGCGATGCGAAAGACAATCTGGGGCCCGAGACCTTCTGGGGCACGCCGGTGGAGGACCTGTGCAAGGAGGAGCGGGCCAAATACGAAACGCACGTGCTCGACATCTGGGATGACATTGTTCACCACAACAACACCAACCAGATGGCGGAGGGCATCACCAACTTCATGTTCCGCCATCACGGTCTGTTTAATGTGTCGCCCAACATGCAGGGCTATATGTGTCGGCTGCGTCTCCCGGCATGCAAGCTGCGCGGGGATCAGCTCGCCGGCCTGGGCGATATTGCCGAGGACATCGCCGGGGGGTACGCGCATGTAACGACGCGCGGTAATTTGCAGATGCGGGAGATACCGCCGGACCGGGTGTTGCACCTGCACGCGGCGCTGTATGACCTTGGTTTGTCGAGTCGCGCATCGGGCGCGGACAGCGCGCGCAATGTGACCGCATCACCGACCGCCGGGTTTGATCGGTTTGAGGTGATGGACCTGCACCGGTATGCCATCGATCTGAACCATCGCATCGCCAACACGCGCGATCTGAACGGCATTCCCCGCAAATTTAATTTCGCGTTTGATAACGCGGGCGCCATCTCCGTGGTCTCGGACACCAACGACGTGGGCTATCTGGCGGTGCGGGTGGGCGACAATGACCAGGGCGTCGAGGCGGGCGTCTATTGCCGACTGTTGTTCGGTGGCATTACCGGCCACAAGGATTTTGCGCGTGACACCGGGTTCGTTTGCCGGCCAGCAGATACGCCTGAGATCTCTGAAGCCATCCTGCGCGTCTTTCTGGCGCACGGAGATCGCACCAACCGCAAGAAAGCGCGCTTCAAATATGTGCTGGATCGCCATGGACTGGACTGGGTGTGCGAGCAGGTGCAAGCGCAGCTCAATGCCATGGGACGGGGCGTGCGGTTGATTCCTTTGCCGCGCAGCGCCGACGAGCCCCGGGCACGGATTCGCCGGCGTGCACACATTGGTGTGCATCCGCAGTCGCAGACCGGTTTGCACTACATCGGCGTGGCGCTTCGCGTGGGGCGACTTGAGGCCGACCAGCTGCGCGGACTCGGTCGGATCGCCCGTGATCTCGGTGCCAACGATGTTCGGCTGACGGTCTGGCAGAACCTGATCCTGTCGGGGATTCCGGAGGCGTCGGTTCCTGAGGAGGTTAAGGCGATTCGAGGACTGGGGCTGGATGTGGATGCCACCGCGTTTGCGGCGGGCGCCGTCGCCTGCACCGGCCGCTGGGGTTGCAAGCTGGCGAATGCGTATACCAAGCAGGACGCCGCCGCGATGATCGATCATCTGCAGGCGCGCTTTGAGCTCGACCAACCCATTAACATTCACTTGACCGGCTGTCCCAACTCCTGCGCGCAGCATTACATCGGCGACCTTGGTCTGGTGGGTACCACGGCAGAAGACGGCAGCGAGGGGTACGACCTCTACGTTGGCGGCGGTTGTGATGACCAGCAGGGTCTGGCGCGGTTCTTGTGCGGGCCGATCGCCTCGCGCGATGTCTGCGCGGTGTCGGAGAAAATCGTCGGCAACTACCTCGACGCGCGCGACCCCGGCGAGGCTTTTCTCAATTTCACGCGCCGACACGATGAAGAACAGCTCAAGTCCGTGCTGCTCGCATGACACCGAGGGCCATCAGGAAATCCGTATGAACGATTCGATACTGAAACTGCTTGCGCCGACGGCCGACGCGGACGACCTGTTTGAGCTTCCATCGGATGCGCCGTTCGACGACGCCCAGCGCGAGTGGCTAAGCGGACTGTTGACCGGCATCCGGGCGATGGCGAAGGCCGCCTCGGCACCTGAAGATGAGCCGGGGACGCCGGTCACGGTGTTATACGGTTCGCAGTCGGGCAACTGCGAGGTCTTGGCGCGCGATCTGAGGAAATTCTCCGCGACTCAAGGGTTCGATGCCACGGTCGCCGAGCTTGATGAGTTTGAGTTTCAGACGCTCGGCGAACAGGCACACGTGCTGATCGTGTGCTCAACGTTTGGCGAAGGTGAGCCGCCCGATAACGCGCGTCGCTTCTACGATGCACTGATGGCCGATGACGCGGCGCCTCTGCCCGCGACGCTGAACTTCGCGGTGTGCGGGCTGGGTGACTCGAGCTACGCGGATTTTAACAAGTGCGCGATCGATGTGCATAACCGGCTCGTTGAACTCGGCGCCACGCCGTGCCGCGAGGTGCTCGAGTGCGACGTGGCGTTTGAAGACGATTACGAACAGTGGAAGGGCGCGGTGTTTGAGACAGCGCCGTTCCGCGAGGCGGCCGGGGCGGCAACGGTCGTGGCCAATGACGACGAGCTGACGCCGGCCTACGACAAGAATCGCCCGTTCCTGGCCAATGTGGTTGAGGTGCGCAACCTGAGCGGCGAGGGCTCCGCCAAGACGGTCAACCATGTGGCGATTTCACTGGCCGGTGGCGGCGAGGACATGCACTACGACGTGGGCGATGCGCTGGGCGTGTGGCCGTTGAACTGTCCCGAGGAGGTCGCCGCGCTGTTGGCGGCGGCCGGTCTGACCGGCGGGGAGGTTGTGCAGCACAAGTCTGGATCGGCGCCGGTTCGCGCCCTGCTGCAGACGCGTCTCGACATTCAGACCGTCAACGCCAAGGCGCTGGCCACCTGGGGCGTCGATGCGGCGCCCGACGACGGTCAGGTCATCGACGTGTTGCTGCAACAGTCCCCGGACATGGATGCGCAAACTCTGGTTGACGGGTTGCGGCCGTTACAGCCGCGGCTGTATTCCATTGCGTCCAGCCCCAGGGCTCACCCCGGTGAGGTCCATCTGACGGTGGGCGAAGTGCACTACGACCTGTTCGATTCGGCGCGCAAGGGCGTGGCTTCCACGTGGCTGGGCCAGCGCTTGCCGGTGGGGGCAACGGTGGGGGTGTACGTACAACCGTCTTTGCATTTTCATATCACCGACGATGACACCGCGCCGGTCATCATGATCGGTCCGGGGACCGGCATCGCCCCGTTCCGCGCATTTCTGGAGGAGCGCGCGGAACGAAAGGCCACGGGGCAAAACTGGCTGTTCTTTGGCGATCAGCACGAGGCGCACGACTTTCTGTACCGCGATGAGGTGCTCGCCTGGCAGGAAAGCGGGGTGCTTGATGAACTCAGCCTCGCCTGGTCCCGGGATTCAGAAACCAAGGTGTATGTGCAAACGCTGATGCAGGCACGTGGCGCGGAACTGTTCGACTGGCTGGAGCGGGGGGCGGTGATCTATGTGTGCGGTGATGCCTCACGCATGGCGTCGGACGTCGACACCGCATTGCGAAGCATTATTGCTCAGCACGGCGGTCTGGCGGAGGTCGAGGCCTATATGGACCGGCTTGTGGACGAGCACCGCTATCAGCGGGACGTGTACTGACGCGATTTAGTCCACCCGCACGGGGTCGGTGGCAAATTTTGATTGTTATGATATAACGTATCGCCGTTTCCAAGGCGGACGTCCGATGACCCTACCCGAAGACTCTAGTTTCAGCGCCCGCGCGCGGCCTACCGCACCCCTGCCGACCGGCGGCGTCCGGTCATGAGCCAGACTGCCGCCTTTGACCACGATGTCATTGTCGTGGGCGCCGGCGCGGCCGGTGTTGGCGTGGCCGTTGCGTTGAAAGACGCCGGGATCACCAACTTCATCGTGCTGGAACGCGATCACGTGGGCGCGTCGTTCGAGGCGTGGCCGCGTGAGACGCGGTTTATTACGCCGTCGTTCCCGACCAACTCCACCGGAATGCTGGACCTGAACTCCGTCGCGATTGGCGTATCGCCGGGCTACAGCATGGAAGTGGGTCACCCCCGAGGTCTGCATTATGCGCTGCACTTGCAGGGCGTGGCCGAGTACTTCGATGTGCCGGTTCAGGAGGGGGTCGACGTCGCGGCCATGACGCCTCAGGACGGTGGTTTCCGGCTGGAAACCTCACACGGTGCGTTTACCGCCCGTCATGTGATCTGGGCCGCGGGCGAGTTCCAATACCCCCGCCTGTCGGGTTTTGAGGGGGCCGAGCTGTGTCGGCACACCTCGACGGTTGCGAGCTACGCGGAGCTGGAGGGCGATGACTTTATCGTGATCGGTGGGTTTGAAAGCGGCGTCGACGCCGCCCATCACCTGGCCTACCGCGACAAACGCGTGCGTTTGTTCGACAGCGGCATTCCATGGGACAACCCGAGTTCGGACCCGAGCATTGCCTTGTCGCCGTTCACGCTGGAGCGTATGCGCGTTGACTGGTTTGACGAGCAGGTGGATCTGCATCCGCACACCTCCATTGCATCGGTGAAGCAATCCGGTCAGCGATTTTTCGTGACCACGAGTGATGGCGCCTCGTTCGTCACACCGCAGCCGCCGCTGTGGGCGGGCGGTTTTGAAGGCAGCCAGACATTGATCGCGGGTTTGTTTGAGGCGCGCGACGACGGCTTCCCGTTATTGAACGAGCACGATGAGTCCACGCGTACGCCCGGCCTGTTCCTGTGCGGTCCGGCGGTACGTCACGACAACCATATTTTCTGCTTTATCTATAAGTACCGGCAGCGCTTCGCCGTTGTCGCCAAAGCCATCGCCACGTCGCTGGGACTGCCAGCAGACGGGCTTGAAAAGTACCGCATGTGGGGGATGTATCTCGACGATCTGTCCTGCTGCGGCGAGGAGTGCGTATGTTGATGTCAAAAACCACCGACACCGTGCCGGTTACCGAGACCAGCCGGCCCAACCCGCTGCTGCGGCCGGAGTGGCTCGGACAAACGGTGGCCAGCGTGTGCTGGATTGTGAGCGTGTTTTCCTATGGCATCAGTTCCACAGGGGACTGGTTGCAGCTTGGCGCGGCGTCGGCGTGGCTGGTCGCCAATATTGCGTCTGCCGTTAACGCGAAGAACGCGCCGCAATAGCTTAGCGCGACACCGGTACTACCAGGTACCGGTGTTTTCCATCGACACCCACGGCTCTGCCAGTGGCAGGCTGTCACCTTTTTGCAGTAACTCAATCGAGATGCCGTCCGGAGAACGGATAAAGGCCATGTGACCGTCGCGTGGCGGGCGATTGATCACCACGCCGTTTTTCTGCAGCCGTTCGCACAGCGCGTAGATGTCGTCGACACGGTACGCAAGGTGGCCAAAGTTCCGGCCGCCGGTGTAGTCCTCGGTCTCCCAGTTGTATGTGAGCTCCAGCAACGGCGTCTTGTTGGCCGTGGCGTGCTCGGTGTCACCGGGTGCAGACAAGAACACGAGTGTGAAGCGCCCTTTCTCGCTGTCCATGCGACGCGTTTCGACCATGCCGAGCTTGTTGCAGAAAAAATCCAGCGACTCATCCAGATTGTGGACGCGCAGCATGGTGTGCAGGTATTCCATTTTTTTATCCCCTAACGAGCGTCTTTTAGTGCGTCGAGCATGTGCTTGACGGTGAGGCCGGCCGACGCCGGATTCTGACCGGTGACCAGATTCCCGTCGCGGACCGCAAAGGGTTGGAAGTCGGCCCCTGACTGGTAGTTTGCGCCCAGCTCGCGCAGGCGGGTTTCCAGCAAAAACGGAACCGCCTCGGTTAAGCCAACGGCGTCTTCTTCGCTGTTGGTAAACCCCGCAACCTGTTTGCCGGCCACCACCGATGTGCCATCGGAGAAGGTCGCGTTTACAAGTCCGGCAGGCCCGTGGCACACCGCGCCGACAACCTTGTTGTCTTCCAATGCGCCTGCGACCAGTTTCGCCAGTGTGTCACTGTCGGGATAGTCCCACATCGTGCCGTGACCGCCGGGAAGAAATACGGCGTCGTAATCCGACAGGTCAATGCTGGTCACCGCCTTTGTGTTGGCGAACAACTCTGCAGCATGCTTGTCTTTGAGAAATCGCTCAACGCTGGCTTCGTTCTTGCCCGCCGGTTGCAGACTTCTGGGATCGATGGGGATCTCGCCGCCCTTGATCGAAAAAACGGTCACCTGAACGCCGGCGTCAACGAACGCGTAGTAGGGCGTTGTGAGCTCCTCAAGCCAGACGCCGGTGGCCTCACCGGTGTCGCCCATGCTGGCGTGGGACGTGGCAATAATCGCAACCTTGATCGTGGTGAGCATACCGTTCCTCCGTGGGGCTCACTTCGGGGGCGACACTATCGGTTAGCTTTGTACGAATGTCGAATAAATAAAAACAAGCATCCGTACTCGAATAAACCGCCTCGAACAAAATCGCGTGTCCGGACGTCTGGTTCCGTTGCATCCGGCTGTACAGTAGCCGTTATCGCGCTGACTTCAGTCGATTCGTAATTCCCTCCGCCAGAATGTCGAAAACCAAACGAATTCGCCGACTCGTGTGAAGTTCGCGATGGGTTATGAGCCACACCGGAATGTCAATTGGCGGTGTCGCAGGCAAGACCATCTCCAACAATGGTCGTCCAGCTTGTATGTCCCGCGTCATAACGCTGATTCCAAGTCCTTGTTCAACCATCGCCAAAATAACAACACCACTCGCGCTACAAACTTTGAATTGCTCACGACTAAGCGCTATGCCCATTTCGCTGAACAAGCTGAGCAAGCGCACCGGATTTTCAAAGCCAATGAAGTCGTGATCGGCAAGATCCTTCACGGAGGAGGGTCGCCCTGCGCGATCAAGATACTGCTTGGATGCGTAGAAATGACCCGACATCGTGCCGACCTTCTTGATAATCAAGTCACCGTGCTCGGGTCGCGCGTGGCGGATCGCGATGTCCGCCTCACGCCGCAGGAGATCCAGAGAGTCATTTGCCGCGATGACCTCGAGTTCGATTCCGGGCGCTCGGTTTCGAATCTTCTCGACAAGTGGTGGAAGATGGACCGACGCGAAACCCTCTGTGGCGGTCACACTGACATGCCCATCAATTAGCTCCGAGCGCCCGGTCGCCGCAATAGACACCCGGTTTGCAGCATCACCCATCGCTTTAACGTGCTCGAGGAGTGCGAGGCCCGTCTCAGTAAGCACCATCTTGCGATGACCGCGCTCAAAAAGTGTCACCTTAAGGTCGGCTTCGAGCCCAGCGACCTGCCGACTTAGCGTTGGTTGGGTCAGGTTGAGAGCGCGTGCAGCCGCCGACAGTGACCCTTCCTCGGCGGTCGCAAGAAACGCCCTGATGTGATTCCAGTCAAAACGAAGCGCACTCCAATTCATACGTATACGTATACCAGATATCGAAAAAATGGGAATTTCTATATTTTATTCGTATGGATACGATTCGGCCGTTGGTTGAGGAGAACCCCAATGGCATCCACAGACAAACAGATGATTCCAGTACTCAAAAGTAGTCTCGGATCGTGGCACTTGCGAGTTGAGCGTCTGCCCTTCACGCCAGAGCGACTGGCGTACAAGTACGACCGTTTGGCTCCGGACTGGGCCACGGTAACGGAGCGGTTTGGTTATGACGCAGCGTATCGCCGGCTGTTCAAGGCGTTTCTGAAAGGGCCAGGACGTGACATTGGGCGGGCACCCGCGCGCGTGCTGGATGTTGGCATCGGCGCTGGCGCGTTCTCGCTGGCCTTACTGGACTCAATGTCGAGTGCTGTTGAACTGACCGGTGTCGATCTCTCGGCGGCAATGCTGCAAGAGGCGTTGGCCCGGCTGGCTGAAAGGAAAGTACAAGCAGATCTCTATCAGTCGGACATACGCTCGCTGCCATTCGAATCTGCTCACTTTGACGTGGTGATTTCGGCTCACGTGCTCGAGCACCTGACAGAACCGGTAGCCGCGTTGAAAGAGATTCGTCGCGTGTTGCGTCCAGGAGGTTGGCTGGTCATATGCCTCACGCGTCAATCATGGCTAGGTACGTACATACACGCTCGGTGGCGTACCCACCGAGTTTCGATAGCTCAGATCGAACGTTGGCTTGAAGCCTCAGATTTGGAAGCGGAAAAGCATCAACTGCAGCCGGGTGGAATTTTCGATAGGACCAGTCTGGTGGCTCTTGGGCGTTGTTTGCCCTCGAACTGCGAAAAAAGGAGATGAAGATGTTGGCCTCAGTAAAGCAAAAGCGAGAACGCGATGCCCGATTCTGGGATTGGATTGCAAGACGCTACTCGCGTAAACCTGTTCCCGATTGGGCGGTTTATCAGACGAAGCTCAAAACAACAAACATGTATTTAAAGCAGGATGATCTCGTTCTTGAAGTGGGTTGCGGCACTGGCACAACCGCGCTTTATCATGCGCCGCATGTTGCACGCATCGACGCCACTGACATTTCGCCAAAGATGATCGGGATAGCCGAGGCAAAAGCAAATGAGCAGGGCATCAAAAATGTCTCATTTAGCGTTTCGAGTATCGATGCACTTAGCGCGTCTCCCGGACATTACGATGTGGTGTTGGCGCATAGTGTCTTGCATCTTCTTGCTGACCCTAGTTGCTCACTGCGTCGATTGCACCGGGTGTTGAAACCAGGCGGCTTGCTGATCATGAGCACTCCCTGTATCGCCGATTTCGCCCCATGGCTGCGGTGGATTGCTCCTGTTGGCCATCTGATCGGGGTCATGCCGCGGATCAATGTCTTTCGACAATCGTCTTTTCTGCGCTGGCTGGGCGACGCTGGATTTGAGTGTGAGAAGGTCTGGCAGCCCAAGCGAGACTCAGGCGTGTACATGGTGGCCCGCGCCCATGATTAGCAGGCACGATTCTGACAGAAGAACGTTTTTGAGTTCTGTACTCGTTAATTTCCTTGTACTTGTCTTGGCCTTCTCAACGTTAACTGGATGTGCAACATCTTCAGTAACGGCCGCAGAGCAGGCCGTCGATGAACGCGCTGCTGAGTCGAACGTTGCGAGAAGGGCCTTAATGATCGGGACGATCCTTGTTCTCGGTGCCTACGCGATCCATGAAGCCAGAGATGGTGCCCGCAGCGCTGTTCGCCAAGGGCCCTAGAAAATCAAGGGCACCTCAATCGGTGCCCTTGATGTTGGCTACCGGGTACATCCGGTTCGCCACGCGGGCAATACTCTCTGATTCCAGTACTCGCAGGATCTCGTCGAGGTCTCCCTGCAAGCATCGCCGCTTTATTGGGCCTGCGCTGAGGTAAATCCGCGTGACGACCCACTGTAATGCTGCGTTCGACCGAACGACACACGGCATCTATGCCTTAAATCCAGTCGGCAAGACCCTCGAAAAGAAGGATCGCGGTCCGACGCTGGCAGACGGAGAACTGGATATGCGGGTACACACAAGACGAGTTGGAGAGGTTGCAGGCACGACTGCAGGGCGATGGCGGCAAGCAGGGCTGCTCGCGGCCGCATTGTTCTGTTCTGTGCTTGCCATGGCCAGCAAGCAAACCACCATGACCATTGGTATCGCAGGGCCGGAAAGTGCTGTCACTGGCAATGCTTTTGAGCTCGTGGTCAATGTGGACGGCGCAGTCGGCGCCGACTTCTATGAGATCGATGTCCGCAGCACGGGTCTTTTGCGTAGCAGCTATTTCACCCGAGCGTCGGCCGACGCTCCGGTTGCCGTTACTTTTCCGGTACGTACCGCGGATGGTCAGAAGGGTGAGGTTTGGGTTGATGTGATCGCCAAGACCTACGGTGGGGTCGAGATCGCGAAAGGCGCGCGAGGTTTCTATGCGTATTCGCTCGACTCGCAGATCTTCCTCAGTAACTCAAGCGTCACGGCCGCAAAACGAAAGTCGATCGAGGCGATGGATGGGGACGTTACCGACGCAATGGCGGCGATGAGTCGAGCGCCTTCGACGGAATCCAATGTGGCGCTTTCAGATGTGCCGCGGCGCGCCGCTGATGATGTCATTGACCATACGTTTCCGGTCCGCACGCTTCACAAGCGTAGTGTCGACCCGGAAGGTTCGGCCCGGACACTAGCAACGGTAACCGTGAGTGGCCGAATCCGGTGGACCGACAGTGCCGGCAACGTCCACGGTTTGCCCAACGCGGCCATCGATGTCTACGACGAAGACGTCGTTTTCGATCAGCAGCTAGGAACGACAACGACGGACGCCAACGGCAATTACTCCATAAGTGTTACGCACAATGACATTGTTGGCGGGCCTGATATCTACATCCGGGCGCTCGCGCGATCGGCCGTGGCCGACATCCGCCCGATCGGTTCGGACGACACTTATTTCATGCAGTCAGCTACCAACTACGATGTCGCTGACGGTGCGTCATTGACCGTCAATCTCACCGCAACGGCGGTCACGGAGGCTGAGCAGGCCTTTAGTCTCCATCACTCATTAGTGGCTGCCGGCGCCTACATCACCGTACTCAACGGCTCGGCTCCGGCTCTGGTCATTACGCGGTTCCCAACCAATCGGGTGACGTCGTTGTTTGACGGTACCGAGCTGCATGTCCTTCGGCTCGACCGCTGGGACTGGGATGTCATCCAGCACGAGTATGGACACTACCTGATGGACGCGTACAACTTCGAAGACAACCCTGGCGGGAGCCACAGCTTCGGCAGCAACATGGGTACGGTCCGCGGGAGCAAGGATATTGGGATCCGGCTGGCATGGGGCGAGGGATGGCCGACGTATTTCGCCGTTGCCGGTCAGCGTCAGCTGGGCCTCGCATCGCTTGGAGTGCCCAACGTCGGCGATCTGGCCTACCAGGACACCGAAGACGCCACATTGAACGTTGCTGTTGAATCGAGCACTGGCATGGGCGAAGACGATGAGCTTTCGGTGATCGCCACGTTGTGGGATCTGACTGACAGCAACGCTGATGGGGAAGCCATCAACATGTCCGCCACAACGCTATTTAACGTGGTTGATACCGAGGGCATCGAGACCATCGGCGCGCTCTGGGACGCGTTGACCGGCTCACTTAGCAACGAAGAACGCGCCGCCCACGGCAAGCTTTTCGGGATGAATCGAATTGGACCCGTACAGCTGACGCCAACTGACCGCGCCACGCTGGACACGATGACCAATTTCACTTGGCAAGCAAACGGCGCTGGTCCTGGATTCCCGCTCAACGACTTCAACGTGCGCTTCTTCAGCGTAGGGTTCGATGCCGCCACCCATGTTGAGGACGTGGGCAATATGACCAGCTACACGCCCACGCAGGACGATATTGACGCGGCGTCAAGCCAGGGCTCGATCGTTCGCTGGGTCGTCACGGGGGCGGGCACCAACGCGCCGCAGACTCCGGCCAGCATGACGGAGTACTGGAGCGATCAACGCGTACTGAACGGCGCTTCCGTTGTGTTTGTTATCGATGATACAGGATCGATGGAAGAGGAAATCGAAGGCGTGCGCAGCGCATTAACTCGATTTATCGACAGCATTGATAGCGGGCTTGGGGAAGGCGAAGCGCCACCGACCATGCATCTTCTAACGTTCAAGGACCGCGTGACCCACCGACTGACGTCCAACGATCTAGACGAGCTGCGAAATGCTGTGGCCGGCCTCGTCCCGTCCGGCGGCGGCGACTGCCCCGAGGCCAGCGCGGCCGGCCTCGCCGCCGCGGCGCGTCTGGTTGGTACCGGCGGTACGATTCTTTTGGCCACGGACGCCTCATCCCAACCCGGGCCTGACATTGGTGCGATCGTCTCGTCGCTTCGAAGCCGTAATGTCACGGTCAACACGATTCTCTCGGGCGATTGTGTCGATAGCTCGCGCCGACTGCGCTCCGAAAGCGCGCAGAGCAAGCCGGGGGATGACGCGCAGACCGGCGGCAATATCGATTTCCCCGGAATCTCTGTAACGGCGGACTTCGTGGGCGATGACATTGCCACGGCGACGGATATTTCGGTCAACGAATTTATTACTGGACGCGTAGAGGACGGTACGGATGTGGACGTGTATTCCGTCGAACTGGAGGCGGGTCAGGATTACACGCTGTTTATTGAAACCAGCGACGGTTTTTCGACCGCCGAAGTGCTGGATGCGGATGGCAACATCGTCACGCTTATGCAGAACGGCTTCGAAGTCTCAAGCGTCTCGGCATTTTCACGGCCGGTCATCGCCTCGACCGGTGTTATTCCAGTAAACGGTCAGTACTTCGTTCAGATCAGCAATCGATCCACGTATCGCTTTGCTTTCAGCTCTGATCAATTTGCGCCGCTGTTCCCAAGCTCGGTCCAACTGTTGTCTGCCATTTCGGGTGACACGAACGGGGTGTTTGCCAACATCGAAGAAATCAACTTCGCAGACGATTCCGAGTACGTCAGCACTATCTTCAATATCCTGCGATCCAGTATCGAACCTGCGGTCATTAGTTCGAACCTGCGCGACTTGCCGCAGGGCTCTGAACTGACCCTCACCCTTACCGGGAGGGAGACAAACTGGAACGACACGACGACCCTCACGCTTCTGAAAGCGGACGGTATGGTTCCGGCTGGCACATCGCTGACCGGCTTCTCGGTCAACACCCCGACGTCGGCCAGTTTCAATCTCTCGATAGCGCCGGATGCGGAGCTAACGGATATTGATATTGCGTTGGCGACTACGCTTGGCGGCGAACAGGAAGTGGCCAGAGGTGTAGGTGTCCTTCGCGTTGTGGTTTCACCGGTGAGTCCTACGGTGCTAAGTACAAATCCCACGCGACTTCTTCGCGGAGAAGCGGCTACCGTGACTATCCAGGGGATTAACACGTTGTTTACGACAGTAAACTCCGTGTCTTTCGGCGACGGCATCTCCGTCGGGGCGCTAACGCCCGTCAGCGACTCCGAGCTTCGTGTCGATGTGACAGTTGACGAAACGGCGTCGATCGGTTTTCGCACGATCGAGGTCAACGACAGCACCGGAGACAACGAACTCAGGGGTGCCTTGCTTGTAAGCAGTGGCAGTAATGTCGCCACGATCGCGACGATTACGCCCAGTAGTGTTCGTCAGAACGACGTCCTGTCGGTGGTCGTAACCGGTGATGGCACTCGTTTCGTTGACGGCATGACCACGGCCGACTTTGGGGAGGGGATTACCGTGGAGTTGGTGTCCGTGAACAGTGAGACCGAGGCACTGGTCAACATCCGTGTGGCCGCAGACGCGATCATCGGTTTCCGCAGTCCGACGCTGACGACCGGCTCCGAATCGGCCACGCGGATTGACGGTATCTTCGTGGACGCGGCCGCAAATATTGCACCGGTCGCCGTGGCCACCGCCAACAGCAGTGCTTCGGAGGGCGCGACCGTGACACTGGACGGTAGTAATAGCTCGGATGCGGACGGTTCTATCGTGAGCTTCGCGTGGGCGCAGACGGCAGGTCCAAGTGTTGCTCTCGATTCGCCCTCATCCGCTGTCACCACGTTTACTGCGCCGCAAGTATCTACCAGCACGACGGTCACGCTTACACTGACGGTCACCGATGACGCGGGCTTGACCGATATGACGACCGTTAGTGTAACGATCAATAATGCTCCGGTCGCGCCGCCACCAGCACAGGGTGGCGGTGATTCGGGCGGCGGTTGCTTCATTGCAACGGCTGCATACGGTTCTTATCTTGATCCAGAGGTCAAAGTGCTGCGGGACTTCCGGGACGACCACCTTCTGACAAACGCGCCGGGTCGCGCCTTCGTCAAGTTCTACTACGCCCACTCCCCGTTGATCGCTGACCGGATCTCGGCCAACGAGACGTGGCGAACAGTGACGCGCGTGGCGCTGACGCCGGTCGTGTATGGCATCAAGTATCCGGCTGCGACCTTCGTGCTGGTTTCCCTGCTTATGGTCTCGCTCGCACGCCGGCATTTCGCCCGTCGCGAGCGTAGCTCGGCGGTCGCTTGAACCGCACGTCGCTCAAGGCCGCGCGCGCCTTTATCGGCGCTGGTTTATTTCTGGGTTGGATCGTGACAACCGTAGGTTGTCGCGCCCCAACTCTGGTGTCCTTCAGCTACACAATCGTGGGAGGTAAGCCCAGTGCGCCCACTGAGGTGCTGCGTGTCGACTGCGACGCGGGTACAGCGGATTTCGAGCGGCGCGCGGCAGATGGTCGGGTCACAGGAGCAGGATCCTTCACTCTGCAGCGGGTTGAGTGCGAGAAGCTCCAAGCGCTCGCTGGTGCGACCACGTCCCGCTCCGGCGGCACTCAGCAAGGGGTTGCCGATGCCGCAACATTCACGCTGTCGTGGTTAGAATCAGGGGTGCCTCGTCGGTGGTCGTGGACCGGCGCGTTGACCGACGGCGCTGGCGCCTTACAAGAATTTCATACGGTCACTCGCGAGCTTCTTAGGGCTCGACTGCCGGACCAGTTGGTTTATTGAGGTTCTCGTAAATAAGAACACCAAGGGCACCTCAATCGGTGCCCTTGATGTTGGCTACCGGATACAACCGGTTCGCCACGCGGGCGATACCTTCGGATTCCAGTACTCGCAGAACCTCGTCGAGGTCCTTGTAGACGTGACCGCACTCGTCGAGCGGTGTACGTCGTGTGTTGCCGACGATGCCCTGCACCTCCACACCACCGAGCGTCCGCTTGATGTAACGCATCTCGCGGTCGATCTCGTCGTGGCGGTCGGCCAGCGTACGCTTGGCGTGGCCGCGCGCCATCGTGCGGCCCGAACCGTGGTTGACCGAGCAGCCGGTCTGGTACGCGCCTTTCAGCGGGTACAGGATCGCCGCCCCGTCGAGCATTGAGCCCGGCACCAGACACGGGTGTCCGGTGGTTTCCCACTTGGTGCCGACCAGATCCGGGTGGCCCGCCGGAAACGCGCGCGTGGCGCCCTTGCGGTGGACAAAGCCCTTCTTGGTCGACCCGTCCGGCAGCACCAGCGTTTCTTCCTGCACCAGGTTGTGTGAGATTTCATAGAACACCTCGCCCGATGCGTGGAATACGTTCTCCAGCGCTTTTTGCACGCCGCGCACGATCACATGCCGGTTGGCCACCGCGTAGTTGGCCGCCGAATTGTGGTGTGCCCAGTACTCGCGACCCAGCGGTTCGTCCGCTCGCAACCACGACGACTCACGACGGTTCCTGGCCAGACCTCGCAGTTCGGCACCCTGGTAGAAATAGTGATTCGCCGTCTGCCAGCCGTAACCACGGCTGCCGCAGTGGATCATCACCCACACCGAGCCGTCGTTGACATCCACCTGCATCTCCACGAAGTGGTTGCCACCGCCGACCGAACCCATCTGCGCGTTCGCCTTGTTGCGCGCCCGCTGGATGCGGTCCGTGTCGAGCGCCTGCTCATCCACCGGGATGTACTGGCGTTCGCACACGTCGGCCCGCACGCCGAGCGCCTGGGCGCCGTACCGGAAGATTTCTTCGATCTTGCGGTCCGCCAGGCGCGGCATGTGTTTGGGCCGACGCGTACCAACACCGGTGGCGATGCGCAGTTCGACCTCGTCGATCCACTGGCGCCGCTTGTCCCAGTCGGCCACATCGCTGACGGACAGCTCGGGCACCTGCAGGTAGATCACGCCACACGAGATGTCGTAACCGCTGCCGGCCTGGATGATCACATCTTCGGTCACCGCCACGCCGCCCACCGGAATGCCGTAACCCAGATGGGTATCCGGCATCAGATACAGCCCGATCATGCCCGGGTAGCACGCCGCCTGCGCCGACTGCCGCCAGAGCGCCTCGTCGGTCTGCTCAAACAGCGCTTCAGACAGGTACGCGTGTACCTCGGTTCGCATGCCTCCGATCTTCGGCAACACGTAGTGCGCGTCCGATACTTTTTGTACTTGTTGTCGAAAAGACATTGTCTTGTTCCTTCTCAATCCGGCCCGCGCAGTCGGCTGCCTGAGCCGACGCGCGAGCGCAAAAACGCCATCTGGTCCGCGAGGATGACCCGGTTGGACAGGATCAAACCCTCGGCCCGGTTGGGCACGTAGGGCACCGCGAGCAAACGCAGGCCCAGGGTTTCCAACGCGTGGTCGGCCTTGTTGTGGTTGCAGGGACGGCACGCCGTCACCACGTTTTCCCACGCATCCTCACCGCCTGCTGATACCGGCACCACGTGATCCCGGGTTAGCAACGCGGAGGGCAACACCTCACCGCAGTACAGGCAGGTGTGGTCATCGCGTCGGAACAGCCGCGCGTTGGTCAGCGCCGGTCGTCCGGCCCAGTTGTCCGCGCCGCGGTCCACGCAGCGGGTGGCGACGATGGAGTTCACACGCAGCGTCGACCGAAGCCCGGTACGGCTCGATACCCCGCCGCGCAGGACCACAGACTCGCTGCCGGCTTCCCACGCAACCTGATCGCGCGCGTACAGCACGGCGCCGCCTTCCTGCGTCAGCCACGCGACCGGGCGACCGGCCACGTCCAGTTTCAACACTCGCATGGTCATCATCGTCTTCTCCTTCTCAGTAACAAGATGGATTGTGTAGACGGCTTTGGGCGCCGGATGCGCCTTGCGTGGCATGCCTGGAGAGACTCGAACTCCCGACCTGCTGGGTCGAAACCAGCTGCTCTCGGTATCCAACTGAGCTACAGGCAGATTGAATGGCGCCACGGATCGGACTCGAACCGACATCTTCCGGATCGACAATCCGGCGCTCTTCCGTTGAGCTACCGCGGCAAAAAAGGGGCGTCACGCCCCGAGGTTTAACCGGGACGTGTCAGATCAAAAACCTCGGCGATACACGCGTAATCGCGGTAGCCGAGTCGGGCGAGGGGCTGGAATCGCGTCACATCGAACCGGCCGTTTACCAGGCACTCGTCGCGAAGATGCACGCCGGTCACCTCGCCAAACACCACGATGTTGGCCTCGCCAGCGAGGGTAACGCTTTGCACCAGCTTGCATTCCAGATTGGCCGGCGCGACGGCAACGCGCGAGCAGGCGATGGTGTCGCACTCCGCGCGCGTCAGACCGGCGTGGGTGAACTCGTCGCGCTCGCGCGGGAGCGCGGCCGAGGTGGCGTTCATGGCCTCACGCAATCCGTAGGCCACGATGTTCACGCAGAACACCCCGGTCGCAAGGATGTTGCTGACGGTGTCCTTACCGTGCGCTCGGTCGGGCTTGGTGCCCGTTGAGGCCACCATCACCTGCGGCGGTTCATACGCCACCGCGTTGAAAAACGAGTACGGTGCGAGGTTTTCGCTGCCGTCCTCGGCCCGCGTTGAGATCCAGCCGATCGGCCGCGGCGTCACGATGGCGCCGAACGGGTTGTGCGGTAGCCCGTGACCGTCTTCGGGGCGATAGAACATCGGTTTGTCATCCTGCGGCTCGGCTGTGTCGCCGTACCCGCACGATAGGGAAAAAGAGGAGAGGGTGCACGGGGCACCCTCCCGACGCTGACTCAGGACTTCAAAGTGACCAGTCCGTTCAGCAAAGCATCGAGACCGCCCACAACGGACAGATCGCCGACGTTCTCGGTGATCTTCTCGAGGGTCTCCAGCTCCTTTAGACGCAACGCGATGGCGTTGCTTTCCATCACCTTGGCGGTGTTCAGCAACGAACGCGTGGCGTTGGTCTCTTCGCGCCGACGAATCACGTTCGCCTGCGCCGCTTTTTCGGCCTCAACAACCTGACCCAGCAGCGACTTCATGTCGCCCGGCAGGATCAGATCCTTCACGCCCACGCTCAACACGCGCAGACCAATCTCGGTGAAGCGCGCGCCGAGGTGTTCGGCGATATCACGATCGATCGCCGACTTGTCCTCGAGCAGAGCGTCCAGCTTGCGGGTGCCCACCGCCGCACGCAGACCGAACTGGATCTCCTTGTAGAGCTGATCCAGCGGATCCTTGTACGTGCGAAGCGCGGTCGCGACATCCGTGTACTGGTAGGTGGCGGTCACGTTCATCCGCAGCGCCACCTTGTCGCGCGTGAGGATTTCCTGACCCGTGACCTCCAGCGCCTTGACGCGCAGGTCAACGGTTTCCACCGACACGCGGTAGCTGACGTCCCAGAACGCATGCATGCCGGCCGACAGAACCTCGGTGAGTTCGCCGTCCACGTACAGAAGGCCCGCGTGGCCGTTCGGGACGAGTCGGGCGTACACGGCGTGGTCAGCCGCGCGCACGACCCGGGCATCCCGGCCGAGCACCAGCCGTCGGGTCAGACGGTCATCGAGCTTGATCTGCTCGGTCAGGTCGAAGCGCTCCACGCGCACAGTGACCGGGCCGCGCCAGAACAACGCCCGCTCGGCCGGACCGAGTACGGTTTCGGGCTTGCCGTTCAGGCTCACCAGCGCCATTTCGTTCTCACCGGTCTCCACGGTGTGGAATCGACGATCCACCTCGTCGCGCTCGGCGTCGATCAGGTAGTCGGACAGCCTGTGCTGGAAGGCCGCCGATGCCAGATCGTAGTGTTCCATCGCGTAGCGATTACGCCAACCGTAGAACCGGTACGTGCCGGGGTCGAGAAAGTTCAGAAAGTCTCCGTCCTTGAACAGGAGACCGCGTTCGTGCTTACGCACAATAAAAGTCTGCAGCAACGCCATGGTGCGTTCTCCTTCTGCTTCATTATGAAAACCGTCAAAATGACGGGCGACATCCCGCCCGCGACAGGCGGGCGATGGGAATTTGGCGTGTCCGCCACCACACTCAGGCGGCGGGCCGATGGCGTCGGATTATCGGGTGCACGGTGCCTGTCGCGTCGGCCGTCGATCCCCTGTGCGACGATCGGCGGTGGACGAGACAGGGACGATGCGCTGGACAATCGCAACGGATCACCGGTCGGCACGCTTGCGTGCTGCGTTGGTCTGCGCCGTTCTCAAGGACGGCGCATACCGCGGCGGGCGGCGGACACAGTTGGCGGCGATACCCTCGCCGGGGGTGCGGAGTCGAACCGCGGGGCGTGGCCCTTACCAGAGTGCCGTGTGAGGGCAGCTTGAAATGCAAGAGTTGAACTTGCGACCGTCAGATTAACAACCTGATGCTCTACCAACTGAGCTAATTTCAATGGGCAGCCGGGATCGGCGCGCTGTTCGATACACACCGTGCAATGGAAGCCTGAGTGCGCCGGACGGGATCAAAACCCGAACCGCTGAATGCCGTCGATGTTGCCGACTTTGGTTGTCCGGGCTGGATTCGAACCAGCGACCTCCGCCGTGTGAGAGCGGCGCTCTTCCAGCTGAGCTACCGGACAATTGGGTGATCCGGAAAGTGATGGGCTAAGCACCGCTCACCGGATGGAAACTATGACGGCTGAGACTACACCGTGGATGGCCGTGCGTTTGCGGGAGTACCGACAGCGTGCCTCGCTGTCGTTGCCCGCGTGTCCACCGCCGCCTGGCGGCTGCCAGCGCGACGGTCCACGACCGTGACTGCCTTTTTTTGAGGTGTGGCGAATCACCTGTGCTCTGTGTCCGATCAGCAGCGCGCTTACCGTGAACCTGCCAAGGCTCCAAATGGGGGCGACCCAACCGTGCGGCGTTCTGCCAAGGCGCTTGCAGCTTGCGGCTGCGCGCGCCGCCGAATTACCCCGTGGGCTTCGGCGTTAAGCCACTTGTCGACACAAACCGAGGCGTGTCTTTGCGTTTTATCTTTGGTGCATCACTCGGGATTCGAACCCGCGACCAATCGATTAGGAGTCGATCACTCTGACCACTGAGCTAATAACGCGAGTCCATTTCGACGTGCACGCCTCAGTCGCTTCGATGCCTTTTGGACATCGAAATACAACACGCCGAATGTCGTTCACCTGCCGGCTACTTGACCGAGTGCAAGGACGCTGGCTGCCCGCCAGAACCCCGACGCTCTGCGTCGTTGCGCTCGCCTGCAAAGCTCGCACTGACTCGACGCTATCCGTTACCCCTCGCGATTAACGATGTTGGTTTAGCGGGTTGCACCACCACGTGGTCTTTCGCAGACCTGCATTCCCGGCCGAGCCGGTGCATGAGTCACGCTACTTCCGCGCATCGCTTGGCCGCTATTTCCGGCGGAGCCGAAAACAAGGGGGCCGGACTTGCCTGGATCGACCGGGCCTGGAGGCTCGGCGAAACGCCATGGTCGCGTTCCTTTCCCGCCGTTACCGACGGTTAGCAGCGCCAGGCCGCTATCAGGGACGCCGGCCGAGGCCGCCGTCCCGAATCTGGTGGAGGATCGCGGATTCGAAACGCGCGCTTCAGCCCTGCGAAGGCTGCGTTCAGCCGCCTGAACTTATCCCCCTGAAGAAATGGTTGTTTCCCAGGTATCCTCCCGAGAAATCAACGAACGTTCGGGGCAGGCGCTCACGCCCAGCCGGGTCCTTCCGCTGTCGCCTTCCCCTGTGGAAGGCGCTGCCCCAACGTCTACACAATCCAAATTGTTAAAGAGCCAAACGCGGGGCAATAAAAAACCCCGGTGGGTGTGAACCGACCGGGGTTTCCTGTTCAGATCCCTGGAAGGTTCGTCTGTCGAGCCTTCCGGGGTATGTGCCTGGAAGACTATCTCATCGCGTCATCGTTCCCGATGCCTGCGGATTCATGGACGTCAAAATCGAGCACTTGCCGCTCGGCGGTTCTGCCGAGCAGAGCCGCATACGCGCACGCGCTGACGGACGGTCGTTTGGCCGTCGGTGAGGTCGTTAATGTCGATATGACTGTGTTCATAGCGGGCGGCAGTATAGGGCGAGATTTCGCGGTGTCAACTACTAAAGTGAATTGCTGTTCCGGAAATGTGAACGCCTAGCCTTTGCGGCGAATGCCCGGGCGCGACTTGCGGACCGATTTCAGCCAATTTTCGAGCGTGGATTCCTGACGCGCGGTGAGTTCGAGGGCACCGGCCATCACTTCGATGGTGTCGATGACGCGACCCCGGATGGCGTCGCTGGCGTCTGTGTCGCGCAGGCTTGGGCCGGTTCCGAACAGTACCCAGCCGGGGGATAC
>JBCCMA010000010.1:0-37191 GCA_039026595.1 Pseudomonadota bacterium
ACCACGTTCCGCTTCAACCCCGAAGTGTTCCAGGGCGTGATCGTCAAGAACGAAGACCTGAAGAACACCACGTACGAGTTCACGCTGGACGACGGCTCCACGGTGTCGGTCGCCGGCGATGAAGAGATCGAGTACGACGGCGAAATGCACACCGCCGCCAACCTGTTTGACGCGCTCAAGGAAGGCTACTACGGCAAGTTCTAGGCCGTCGTTGCGCACATCAAGGATTTAAAAATGGCGATCAAGATTGACCAGAAAATTGTCGGGTACGCGGTGGCCAAGGCCGACGAACCCGCCACGGACGACGCGCCGAAGAACGTCGCGTCCGCCCCGGACAGCAACATCGTGCGCATGCACGAGAAGGTGGAGCGACCAGAAGTTCTGATCGGCTCCACTTACAAGGTCAAGACGCCGGTGTCGGATCACGCCATGTACGTGACCATCAACGACATCGTGCTGAACCAGGGCACGGAGTATGAAAAGCGCCGCCCGTTCGAGATCTTCATCAACTCCAAGAACCTCGATCACTACCAGTGGATTGTCGCGCTGACGCGGATTCTGTCCGCCGTGTTCCGCAAGGGCGGTGATGTGACGTTCCTCGTGGAGGAACTGAAAGCCGTGTTCGATCCGCGCGGCGGCTACTGGAAGTCCGGCGGTAAGTTCATGCCGTCGATCATCGCCGAGCTCGGCGAGATCATCGAGCAGCACCTGGTTGCTATCGGATTGCTCAAGGCGCCGGAGATGGACGAGCACCGCAAGGCGCTGATCGAGCAGAAGCGCAAAGAGTATGAGGCGGCGAACAAGCAGACTGACGCGTTTGCGTCTGAGGTGTTCCCGGAAGGCTCGACGATGTGCGCCAAGTGCAACACCGTGGCGGTTGTCATGATGGATGGGTGCATGACTTGTTTGGCTTGTGGGGATTCTAAGTGTGGGTGATGTTCCGTTTGCGGTGGTGTAGCGAGGCTTTTAATCAATAACGCCGAGAGTGTCGGATCACCACCGGTTGGGGGAATGCCTCCGGCACTGTGCGGTCTGGTCGGATGGTGTGATTACGTCTGTCGTACCAAAAACCTAGTCGCACCTCTCGATAATCGACTATCACGGTTCAACGTGCGACCAAGAATTTAGGATGTGGGCAGAAGGGTTGTGATCCGACGTGCTGTTTTGGTGATCAGCGCGCTCATGCTGGTCATGGCAATGGCAGTTCTCTTGTGGCGTATGTCCGAAAACCGCCGGCTGGCGGACCTGCTTCCATCTGTCTATGGCGAGGTAACCGTACGCTTTAAGTCCAGCGCGGCTTTCGGTCCTGGCCCGGGTGGCTACGACGTCATTCTGGTTGTCTACTCGCTGACCGAAGACATCGCGGCCGCGATGGCCGAGGGCGGCGCGGAATGGCTTGAACAGGCAGATTACTCGGCTAACCGGCCTGAGAGTCAGCGATTGGGATCCTGGCTGCCAACACCGATAGACGGACGGTACGTCGATTGGGCGGATTCCCGAGAATGCGCGACGCCGTCGACTGACGGGCGCCACGCTTGTCCGGGGGTCGCTGCGTACCTTGGCGGATATGATTTCCTCGAGGAAATCCCGGTGCGCATGACGCAAGAGATAGACAGCTATTTGTTTCGGCCAGGTTCGTACATTTCGAAGAGGCGGCTTGGCTACTTGATCGTGTCGCCAAAAGCGCAAACTGCGATTTTTGTGCATGCTGGGTGACTGCGGCTCGCGATACTCAGTCTGATTCAACAGCGCGCAAGCGCGTTTTTAATGCGCGTCTACTTTTCTGAATTGGGCGAAGAACAACGTCAGAGATAGAGATACACGAGCGCGAATGCAGCGCAGCAATGAGCTACTCGGGCCTAAATAGAACTCAGTGGATTCACGCTTACGTTCGCCTGAAGAATGAGACTGCGCAAACCCCCGAGGCCAAAAGCCACAGCGCGCCGGGCAGGGGAACGAAATGACTAAGCGAGCCCGTGCGTACGTAAAGCTGTCCGCTCCAGAGCGCATCAATTTTTCCCGGCCGATCGTCGAAAAATTCGAGGATAAGCAATCCATCGTCCAGCGGGATATCTGCGACACCGGCACTCGCAAGGTCAATGATGCCACCGCTGCTGTATGTTCGTGGCATGCCATCGCCACTAAATGCATCCTGGCTTGGCCGGAGAGTGACGAGGTTGCCGTCCGTCGTGTTCCCAAAGCCGACGGTGGCTTCGCTGTACCATGACGACTCAACCGGCGTAATCGTCACATCCCATCCGATTCCGGTGATGCTCGGGCCAGCTTCCATATCGATCACAAGAACTGTGTTATCGCCATCGCCTTGGGCATCCCAGCTCGCGATGTCGTCAATGTCGATGGTAATGGTGTTGGCGCTGGCCGCAAACGTGAGACTTGCCAGGGCCACTCCAAGTAAACGCTTTCGTAAACGGTGCATGGACCTTCACCTCCAGAGTAGATGGAGGGAGATTACCGCGATTCGGATTGAAGATCGCCCCGGCCTGATGCGGGTGGGCGCGGACAATTGTCAGAATGGGAGGACCGCTAAGCCATCAAGTGTAATGGCGAGCTTCGCCGCGCCGAGGACGGCGACAAGTGCCCTGCGAACGTCAAGCCTATCCGCTGTTGTACGGATCGAACCCGCCTTCCGAACCGGGCTCATCCACAAGCTTCAGTTCATCAAACGCTTCCTGCGGCGAGAGCTGCGGCTTGTTCAGAAGTTTGCGAATCACCTGGGTTGAAACGAGCGACTGGTCATCGATGTCCGATGACACCTGCTTGGCAACATAAGGCGATGGTTTGGCCGCAGGTTTGGGCTGGCTGCGTTGCTCCATCGCCGACTGGTAGTCCTTGCGTGGGACCACTTCGAATGTGTCCTTGCGCCGATTGTGCGCCAGCAGGCCGTCTTCCGATGACTTGAGGTCGGCGAGTTGCTGCCGTCGGGCCTTCTCGTCGTCGAGAATCATGACCTGCAGCATCTGCGTCGACACCAGTTCCAGTTCGGCGGACTCCACCTCGTCCACGGTTTCATTCCAGACCGTGCCGCCCACGGCATTGCTTTTGACTTTGGGTTGCCGGATCAGGCGCACCGTGGCGGTGATGTCGTTGTCCATCGTTGGCGTCTCGCGGAAAGGTCAGCCGCGGATGATGGCTATTCTCGCCACCGCAATCGTGAACTTGCGTCAATAAAAATCAGCGATCGGGCGAGTAATGTCACGAGCGTGTGACGCAGTTTGAATTTTCCGCTGGAGACAGCGCGCTGATAAACAGAGGCCAATCTTCATAGCGGGCTCATTATGTTCACTGAGATATCCGGCTAAAAGCGCGACGCATGGCGCTGCCGATGATCTGGACTGAAACGGTCAGGACTCGGTTCCCGCCAAACCAAAAACCTTCAGGGCGAACGCATAGTCATGCGCGCGTTCTTTCAAACTCTCGAATCGAGCGGCCGACCCGGCGTGGCCGGCGCCCATATTCATCTTGAGCACAAATGGGCCGCCCTGCGCGCGGTCGCGAAGTCGGGCAATCCACTTGGCGGGCTCCCAGTACGTCACGCGGTAGTCGGTCAATCCGCCGGTGGCCATGATTGGCGGGTAGGCGGCATCCGTTTTGATGTTGTCATACGGCGAGTAGCTGGCGATGTCGTGATAGGCCTTGGCATCGGTGATGGGGTCACCCCATTCGACCCACTCCGGCGGGGTGAGCGGCAGCTCGGCGTCGGAGATGGTGTTAATGACATCAACAAACGGCACGGCAGCGATGACGCCGCCGAACAGATCCGGGCGCAGATTGACGGTGGCCCCGACCAGCAGACCGCCGGCTGAGCCCCCATAAATCACCGTCTCGCCGGGTCGTCCGTACCCGCGCGTCTGGAGCGCCTCGGCGGCATCGGCGAAATCGTAAAACGTGTTCATCTTCTTCGACAATTTGCCGTCGAGATACCACTGGCGACCTTTCGCTGAGCTGCCTCGGATGTGCGCCGTGGCGTACACCACACCGCGATCAACGAGGGACAAAACGCTTGTGGAGAAGGTGGCGTCAATGGTGTGGCCGTAGCTGCCATAGCCGTACAGCATCATTGCCGCGCTACCATCGACGGGCGTGCTTTGTTTTCGGAGAACCGTAACGGGCACGGCCTCACCGTCCCGCGCCTCAATCGAAAAACGCTCTACGATGTAATCGGACGGATTGTGCCCGCTTGGAACCTCCTGGGTTTTGAGCAGCGTGCGTTCGCGGGTCCGGATATTGAAGTCGAACACCTGGCCCGGCGTCGATGGTGATTCATAGGTGAAGCGAAACAGTTCGGTGTCGAATTCATAACCGCCCACCAGATCGAGATCATAGGCGGCCTCATCAAAATCGATTTCATGGCGCGACGCCAGCGCGTAATCGGTGATGACAATACGCGGCAATGCGTTCGCACGTTCAAGCCGGATGATGGCGTTGGTCAGCGGCAAATAGTCGATGATGTAGGTGCCGCGCGTATGACCCAGCCATTCCTGCCAATGCGGGCGGTCAGGTTGATCAACGGGCGTGCGCATGATCTTGAAGTCGAGTGCGTCGCCGGCGTTGGTCTTGATATAGAAGTAATCGCCGTGGTGTTCCACGTCGTATTCCTCGTCCGCACGCCGCGGTGCGATCAGTTCAGGCGCCGTGCCAGGCCTCGCATCCGCGCTCAGGAATCGCACCTCGGACGAGTTGGACTTTGAACTGGTAATGGTGATGAATTGCCCGCTCTGGGTTTTGCTGACGCCAAGGAAGTACGCGTCATCCGACTCCTCGTAGACCAGTTCATCGGTTGCCGGATCGGCGCCCAGCTGGTGTCGCCGTACACGCTTGGGTCGCTGGTTTTCGTCGCGTTCCACGTAGAAAAACGAGGCACTGTCCGCCGCCCACACCACGTAGCCACTCGTCGAACCAACCGTTTCGGGGTACTCCTCGCCCGTGGCCACCGTGCGAATGCGCACGTCGTAGAACTCCGAGCCAAGCCGATCCACCGCGTGCGTAACCAGCGTGTGATCGGGGCTATGGCTGACGCTGCCGATGCGGAAAAACTCGGCATCACCCGCTTCGTGGTCACCGTCAAACAGGGTGATCTCATTGCCGCCGTCGCGATCGGTGCGCACGAACAGCGGGTAGTCGCCGCCCTTGCGAAACCGGGCCTGATAGAGGAACTCGCCGTCGGGTTGCGGGACCGAGCTGTCGTCTTCCTTGATCCGGCCGCGCATCTCCTCAAACAACCGATCGCGCAGGTCAGATAAATCCTCGGTGGCCGCATCGTAATACGCGTTCTCGGCGTCGAGGTGCGCCCGAACGTCCTCGCGGAGCTGCTCGGGCTCACGCAGCACCTGCTGCCAGTTGTCGTCCCTGAGCCAACCGTATTCATCAACACGGGTCACCCCGTGCTGCGTGATCTCGGTCGGACGCTTGTTTGCGACCGGAGCGTTGGCTTTGAGCCCGGCAAACGCCGAACGCGATGGGCTCAACGCTCGATGCCCCACAATGCCTGTGGCAGCAACAGCCGCATCCGCTGCGTGTTCATGGCGGCGCTCGAAAATCGCGCCACACCCGCTTCCTCGTTCCACGCGTCGCGGTCAAGCCCGGTCAGTGCGTCAAGGCCTTCGGCCGAAAGCCGTGCGTTGATGGCGGTCAGTTTGTCGGACAGCAGGTCGGCGCTGTCGTTAAGGGCGACGCTCAATTCACCGCCCAGCGTTTCCCGGCGATCGAGCTGCGTACGCGTCGGGCGGCCGTCGTAGCTGGTGACGTTGCCGTACAGCGTGCCCAAGCGTTCGCGCAGCTTTTCCTTGCCGGCAATCATTCCGCCCTTGGTCACGGACAACGAGGTACGCAGCGCTTCGAGTTCATCCGCGTAGGCGGTCAGATCCGTGGCAAGCGCGCCGTCGGCCTTTTGCGCCCGCGCATTCGCCTGATCCCGGACCTCGATGAGATTGTCCGACAGGTAGGTGAGGTCATTGATCTTGTCGTACAGGTCGAGCGCAAGGGCCTGTTGGGCCGAGCGGTCGCGTTTGGAGTGGGGCGTACGCGGATCGGCCACCAGTTCCACCGTGGACTCCAGCGTTTCCTTGCCCTTGGTTAACACGACGCGGTATTCGCCCTCCGGCACGCGGGGTCCAAGAAAACCGGGCACCAGGCTGGTGGACGGTGGGAACTTGGGCGCCTTGAAGCGCATGGGCCATTCCACACGATTGAGGCCGCGGCGCTTGCCGCCGGGCAGTGTGGCAATCAGGCGGTCGTCCTGGTCGAAGATCTCCACCTTCATATCGCCGAACAGGTGACGTTTTTTCAGGTAGTACACGATGGTGGCGGCCTGCGGCGGGTTGTTGGCCACGAAGCTGTCGTTCGCGCCAAAGCTCTGCAGTTGGCTGGTCAGCACCATGGGCGCCGGGCGCGTGGGCAGCAGGGCCACCTTGGCGTCGATGGTCTCCTGAGTGATGCCGCGGAGCGGCGTGATGTCATCGATGATGTACACACCGCGTCCGTGGGTGCCCACAACCAGATCGTGCTCGGTGGGGTGGACCGCCAGATCATGGACGGCCACTTTGGGCAGGTTCTGCGAAAAGCGCGCCCAGTTCTGGCCGTCATCCAGACTGACGTACAGCCCTTCTTCGGTGCCAAGGAACAACAGCGCCGCATTGACCGGGTCTTGCTTGATCACCCACGCGTAGCCGTCGATGTCGTCGTGCGCAAGCGAAGTCCAGGTCTCGCCGTAATCTGTGGTGCGAAACACGTACGTGGCCATGTCCCCGCGACGATGGCCGTCGAAGGTGACAAACGCCGTGGCGGCGTCGTGTGGGCTGGCCTCGACCCGCGAGACCCACGTGCCCTCGGGCACGCCGGAAATGTTGCCGACGACGTTGGCCCATTGCTTGCCACCGTTTCGCGTCAACTGCACGTTGCCATCGTCGGTGCCCACCCAAATGGTTCGGTGGTCGATCGGAGATTCACTGATCGAATAAATGGTCGTGTAGTTCTCGGCCGTGGAGTTGTCGATGGTCAAACCACCGGATTGTTCCTGGCGCTGACCCTGCGGGTCGTTGGTCGTCAGATCAGGCGAAATAGCTTTCCACGACTCACCGCGATCGGTGCTGCGGAACAGATACTGCGCGCCGTAATAAATCGTGCCGGGCTTTTTGCTGCTCAGATGCAGCGGCGTGTTCCAGTTGAAGCGCAGTTTGTCCTGACCGTCTTCCGGAGCCGGTTGTATACGCTTAATTTCGCGCGTTCTTCGATCCACGCGTTTGAGCTGACCGCCCTGATACTCGGTGTACAGGACGCGATCGTCTTCAAGATCGGGCAACGCCCAGAAGCCGTCCCCGAAACCGATGTTCTCCCAGTCCTTGTTCTGGATGCCGCCGGTGTTCTGCGAGGGCGCCATCCACGAACCGTTGTCCTGTAGTCCGCCGTACACGTTGTACGGCCAGCGCGCGTCCACGGCAACGTGGTAAAACTGGCTGACCGGAAGGTTCGCGACGTGGCGCCAGTGAAAGCCGCGGTTTTCGGAAATATAGACGCCGCCGTCTGTGCCGAGTACGAGCTGACGCGGATTGCTCGGATTGATCCAGAGAGCGTGGTGATCGGGGTGGATCGACACGCTGAAGCCGGCACCAAACATGCCCGAGAACGTATCGCCCCCATCGTCGCTGACGGTCAGGCTGAAACTGGGCTTGTAGACGCGGTCGGGGTCGGTGGGATCGACCACCAGCTCGCCAAAGTAAAACGGACGCATCTGCACATTGCCGGAATCGTCTTTGGCGACCCACGTCTCCCCGCCGTCGTCCGAGCGGTAGAGCGCCGTGTTGTCGCTCTCGATCACGGTGTAGATGCGGTCAGGTTCCGACGCCGCCACGGTAACGGTGATGCGGCCCTTGTCACCCTCGGGCAGCCCAGCGGTCATCTCCTGCCAGCTGTCGCCGCCGTCCGTGCTGCGATACAGACCAGACGAGGGACCGCCCGACTGGAAGAAATCCGGATACCGGCGCACGTGCCACATACCCGCAAAGATCGCGCTGCCGTCCGGGGTCATGGCCAGGTCTGAGCAGCTCGTGGCGTCGTCAATGCGAAGCACGTTTTCCCAGGTCTTGCCGCCGTCGCTGGAGCGGAACACGCCACGGTCGCCGCCTTCTTTCCACAAATGACCCAACGCGCAAACGAAAACGGTGTTGCTGTCGTCGGGGTGCACCAGCAGTTCGGCGATGTGGTCGCTGTTGTCCAGACCAACGTGCTGCCACTTGTCGCCGCCGTTGGTGGATTTGTACACGCCATCACCCGGGGACACGGTGTTGCGCACCCAGCTCTCACCCGTGCCAACCCAGACGGTTTCCGGATTGTTCGGGTCGATCCGCACCGCGCCGATGGACTGCTGATGGTCGTCGAAGACCGGACGGTAGACGATGCCCCCGTCGTCGGACTTCCAGACCCCGCCACTCGCCGTGCCGATGTACAGCACGAGACCGTCATCTGTGATCGCGCCGTCGAGCGCGGCTACGCGGCCACTCATGACCGCCGGGCCGATGCTGCGCGCGCTGAGTCCTCCAAACGTGGCAGAGTCCAGATCGATTGCGCTGTGCGCGCTGATGCCCACGGCTAATGCGGCCAGGCCCAGTGCACAACGCACCGTGTTTCGACGTTCCATGATGTTCTCCAGGATGCGGCGTCGCAAATGTCGGCGACAGAGAAAAAAGCGCCGCGCCCATCGGCGCGGCGTGTTCAAACGCGAGGGGTCGGCGTGGACCTTACTCGCTGCTCTCGTCTTCGGTGGCCATTTCGGGCATCGCAAAGCGATCCTCGCTGATGTCGGCCACGTTGATTTCGGTGGTCTCGATCGTGATCGCCTGCTGCCCAGCCTGCGCGCCTTCACCGAATGTGGAAATCACCGAGTGGGACATCACGATGTCGCCCACTTCCTTGTAGTCGCCGATGCTCTGCGAGAACGGCATTTCATTGCCCTGAATGTCGCGCGTGCCCTTGGCGAGGAACGGCAGGCAATACTCGGTGTCGAGATAAAACGTGGTGGCGTCTTCGGTACCGGCACGCACCACTTTTAACGCGTACGCTTCGGTGCCCTCGATGGTCTCGGTGCCAAGCAGTTCGACCGCATGACCTTTTTCTTTCCAGTCAACGAGCGGACCGTCCCATTCGGCCATTTCCTGAACGTCCTTGAGCTGATCTTCTGCCATTTCTTCGGGTGTGGTCTTGCCCATGAACGGCATGACGGCCCAACCCATCTCACCGTCGTACGCCTGTACGGCGGTCATGCCCTGAATTTCGAAGTCCAGCCGCACGCTGTCCGGGCGCTTGAATTCCATCGTGAACGGCGCCTGCATCGGCCCCATGGTCATGGTGCCGGTCACGCGTGCGGATTCCACCGCCTTCAGGTTCTTGAGGCTGCCGCGCGTGGCGTAATGGCAATCGAGCACCTCATCGAGGGTGGCTGCCGCGGCGGAACTGGCCAGTAGAAGGGTGCAGGCAATGCTGAGCGTCTTGGTCATGGTGGGGGTTCCATTTCAATTAATTGACGTCACAGTTTATCGTGATTGCTGCCCAAAAACGCGTTGCAGTAAACTTCCGATACGCACGACACACAGGATTGGCGGTGCTTCATTCCTACAAAACGGCGCAGCTAAGCGGCTTTTTGCTGTTTCTGGCCGCCGCCGCCTCTGCCGCCGCCGTTTTGTCCTCGCGCGATGTGCGCGAGCTGGTGGGTGGTCCCGTGGATCCAGAGCGTGTGTGGACGGTGCAAAGCGGGGGATTTTCCGCCCGGGGCGACGTCTGGACCACCGCTCGCATCGGGACCTTCTCCGACGGGTCGGCCGTGGCGGAGTTTGCGTGGAAAGAAACGGCGTCGGTGATCGTCTTTGATCAGAAAGCGGTGAACAGCACGCAGGACATCGCGCGCTTCCGGCGTAGAGATTTTGTCGACGAGTTTGACGGCGCCGTGTGCACGCAGCGGCGCTGGCTGCGGGCCGACTCGCTGGAGCATCGCTCGGAGGTCGTGTGTTTCTCGGTAGCGGACGGTCCGGCCGACGTCATGGTCAGTCTGAGCATTGATGACGGCAGCCGCCACATCGAGTTGTACGCCGAACACCGCGCAACCGACGAGCGCGACGATGCGCTCACCCTGCTGCGGAATTTTGGCAAGGACGTTCAGCTGCATGCCACCGAAAAGACGTCCTGAGGTGAACGCCCTGCGCGCCATACTGACGATGTCCGCGTTGCTGGTTGGAGCAAACGCCAGCGCCGGCAAGGACATCAACTGGCAGCTGGACGCGGACGCCCGCTTGCTCGCGGATGCGCGTGAGCGACTGGAAGCCGCGGACCTCGGTGAGGCCAGCGGCGTGGTGCAGTTGTTTTTGCGCCGCCACATCGATGTGCGGGACGACGCGGTCAGCGAGACGGTCGAGATGGCCTACTTCTATCCGGGCGATGAAAGCGTACAGAACGATGGCAGCGATGAGATTCACTGGGACACGCACGATCAGGATTTGACCGTGCTTGCGGCGTCCGTGCTGTCTTCTGACGGCCAGACCCATGCGTTTGACCGGCGCACTGCACAGGTCCTGTCTGACGATTCGGACAACGTCTTTACATCCGAGCAAAAGGTCATTCTGCAGCTCCCGGGGCTGGACGCCGGGTCCATCTCCGTTCTGGCGTATAGGCGCAGTGTGGCCGATCGCGACCACTTTCTTTTTGGCGGCTACGCGATGGCATCGTTGCCGTCCCTATACCGTGAATTTTCCGTGGCGTGGCAGGGTCAGAGGCCGGCCTGGCACGCCGATGAGACGGCTTTTGACTGCGAGCAAACCGAACGCAGCGTGTCCTGCGTGTCGCGCATGACAGAGCCAGGCGAGACCGATGAACGGGTCGATTACTACGACGTCCTGCCCAAATTTACTGTGGCGGCCGATAAAAGCTGGGACGAGGTCATTGAGGACTTAACCGCTGAGATCGCAAACGCAACCGCTGATCGCGCAGCGCTCGCGCTGTTGCTGGACGACGTGCGCGACAGCGAACTGCCAATCGAAACGCTTCTGGCATTCGTTGCGCGCAAGGTGCGCTACGCGTCATTTTCGGAAGCCGAGCACGCGTACCGACCGCACGCCATCGGCCAGACGATGAAAAATCGCTACGGCGACTGCAAGGACAAGTCGGTGCTGATGCTGGCGGCGCTGGATGAGTTGGGTGTCGACGCTTACGCCACCCTCGTGGCGACGTTTTCGCAGGACCCTGAGTCGCTGGCCGTGCCGAGTCGCGGTCATTTCGACCATATGGTGGTCTGTGCGCAACTGGCCGACGGCGAGCGTTGTTTTGATCCCACCGTCGCGCACGCTGGCGCGGGCACAACGCCGAGCGGAATTCAGGGGCGAACGCGATTGAATCTGGTGCCGGGGAGTACGCCGGACCGAGTGCCGACAGACGAGTATGTCTGGGAGTTTGAGGTCGAGAGCGACCTTGTTTTCCAAGCCAATGGCAGTCAGACAGAACGTCTCGTACGACGCTATCCGGGTCCGTACGGCACGCTATACCGGCGGGCTCTGGCGCGGCGGGAAGCCAACGAGCGCAGCGAGTGGCTGGCTGAGCGGCACGAAGAGGCGGTCGCCGAACTCGAAGAGGCCACGTTTTCGGTCACCGGTGTCGACGACGCACGCGAGCCCCTCACGGTGACCTCGAACGGTCGCTACGACGGCGTCGCCGCGCCCGGCGAGGCGCTGTCTTACAGCGACGGCTCGTTCTGGATTCGCAATGAGATCATCGAACTTGAGATCCTGAACAAACACTACGACGTGCATATCAAGGGGCGTCGCTACCGCAGTGTGTACCGCTTTGACCTCAACAAGCTCTGGCGCCTTCGCGATATTGGGGCCAACGTTGAATTCGATTCGCGCTTTGGTCGCTTTCGAAGGCAGTACACAAAACGTCGGGGTCAGGTGCATGTTGAGACCGTGTTCGAAGTACCGTCACAAACGGTGGCAGTGGCCGATTTCGACGCGTTCAATCGCTTTGTCGAACTGGCCAGCGACCAGACCGGTATTCTTTTCTGGGGCGAGGCACGGTAACCCATTGGTGATCACCCCGGCTCGGTAAGCAATGAGAGGCGCGTCGTCGATGCGTAAATTTCTTGAGCAACTGAGGCGTCGAAACGTCTTCCAGGCACTGGCAACCTATTTGGTGGCCGGCTGGTTGATCCTGCAGGTCATGGACGTCGTGGGGCCGAGCATCGGATTGGGCGACCGGGCGATGTCCATGGTGATCCTGATACTCGCAGTTGGCCTGCCGGTCGTGGCCGTGGTCTCGTGGTTTTATGAGGTCACCGCCTCCGGAATCGTGCGTGACAGCGGTGAGCATCCTGCACCTTCCCCATCCAGTTCGACGATGACGGTCATTGTGATCTCACTCTTGGTTGCCGCGCTGACCGTCTCTCTGATCACACGGCAAGGGAGTCAGGATCACTCGGGCACGACGTCAACCGACGTGCCCATCGTCGCCGTACTGCCACTGGAGCACATCGGCAGCGAGCCCGACGACGGGTTTGTTGAGGGGCTGCATGCGGATCTTCTGTCCACCCTGTCCCGCGTGAAGTCCATGCGCGTTATCTCGCGCTCATCGATGCAGCGTTATCGCAAGGACCGACCCACGCTATCGGAGATCAGTCGGCGACTGGGTGCGGGCGTGATCATCGAAGGGACCGTGCAGCGGTCGGACAACACAGTGCGCATTCAGGTTAATCTCATCGACCCGGTGCGGGAATCCAGTCTGTGGTCGAACCTGTTCGAAAGGCCGATAAGTGCGACCAACCTGTTTGCGATCCAGAGCGAGATTGCACGTGCCATTGCGTCCCAATTGCAGCTGGTCCTGACCGGTGAGGAGGAAACGGGGCTTGCACGTGAGCCAACCGAAAACTTCGACGCCTACAGCGCTTATCTCTTGGGTCGCCAGCGTATCGGGCAACGCACCAGCGCCAGTGTGCGAGAAGCGGAGGCGTTTTTTCGCGAGTCGATTCGGCACGACCCCAAAAACGCGGAGGGCTGGGCGGGTCTGGCGGAGGCGATCTATCAGCAACATGGCTACGCCAGTCTTGATCGCGCCACAATGCTCAAAACGGCGATGCCGCCGGTTCAGCATGCGTTGAAACTCAATCCGCGGCTCAGTGACGCGCACGCGGTTCTGGGCGTGCTGAGGATGGAAAGTCAGGACGAACAGGGTGCCGAGTCGTCACTACGCAGAGCGATCGAATTAAATCCGAGCAACGCGCGCCCCCACCTTTGGCTCGGCTCACTGAAGTACGCGCAGGGGCAGTCGGATCGCGCGGCGGTCTGGCACCAGCGTGCGCTGGAACTGGACCCGCTGTCGCCCACATTCAGCAACGCTTTGGCGCAGGATCTGTTGTCGCTTGGTCAGCTTGACCGGGCAATGGCGCAGTATGAGCGCAGCCTCGATATCGACCCCGAGTTCGTTGCAACGTACGCGCATCTTTCCGAACTCGAACGCACCGGTCACGGCCGACCGGACAAGGCCCTCGAACTGCTCGTCGAGGCTCACCGAAAAGATCCGGAACACAGCGAGTACGCCGCGCTCGCGGCTCAAGCGTTGATTGAGCTTGATGACCCTGAGCACGCCGCTGCGTGGGTGGAGCGCGCCATGGAAACGGCGCCCGATCAGTTCTGGGCCGCCCGCGTTAATCTTCTGCTGGCGCTCCGACGTGATGACGGCGCCGCCATCGATGCGGCGCTGGACCACTACGAATCGCATCTGGGCTCGGCGTGGCTGTCGCTTGTGGCGCGTCGTGATCGGTTGCTGGCGGCCGGTGATGTCGAACAGGCCCTCAACCTGTTTCTGCAAAACCGCCCTGATTTGTTTGGCGATCCGCCAGCGCTCACCGCCGGCAATTTTTATCTTGGCCCTGCCCTTGCGGTGATCTACGAGCAACTCGGCGAGGCTGAGCGCGCTGCCGATGTGCTTGGTGCTGCATCCGACGCGCTTGCGTCGGTGCGAGCAGACGGCAATGCGTCATTTGATTTCAGCGAGGTGGAGATCCTTGCTCTGTCAGGTGAGGAACGCGCGGCGGTCGAAACGCTTTCAGACGGTCTGACCAACGATTATCTGAGCCTTTGGTGGTATTTCGGGCTGAACCAGAACCTGAAACCGCTGCAAAGGCGCGATGACTTCGAGCAAGTGTTGTCGCGGATACGATCTCGCATGCACGCTCTGCGCGACGCCATACCGGCCGAGCGTCGCCGTCCGCCCGCGTTGGCGTCGACTGGGTAAGGCTCTCGTCGTCACTGTCCCGACATAATGGGGAAGACCGCCGCCAGCGCCCAGGCAAACGCCACCGCGTTGGCCACCGAACCAACTCCGGGGTGGCCCGTCGCACGGTACGCCCAGCGACTGAACAGACCGTAGATAAGAAAGTAGATCACGATCACCGCGGCGATGATCAACAGAAAAAACAGGTCTTGAGGTGACAGCGCCACCGCGACCCCAAGTGATGCGAGAAAGCAGATCCGCGTGAAGAGATGACCGCCGCGCGCGGGCCGCAAACCGCGGGTGGCCCATTCATCGGTTACGAAATAGATCAGCGTGCCCGCCAGCATCAGGACAACCAGCGGCAGTCGTAACGGGGTCAGCGCAAACGACGTGACGTACCGGTCCAGCGCCAGCGAAATCAAAACCGCACAGTAGGCGGTGGTGATGGTTGCTGCCAAGACCCAGCGCGCTGGCGCGAAGAACAGACCGCGCGCACCGCGCCAACCTTTGACGACCATCAGCATGATCGCGGTCAGTAGGCCGTAGACCAGGAAATGCACAGCGACATAGCCGCCGACCAATACGCCAAAGAAGTTTGCCGGCAAGCCAATCAGCACGAACGGCGTGACGAGCGCGGGCACCACAGCGACGGGCAGCAGACGGCGCCACGGCAGATTGGCCCCGAGCGAAGCCGGTGAGACGCGCGGCAACTGCCACGACAGCGGCCACGCCAGCAGGACGATCCCGGCAAGGAGCGCGATGGTGGGCGGGCCGCGCAGGTCCAGGTAGCCTCGGCTTTGGTGGTCCAGCGATGCGTTCAGCCAGCGCACGGTCTCCCCGAGGGTGTCTTCGCTGTAGAGCACGCTGACGTGTTCTACATTGTCGGCGACGGCGACTCTTCTTTGCGACCCGTCGGCGCGTCTGACCGTCTGATTTTCGGTGGCCTCGGGCGCCGATAAACGCAGCACGCGCAATGCTTCGGTGCGAAGGTACTTCTCCCATTCGCCGACAATGATCAAAAGGTTGCGCGGTGTATCGGCGGTCACCGCGGGCGAGAACATCGAAACGGCAACGGTGGCATCCACAGTCGGGTTTTGCTGTGCGTAGCGCACGACAATGTCGGACGCCATCGAATGGCCGAGTACGGCCAATTGATCTCCGGCGCCGGGCAGAGCCTTCGCCACCTCGACCACCTCTCTGAGTTGGGTAACCAAACGGACCGTGGCGCCCTCGATCTGAGTCACATCGCCCTCCATCGGTGCGAGGTGTCGCCCGTGGCCGGCGAAATCGAACGTCACGGCCAGGTAGCCATTGCGCGCCAGCGTGGTGGCAAACGCGGACATGAGCTGCTGCGAGCCGGCAAATCCGTGAGCGATCACAACGAGTGGGCGCGGCGACGATTCGGGCGTCCCTGCGGCACGGTGCACGGTGATCGGTGTGGGGCCAATGTGCGTAGTAGTCGTGACTACCCCAGAAGCGGACGCCAGAAACGACCAGGCCGCGTAAACAAGCAACGCGATCGCTATTAGCGCGCTGAACCAGAGTCGGACCGTCAGGCCAATGGCGCGCTGTTGTAGGGGCTGGATGCTCGTTTTGGGCATCGCGAGAGGATAGCCCAGCGCTGGAGTGTGTGGGGGGCTATGTCAAATATCAGAACAAAAAAAACCGCCGCCACGTCCCGAAGGCACATTGGCGGCGGCTTTCAGGCAGCAGCCGTTACGCGGCTGGCCTGTTTTCGCTGTGAGCTAGCTCAGGCGCGCTTGCGACCGAAGAAGCCCATGGCGCCCAGGCCCGAAGCCAGGAACCAGACAGCGGCGGGCAGCGGGACCGGCGTGAACTCAATCGTCAGCGTCCCGTTCCAAATTGAATCAATCTCGCCGTCGATGTCATCAAAACTCTCGAAGAACTCGAGGATGAGGATGCCGTCAACCAGTGTAATGTCCGCGATGGCGTTGTCGGAGAAATCCACGATGCCGCCGCTCGAGTAAGCCACGGGGATTCCGTCTCCGGCATTGCCGTCGTTGATACCGGGTCTCACACTGACGAGGTTGGGATCTGTTGCAGTGCCGAGACCGACCGCCGCTTCGCTGTACCACGAGTCGCCCTGCGGCGTGATCGTTACGTCCCAACCGATACCGGTGACAACGGAGTCTACGCCGAGGTCAATCATAAGGATCGTATTATCGATGTCGCCCACTGCGTCCCAGCTAGCGACGTCTGAAAGGTCGATAATCTCAGTGGCAGCGAACGCACTGGCGCTCAGCGAAACCGCAGCCAGACCAAGGCTGATTTTTTTAAGGTTCATTTAGGTACTACTCCCCTGAAAGAAAAAGTAAGTGTTGTTTTTGTTGCGATGTTTTGTGTTCGGAACAATCCCGGCCCCGGCGCAATACACCGAATCGATCTCACCCCTTAGATGCGTTCTTTCATCGCTTCTGAAGAGTGCCACAGGTTGAAAAGTGTGAACAGCGTCAACACGCGTAAATAATGAAAAAATGTGAAGAAATCGCTTTTTTGACATAACACTATGCTGTTATGAAACACCGTTCACTTGGTCTTTTGATCTCTGCCGAAGTCGGTGCGCTGGCGGTCTGGTTTTCATCCGCTGCTGTTCTGGCCGACCTGCAGGCCGAATTTGAATTCTCGGTCCACTATGCGGCCTTGCTTTCGAGCACCGTGCAGGCCGGTTTTGCGGTTGGCGCGGTGCCGTACGCGGTATTTGGTCTCGCTGATCGTTTCGATCCACGACGGGTTTTTGCGGTCAGTGCGCTGCTTGCCGCGGCGCTCAACCTGACCATGCTGCTCCTGACGCCGGGGTCCACCGCGTTTCTTTTTGGTCGATTTTTCACCGGCGCGTTCCTCGCGGGCGTGTATCCCGTGGGCATGAAGCTCGCGGTCGGGTGGGGCGTACGCGACCGCGGTCTGCTCGTGGGGTTGCTCGTGGGCGCGTTAACGTTGGGCTCGGCGGCACCGCATTTGCTGGCGGCCATGGGCGGGGCGGACTGGCGATGGACCATCATGTTCACGTCGGCGCTTGCTGCGGTTGCCGCGCTGCTCGTGATGGGTGTGGGCCTCGGGCCGCATCACGGCAAGGCCGCTGTCTTCGCAGTTCGAGACCTTTCCCTCGCATGGCGTGATCGCAAACTGCGCCTGGCGTTTGCCGGCTATTTGGGCCACATGTGGGAGCTGTACGCCTTCTGGGCGTGGATCGGCGTGGCGCTAACAATCGCACTCGGTGACGGGTCGGGCGCCCTCGAAAAGGCGCGCCTGATCACGTTTACCGCCATCGCGACGGGTGCGGTGGCGTGCGTTCTCGCGGGTGTCGTGGCCGATCGCATCGGTAAAGCCAACGTCACCATCATCGCCATGACGGGCTCGGGCGCCATGGCGTTGGCCGCCGCCGCCGCGTTCAACGTCTCGACACTGTGGTTAACGGTCGTGGTGGTGCTCTGGGGCGCGACGGTCATTGCCGACTCGGCGCAGTTCTCTGCGCTGGTGGCTGATGTGGCGCCGCCACGGGCGGTCGGCTCATTGCTTACGCTGCAAACCGCGTTGGGTTTTGGGCTGACGGTGTTCACGGTGCAGCTCACGCCTGTTCTTGCGGACCGTCTGGGCTGGCCGGGCGTTTTCGTCGTGCTGGCGTTGGGGCCATTGGCGGGGACGCTGTCAATGTTGCGTTTCAAAGCGCACTGAATCGACCTTGCGCTTGACGGGTTGCGCCCGCACGCAGGAAGCTCCTTCTACAACTTAAGCCAAGCCGGAGCACGCCATGAATCTGGGCACCTTTTCCATCAGCCTCGCCGTTGAGAATCTCGAAAAATCAAAGGCGTTTTACGAAGCGCTCGGTTTTGAAGCACCCGGCCACTGCGATCTTGAGACCGGCTATCTGATCATGATGGGTCCCACCGCCACGATCGGTTTGTTCGATAAGAAGTTCATCCAGAAAAACACGCTGACCTTTAATCCCGGTTGGGATGCGCGCGCACAGCCGCTCGATGCCTTTACCGACGTGCGCGATCTGCAAAAACAGATCAAGGCAGCGGGTATTGAATTCAGTCAGGAGGCGGATGAGTCGACCGAAGGACCGGCACACTTTGTGGTGATCGATCCGGACGGCAACCCCATCCTCGTCGATCAGCACCGCTAGCGCTTGCGCAGTTTCCAGATCTCCCATGCGGCGAACGCGATCGGGATCGCGAACCAGATCAGGGCTTTGCCCGCGATCAGAATCGTCTCCGAGCTCATAGCGTCGGCGTGGCGGCGACCGCACGCGGACTGCGTCGATACACCATTGTCCCGTTGACCATGGTCATCAGGATCTGGCCGTTGAGCAGCTCGCGCGGCGAGCGCGCCGCTACGTTCAGCGGGTCGATGTCCATCACGGTGAGATCCGCCCAGCGGCCGCGCGCGATAATCGCGGTGCGATCTTCCCGGAAGCTCGCGTAGGCCGCGCCAATCGTGTACGCCCGCAGGGCTTCTTCGGCGGTGACCCGTTGTTCCGGGTACCAGCCGCCGGGTGGCTCGCCCTCGCGATCCTGACGCGTCACGGCGCTGTGAAGGCCGTAGAAGATACTGTGGTCTGAGCCGGGGTTGTCCGAGTTAAAGGTGATGGCGGTGTTGTACATGCGCAGCGATCGCCATGCGTAGGCGCCGCGGATTCGATCGCCGCCAAGCCTTTCTTCCGCCCAGGCCTTGTCTTCCATGGCATGCGGCGGCTCCATCGACGCGATGACGCCGAGGGACGCGAGGCGCGGCATATCGTCGGGATGCAGCACCTGTGCATGTTCTATGCGATGACGATTGCGTTGTGAGGTAGGGTAGCGTTGCAAAGTGCGTTCGAGGATATCCAGCGCTTCGCGATTGCCGGCATCACCAATTGCGTGCACGGCGATCTGAAAGCCCGCGCGCATGGCTCTCGTATTCAGTGATTCATTGAATCCGTAGTCGCCACCGCTGACGCCGCGGTGGCCGGGGCGGTCGCTGTAGTCGGCCAGCAAGCGTGCGCCGCGCGAGCCGAGTGCGCCGTCGTAGTACGCCTTGACGGTGCGGGTGACCAGCATCCGCGAACTGTCGCGCATCGGGCCGCGTGCCAGCCACGTTTCGATGAGCGGTTCGTCGCGTAGCGACAGCATGGCGTAAACGCGAATCGGGAGCTTTCCCTCCGTGGCGAGTGTTTCGAGCGCGGACATCTGCGCGCTGTCGAGCCCAGCGTCGTGTACCGTCACGTAGCCGTCGACCGCCATTTGCTCAAGGCCCTTTTGCGCGAAGTTCATCAGCTGCGCCTGATCCGGTTTCGGAATGGCCGCGTCCAGCATGGTGACCGCGCGATTGAGGAACAGTCCGCTCGGTTCGCCATCACTATCGAGCATGCGCTCGCCGCCGACCGGCACAGGCGAGTTGGCGGTGATCCCGGCGGCGTCGAGGGCGGCTTGATTTGCCCACATCGCAAACCCGTGCAAGCTCCCGAGACGAACCGGGTGATCCGGCACGGCAGCGCTCAGTGCGGCCTTGTCAGGATAGTTATCGGCCCATGCGCCTTCGTCCCATCCGCCGCCCAGAATCCACTGTCCCTTCGGCGTCACCCGCGCCCGCGCAACGACGCGTGCAATGGCCTCGTCCTGAGTCTCAGCGCCCGTCAGATTGACCTCGGTCAACATGCGCCCAAGCTCAAAGATATGGGTGTGCGAATCGTGCAGCCCCGGCAGGACGGTGGCGCCCTCAAGATCAACCACCTGTGTCTCGCTGCCGAGTGCGCTGAGAATATAGTCAGCCGAGCCCGCCGCGAGGATCTTTCCGTTGAGAATGGCGACGCTGTCCGCGTCGGGGCGCCATGACCCCTGTTTGACCGGCGCCACAGGAGAGGGCGTGCCGTCGATGGACGGTCCCGGCCATGCAAACGTGTAGACCTTTGCATTCGTCAGGATCAGATCCGCTGTTGCAAGATCCGGTCGACGCTCACCCATCGGCGAGCAGGCCGCACAGGACACCACCGCCAAAGTTAACAGCGCTCTCATCATCGTGTTGCCCTCCCATAACGCGACCCGGCGTCCTACGCCTTTGACATAGTGTAGCCAATTCCAGAGGTGTATCTAAAAGTGCGGAGCAGATCGGATTGATGCACTCAAGTCCGGCTATTCACGGTCGTCTATGTATTCGCGGACGGCCGCGTGTACGAGCGCGCGCCGGCAAAGAGCACGATCCGGGACACCTGCCATCGACAAACAAACTCAAAACCAGTTTCTCCTCGAGACGCTGGAGCAGGCGATGGAAGCGGTGGTTATGGTAGATCGCGAAGGCTACATCACCTTTTTCAATCAGGCGGCACGCGAGATGTTCGGTTACGCGCGCCGTGATGCCGTGGGTCATGACGTGGCCACCCTGCTGCAGGCCACCAGCGACGATGCAGATGACGAATTCTGGCTCGACCCGTCGCAGGGCAGCCACTACCGCGGCGAAGCGCGCTTTATGCGCTACGACGGGCGAGCGATTCTGTGCAGTTACTCGGTATCGCGTGTGACCATCGGCAGCGATACAGTGATCACGGCGTTCCTCCAGGACATCACGCGTCAGCGCGAGTCGGAGGATCAGATTAATTTTCATGCGAACCATGACGGCCTGACAGGCCTTGCGAACCGGCGACGGTTTCGGCGTGAACTGCAGGACTTGTTTGCGCAGCCCGCTGAGCAGAGTGATGCGCTGGCGTTGATCGACATGGACAACTTCAAGGGCGTGAATGACTTGCTGGGGCACGGCGCCGGTGACCGCTTCCTTGAGGCGACGGCGAGGCGCCTTGCGCACAGCGTGCGCGGTACCGACGTCGTATATCGGCTCGGCGGGGATGAATTTGCCATTATTCTACGCGGCGTGAGCGGGCAGAGTGCGGCCGTCAGTGTGATGTCTCGCGTGGCAGGCGAATTGCAGCAGACCATGGTTGTGGATGACGTTCAGTGGTCGCCGACGGCGAGTATCGGCATCGCCTGCACCGGCCGAAGCCAATGTGCAGAAGATCTCTTACGCAATGCCGATTTGGCCATGTACGAAGCCAAGTCTCTCGGTAAAGGTCGGGTCGTTTTCTATGACGAGGCCCTCAGTCGCCGTACTCGCAACCGCATCGTGGTGCAAAAGCAACTCGAGGCGGCTCTGGCTAATGGCAATGTGATCGCCCATTTTCAGCCCATTGTTGATCTGGACTCGGGGCGTACCACTTCTCTGGAAGCGCTCGTTCGCTGGGTGGAAGATGACGGTCGCGTGATTCCACCGGCCGAGTTCGTCCCGGTGGCAGAAGCCACCGATCTGATTCTTGAGGTCGAGACCGCGGTCATGGACCACGCGCTCAGCACGCTGGCGGAGATGCGTACTCTGTACCCGGGGCTGACCATGAATCTCAACATCTCGCCCCGTCATTTCGCCCACGACGATCTGGTGCCGAGCGTGTTTGATCTGCTCGCCAAATACGAAGTGCCTGCCCAGGCGGTTACGCTTGAGCTGACAGAGAGCATTTTGCTGAACGAGTCGACGCTGGTCAGCGACCAGTTCCGGCGTTTGCGGGAACTGGGTGTGCGGGTCGCACTCGATGACTTTGGCACCGGCTATTCATCATTGTCCTATCTGGACAAGTATCGCTTCGATATCCTGAAAATTGATCGATCTTTCGTTACGGACCTTGAAAACGCGGAGGTTCGTCGACGCCTGGTGGAGATTATCGTTGCCGTTGGCCGCGTCATGGATATGGACGTGATTGCTGAAGGCATCGAAACCCGCTCCGACCGCGAGATTGTCCAGTCACTGGGATGTAAGCTCGGCCAGGGGTTTTTGATGGCCAAACCCATGTCACGGGACGACGTCAGAACTCACCTCAGAGCTCAGGGTGAGCAGCCGGAAACAGGGTCCCTCGAGCAGGCCCAAAGCGCCTGACGCTAAGCGGTCGTGAACGCTTCGCGGGTCAGGTTACGAGGCGCACCGGCCGTGACGACCACGTTGTCCTCAATGCGAATGCCGCCGTACGGCAGAAGATGATCGACTGCTTGCCAATCAATGAGGTCGCGGTGCCGTGATTCTCTTACGGGATCCAGCAGCTGCGGAATGAAATAGAGGCCGGGCTCAATCGTGACCACGTGGCTGGCCTCCAGCGTGCGCGTAAGACGCAGCGAAGGCGAATGCTCCGGGGGAGCCACGTGGGTGCCACCCTCATTCGCCATGAAGCCGCCGACATCGTGCACCTGCAGGCCAATGAAGTGCCCGAGACCGTGCGGAAAGAAGGCGGTGGCGATGCCATTTGCAAACGCGTCCTCGGCGCTGCACTTGATCACGCTGGCATCGGCCAGGATACCGCTCAGGCGAACGAGGGCGTCTTCGTGTAACGCGACGTAATCAACATTCGGCCTGAGCGCGTTGCAAAGCGACTGCTGCACAGCATCCACGGCCTTGATCAGATCGGCAAAAAGCCCTTTATCGGCGGAGTAGGTGCGCGTGATGTCGCTGGCGTAGCCATGCGCGTGTGCGCCGGCGTCGATCAGAAAGGAACGACGTTCGGACGGCGCGCGGTGATCCCGTAGCGTGTAGTGCAGTATCGCAGCGTGTTCATTGAGCGCCACGATATCGGTGTAGGGCAGGTCGGCATCTGACAGACCCGTGGCTTGCAGAAAAGCCAGATGAATATCGAATTCGCTTTCGCCGCGCTCGAACGAGTTTCTGGCGGCTGTATGACCGGCCACGCCCAGTGCGGTCGCCTCGGTGAGGCAGTCGATCTCATAGTCGGTTTTCCACGCTCGCGCAAAGTGCAGCGTGTTCAACAGTTCGGCGGGATTGACCTGTTCAAAGCCCCAGTTCCGAACGGCGTCTGGCGCGTCACCGAACAGGACCGAGCGGCCCTCTGGCATGACGGCACGCGCATCGTCGGCGTGACGCACAATCTGCACGTCAAACTGGTCTGCCCACGCTGGGTCCGGTTCGTCCGGTGTGGCGTGCCAGAAGTCGATCGGCTGGCAGTAGACCAGCATCGGCTTGTGCCCCGGTCGGTGAATGACAAAACTATCCGGCGCATCGAGCACGGGCAGCCACGCCTTGAACAGCGGGTTGACCTTAAACGGGTAGGCGTTGTCATCGAGGAATTGCAAGGCCGGCCGGCCGGCGTAGATGACCGCGGCGTCGAGATGGCTTTGCTCAAGAACCCGATTGTACAACGAGCGCTGGGCGCGAACGTGGGACGCGTAGTTTTGGAAGATCATCCCGCCATGATACGGGATGCGGCGGGGCTAGTGGTCGTTGCCGTGATAGGCGACGTTCACTTTGAAGTTCAGCTCGTAATGACAACGGATGTGATTGAGGCGCTGGGCGCCGTGCATACCCTGGCAAACACGACGGCCGGATACCTGCGTTTCTCCGGCGTCGATCGCGTCACGGATGGTCTCGCCGATGTCAAAACCACCGCCACGGCACTCCACGTTCTTGCAACGGAACTCGAAGAACGCCAGCGCCTGAGGCCCGAAGCTGCGTCCATTCATCGTGGGTTCGGTCTCGTGATCGGGGGCGCTGATGACAAGATTAACGGCCAGGTGACGCACGCCTGGGAACACATCGCCCATGCGCGGTACGGTGGACAGCTTGTCGCTGCCCGCGCTGCGGGTGTCGGGGACATTGATGGCTTCGATGCGGTCCTTACGACCGAAAAACGCCTTGAGCGATCCAAACACGTTCGTCTCCAGTACAGTTGACTGTGCCCTTGGGATGCGGTGGATACACCAAAGGCGTGCGACGGTTCGCTCGTCCGTGTGTGCAACCCCGCTATCCTTCAAGGGACCGGAAGCTTTGCGTCCCCGCCTTGCGACGGGTTTGCCCATAATGCGTAACCGCTTGGTACGGCCACGCAACCTTCATTTATAGAGGAATATTCTGGCCGGCAACGTGACTCTCATCACATCCCGACGGTGCCTGATAAAAGGGGATTTGCCAAGCGATAATTTCGAGTGAAAACACCTGACTGATCAATAATTTGCGTTATGAAAAATTCGCGTCACAGCTCGGTTAAAACCTGCGGCCCAACGTCGATCCCAGAGGCCTTGCTCGCCGGCTCATCGATCAGGTCGCCCGCTACGCGGAGTTCCGCTTCGAGCTCGCCGATGCGCTTGGTAAGCGCTTCGCGTTCGGCTTCAAAGTTGGCCCACTGATCGCGGTTTTCATTCACGATGGACTCAAGCGATGCGATCACTTCATCTTTCGCAGCCAGGGCCTCGGCAAGCGGTTTGTCGTCGATCGCGACCGGCGCCGATTCAGTGATCGTTGGCGGAATGTGCATCGCAACGGTCGGGTGGTCGTCGTTGATCAGCATGTCAGGTGTGATCACCTCATGACCGTCGACGCGCGCCAGTGCGTCGCCTGAGTCCTCGTTGTTTATAGCGGCGTCAGACGTGTCGCCCGCAGCGGCGCTGACACGCTCAGCGACTCGGGGGGCTGCGCGCCAGCCCTGCCCGAGGACAAAACCGCCGGCGAGAGCCACGCCAACACCAAGCAACACACCGAGCCATGCCGATGCGCTTTCGGCGCTGACAAGTATCACGACGGCCGCAGCCGCGACAGCGGCCAAGGCGACGGCCACAAGTGGCACCCGAGGGGCATCATTGTCGGCGGGGATGGTCAGTACGGTGGTTTGCTCGCTCATTGCGGTCCTGTGTGTCGCTGGCGCGCGGCTGCGCGGCGCTCCAAGTATGAATTGGAGACGCAGCGGATAGCCGCGACGGCGATCACAGTCCCCGCAAAGCGAGGCAGATTAATGCGTTAGCGCTTGACGCGTGGCGTCGACCAACATGTCGATCTCCGCCGACGTAATGCGGAAGTGCGGTGTGTAGCGCAGTGCATTATGACCGCCGTGGATTATGTTGATGCCTTCCTTGCGCATCGCTTCCTCAACGCTGCCGGCGCCGTAGGATTTGAAGCGACTTGGGTCCAGTTCGCACGATACGAGGAGTCCGGTGCCCTGCACTTGGGTAATCGCACCGTCCAGTTCGTCCTTGAGCGCGTTCAGCTTGGTGACCAGTTCCATTCCGCGTCGACGGATATTGTCGCGCAGTCCGTCGTCAACCTGATCGAGCACCGCCACGGCTGCGTCGAGTGCGCGTGGGTTGGTCGTCATCGTGTTGCCGTACACGCCCTTGCGATACAGCGCCGACGCGCGGTCGTTCATGGCCAAAACGGACAGAGGGAACTGGCCGGCGTTCAACGCCTTGGAGTACGTTTCGAGGTCCGGCGAGTCGCAGTCTTCGAATCCGGGATAGTCGACAATCGACAAGCAGCCCTGCGCCCGGAGTCCGGCCTGAATGGAGTCCACCAGCAAAATGCTGTGGTGCGCCTTGGTCAAACGGCGCGCGGCGTCGTAGAACGCTCGGCTCATCGCCTGACCGGGGTTCCCTTCGCCCATCACGGGCTCCACGAAGAACGCTTCAATAAAGAACCCCTCGTCATCGGCGCGTTGGAACACCGCTTCGAGCTGCTCAATATTGTTCGGCTCCACCGTCAGCAAGCGGTTGCGGTCGCGGAACGAGGCCAAGTGTTTCTTGTATGTATTCAGCGTGCTGTCAGAGAACTCCGCAGGGCGCTCGGTCCGGCCGTGAAATCCGCCGGTGTGCGCAAGCACATAGCGCGCCTTGCCGGCATGGGCGCCGCCTTCATCAGTCTGGATTTTCGCGTTGATGTCCGCAATCCGACCGCCGACGGTCACTGACTCCGATCCGCTGTTGATACACAGGAACCGGTCGAACGGCGTCTTGTTGTGATTGCGGTTGCCGATTTCCCTTCGGATCGCTCGGTCAAAACGCAGCTGACTGAAGTTGGGTGTCATGATGTTGGCCATGACCTGATTGGCATTCATCGCTGCCAGGACCGCATCGGGCGCGTGCCCGAATCCGAGCATGCCGTAGCCGCCCGAGTCGTGCAGTACGGCACCCTTTGCGGTCACGATCCACGGACCTTTGCCAGCGATGGCAACAAACGGGCACACCGCGTCCTGCGCGTAGAAATTGACGAAGCCGGTCTGCATGGCGTCGATCTGCGCCTGCTCATCCTGGTCCATAAATTCCGGAAATTCGCTCTTAAGCTTGAAGAACCGATAAACGGCATCGTCGACGGCAACCATCAAAGCCGGGTCGCGTTGGGCGTATTCCTCAAGTACGTCGTCCGGCAGACCGTGCGTGAGGCGTTCGCCGCCGCATTCGCGCAGCGGGCGGAGCCTTGAAACCGGACCTTCTGGATGGGCAATCGATGTCGCGACCATGGTGTGGCTATCTCCCATTGTTCTTGGTTTGACTGATCCGGACATGATACCGGAAGCGCCCGCGCGGTGTTGTGAACCGCGCTGGTGTCGTCGCAGGGGCAGGTTTACACTCGGCGCGTTGACAATCAGGAGTTCAGGTGTGTCCAAGCAGGAGCCTTTTCGTATTTACGTCAGTCACTTGTGGGAAGAGGATGACGATTACCTGCGCGTGTTTGAGTACCTGAATGACGTGGAGAACTTCTTTTATGTCAATTTGAGCGACCCGGCGTCCTCGCCCGCAGCGACTGAGATCGACGCGATTCAGGGCGCTTACAAGGCGCAGATGGCCAACGCCGAGGTGGCGATGGTGCTCTCGCCTCAGTACGTGCGCGACGCCCGGCAGACGCAGGCGCAGCTCGACATGGCGCATGCGTTGTCCAAACCGGTCATTGTCGTCGAGCCTTTCGGTCCGGACCCCGTGCTGAAGCCCTTGAAAGACCGCGCCGTGGAAGTTGTGCCCTGGTACAACCGGTCCATGGTGGACGCCATTCGGCAGCACGGTCGCGGTGACCTGACGTCGCGCTATGAAGTGATCGACTTCCCGTAATCGTCCGCCGGGATTTTCATAATTCCTTAACGCAATCTCGCGTATCCTTGCGCGCAGCGCGCCGCCGGGGAGACGGCGCCGGCTTTGCATTCAAGGAATTCAATATGAAGAACACCAAACCGGCGCGCGTGAACGCCGCCACCAAGATCGCACTTTGCCTCGCGCAGGCGGCCGTCGTTTTCAGCGCGCAGGCGGCGGGCGAAGTGGATCTTTTGATCAACGAAATTCGCATCGATCAGCCGGGCTCAGACAACGACGAGTACTTCGAGCTTTTCGGCGCGCCGGGCACGCCGCTGACGGGACTCACCTACGTGGTGATTGGTGACGGCGCCGGCGGTAGCGGCGTGATCGACGCGGCCATCAGCCTGTCCGGTCAGTCGATCGGCGCAAACGGCTTTTTTGTTGCCGCTGAGTCAACGTTCACGCTTGCTACCGCTGATCTGGTGACCAACGTGAATTTCGAGAACTCCGACAATGTGACGCACGTTCTTGTGGGAGGCTTCAGTGGTTTTGAGGGGCAGGATCTCGACACCAATGATGACGGCGTGTTGGACGTGGTGCCCTGGACAGCGGAGTTTGATCGCATCGCCCTGATCGAGCAGGACAACCCGCCGACCTTCACCGAGTTTCACTACGGCCCGCCGACAGTCGGTCCGGATGGAACATTCGTACCGGGCTTCGTAAAGCGCTGCCCTGACGGCGGAACGTTCGAGTTTGGTGTGTTTGACCCGGGCAGCAGCAGCGACACGCCCGGTGGCGCGAACGACTGCGACACCAGTGCAGACATCCGGACGATTGCCGAGATTCAGGGCGCATCGCACACGTCGCCCGAGGTGGGCAACAGGGTGATCGTGGAATCGGTCGTTGTCACGGCGGTCACAGGCGATGGCTTCTACATCCAGGACCCGGTCGGTGACGGCGACGACGCGACGTCGGAAGGCTTGTATGTGTTCACCGGCACGGCGCCGTCCGTGAGCGTGCAGAACGAGGTCCGCGTCGAGGGCAACGTCGCGGAGTTCACACCCGGCGGTACCAATACGGGCAACCTGTCCATCACCCAGATCACGCAGCCCTCAACCACGGTCACGCAGGCGTCGGTACCGTTGCCTGATGCCGTTCAGCTGATCGCCGCAAACCTACCGAACACTGAGGTCATCACCGACGACGGCACCGTGCCGTTCGACCCGGAAAATGATCCGCTTGATTATTACGAGACGTTTGAAGGCATGCGGGTCGTGGTGGTGGATGCCGTGGCCGTCGGCGCGCGCGACCGGTTCAATGAAATTACGGTTATTGCCAGCAATGGTGCCGGTGCGACCGGACGCAACGCTCGCGGCGGCATTACGCTGACCGACGGCGACACAAATCCCGAGCGCATCGAACTGCAGCTGTTCAATGACTTCACACCGGGCTTTGACCCGGCAGTAAACGTTGGTGACGCGCTCGGCGATGTCGAGGGTGTTCTGGATTACCGATTCGGATTCTTTGAGGTGCGTGTGACCGCCCCATTCACGGTGACGCCGGCTGGGCTGCAGCCCACAGTCACCACGCTGGCGTCAGGCCCTCAGGCATTGACCATCGCAAGCTACAACGTGCTCAACCTCGATCCGATCGTTGAGAATCCGGCCAACTGCAGTGACGGTGTCGACGACATCGATGACGACGTGGGCGACGGTCGGTTTGCCGTGATCGCTGAGCACATTGCGATCAATCTCGGTGGTCCCGACATCGTGGCCCTGCAGGAAATTCAGGACGGCGACGGTTGTGAGAATGTCGGTCTGGTCAGCGCCGCCGCAACCTACACGCAACTCGCCGCTGACATTTCTGCGGCCGGCGGCCCCATCTATTCATTCGCGGAGATTCCGCCGGTGGACGGGCAGGACGGTGGACAACCCGGTGGCAACATCCGGGTCGGCTACCTGTACGACGCCTCCCGCGTATCGCTGGTAGGCGGGTCGCTGATGCGCATTGTGGACAGCAATCTCGGTGACGGCGATGCGTTCAACGCCAGCCGCAAGCCGCTGCTGGCGTCGTTCGCGTTCGGTGACGACATCGTCACGGTCATCAACGCGCATTCGTCCTCCAAGGGCGGCAGCACCCCTCTATTCGGCGCGACGTTTCCGGCGGTCAATGGACGCGAGGCGCAGCGCGCCGCGCAGATGGCGGAGATTAATTTGATCGTGGATCAGATTCTCGCCAACGATGCGGAGGCCAACATTGTCGTTCTCGGTGATCTCAATGAATTCGAGTTCACCACGAGCGTGTTCGACGCGTTGACCGGGGCGCCGGACGATGTGCTGGAAGTGTTGACCCGCAGGCTGCCGGCTGAAGAGCGCTACACGTTTGCGTTCAACGGCAACTCACAGGCGCTGGACCATGCGGCGGTGTCCGCTGCTCTGTCACCGCGCGCGGACATTGATCTGGTGCACGTCAACGCGGAGTTTCAGTCCACCAGCGCGCGCGGTTCCGATCACGATCCCGTTCTGGTGCGCCTCGACTTCGGTGGAACCGATACCGACGGCGACGGCGTGGCAGATGAGATGGACAACTGTACTTTGGTCCCCAACGCCGACCAGCGCGATTCCAACGGGGACGGCTTCGGTAACTTGTGCGACGCCGATCTTGACAACAACGGGGTCGTCAATTTCATCGATCTCGGTCTGCTGCGACTGGTGTTCTTCACCGCAGATGCGGACGCTGATTTCAACGGCGACGGGGTGGTGAACTTCGTGGATCTCGGGCTGCTGCGTGCGGCGTTCTTCGGCCCGCCAGGGCCGAGCGGTCTGGCGCGCTAGTCCCGTGTCATAATTCGTGGCGCCGCTGGCTGCCCGCGCACCGCGCGTGTATCTTCGGCGCCACGATTTCAACCCACAACAACAATGGCGTCGCAGACGACGCTGCAAAATCGAGGAGGGTTCAACCATGACCAAACTGACCGAAGTAGAAGGCATCGGCGAAACGTACGCGCAAAAGCTGACCGACGCGGGCTGCGTGACACAGGAGCAACTGCTCACCGATTGCGCAAAGCCCGCGGGGCGCAAAGCGCTGGCCGAGAAATCCGGGATCAGTGAGAAGCTGGTCCTCAAATGGGCAAACCGGGCCGATCTTGCCCGCGTGAAAGGCATCGGCAGCGAATACGCCGACCTGCTTGAATGCGCCGGCGTCGACACGGTCCCCGAGCTGGCCCAGCGCAACGCGGCCAACCTGCACGCCAAAATGACGGAAGTGAACGAGGAGAAAAAACTGGTTCGCTCTCTCCCGAGCGCGTCCCAGGTCGAAGGTTGGGTGGCGCAAGCGAAGGAACTGCCGCGCGCACTTCACTACTGATCCGGTGTGGTGTGGGCCGCGCTGGCGGCCCTCACCGCCAACCGTTCCCCATTGATCCCCATCGGTCGAACCGCCAGTGCCATCACGGCACTCCACGAAAAGTACGTTGCAGCCTGGCACGACGCGTACGGAAGCCTGCCGTCGATCGAGTTCGACGCTGAGTGGCCGTCGCTGTGCATCGTCAGTGAACCCAGCGATGGCCGATGCCACTGGCAGCCTGTCCCCGCCACACCGCCCATCGATCTCGCTGGACTTGGGCATGCCCTTGAGGTTGATCTGAACCCGAGCTGGATCGAGTTATTCGCCACCGCATGGTCGGCTACGCTCAAGCTGAGTTACAGCGGAGCGCCATTCGAACTGCTGCAACTGTGGAACCAGCAGGACGCCGAAAATCTGGTGGGTAATCAAATTGGGCACGCGCTGGAGAAGCGCCGTATCCACCAGCCGTTATCGTTGTTCTTTGGCTTGATTGATGACGACCGTTTGCTGACGGTAGACAACGACAGCGGACGGGTCGAGCTTGAAGTGCTCGGCGCGTTTCGCCCCGAAGAGGTCTGCCCGGACATCGTGTCGTTCCTTGAGCGCTGCGAACCGGACGTGTCATAACGCGATGCGCTGAGGGCTTGGGCACAGCTTTCTGATACTCTTCGTACCGAGGGAGAGCGGGCCATCGGCCTGCCGTAGAGAACGCCTCCGAATAATGAGCCGCGCAGACGTGCTGCTACCAACACGCGTTCCAGTCTCCGAAAAAAATGATGCGGCAGCGCCAGGCTGCGGCACGAAATGACAAGACCGGTCCGGCTAACCGGGCCAGCCATTATCGCTTTGGGGGTTCTCATGAAAACGACTCAGAAGTTCGGCCGCGCGTTCGCGTTGTCGGCCGCTTTATTCGCCGGTGCAACGGCCCACGCCATTGACATTGAGGTCTTCAATACATTTGACGATGGGGCCGCGTGTACGCTGGACGGGTGGTTTGAACCGGCGGTCAGTCCCAACCCGCCCACGGCCGATGCGGCTTGCGGAGCGGACAGTAGTTGTTGCCTCACGGCGCTGGCCAGCGGCGGGTTCGGTCCGGGTTCACGCCAGGTGATTCTTAATGAGTCGGACTGGATTGGTGATTTCGTGGCGGCAGGCGTGAGTCGCGTTCGACTGAAGGCCGCGGCGTCGGGCGAAGCGAACGTGGCGCTTCGGATCGGGGTCACGGACGGCGATACCTGTTTTGTCAGCAGCGATCCGGTGCTTCTGGACTCAGGGTCGCCAGGTCCGGGCGGTCTGGAGACCATCACGTTTGAGTTGTCCGAAGACGCGATGACGGAAGTGCTCGGTAACAACTGCGGTTTTGGAAATAACGATCTGGCCACCGTGCTCACGGGCGTGACGCAATTCCGCCTGCTCTCGGCGGAAAACGTGTCATGGCTGGGGGACAACATCGCCTCCGAATTCCAGATTGATGACGTAGAGGCACTGGGCCCGGACGTGGTTGATTCGGACGGTGACTCAATCGGCGACGATGTGGACAACTGCACGCTTGCTGCGAACGCTGACCAACGCGATACGGATGCCGATGGCTTTGGTAACGTCTGCGACGCCGACCTCAACAACGATTGCGTGGTGAACTTCATTGATCTTGGTGAACTGCGTACGCAGTTTTTCAGCGCCGGACCCGATGCTGATTTCAACGGCGACGGCGTGGTGAATTTCGTTGATCTCGGTAGTTTGCGTACTCAGTTCTTCCAGCCGCCGGGTCCCGGCGTCGACGCGTGCGTGCCGCAGTAGCGACTTACCAAAATATTGGTTAGATCAGGGAGGGAATGTCGATGAACAGACCAGCAAACTTGGGAGCGGTATTGGCAGCGGCGCTTTGCGCCGCGGCAGGGATAGCGGACGCGGCCACCGAGATCACTTCGTGGCCGGCGCCCGAAAGCGTTGTCGCGCTGGCCGTCGATCCGGCGACCGGTCACGTTTTTCTATATACGGAATTCGGCCAGGTCATTCTTGAGTATTCGGACGATGGCACGCAGCTAAACAGCATTCCGATTCCGGGCGTGTCCTCGAATGACATCGATCTGGATTTTGCATTGAGTCCGTTGAACGTAGGCGGGACAGTGGTTCCGGCCAATACGCTTCTGGTATTCGAGGGCGATCAATCGCCGGAGACGCTGTACGCTGTCGACAAGGCAAACGGGGCCACGCTCGCCAGCGTGGCGCTGGATAGCTCGTCGCTGGTTGGCGGTGCGCACCTCGTCAATACAAACGATGTGATCACCGTTAATTTCACCGGTGAAGACACCATTAATCGGCACGACGCAGAAACGGGCTTGTCGTTTTCGAATTTTCTGCCGGGGCCTGAGCCGTTCGACATCTTTTACGGTGATGTGGATGCGTCGGCGACCAGTGGCAACCTGTTCCTCGCGAGCAGTTCGCAGTCTATTTTGCGTGAGCTGACCGAAACCGGTCTGTGCGTTCGTGATGTGGACGTGTCGGAACTAGGCATAGGACAGATGGCCGGAATTGCTGTGGACGATAGCACCGGCTTTGTTTGGGTGGGCACGCTCGAGAACGTGGTGCATCTGGTGGACACGGCGCCGCCGCCCGAGCCCGACGTCGATGGCGACGGCATCTCAAACGATGCCGACAATTGCATCAACGTGCCGAACGCCGCTCAGGAAGACGCCGATGGGGACGGGTTCGGGAATGCCTGTGATGCGGACCTGAATAATGACTGTGCGGTCAACACGATCGATCTTGGCTTATTCCGAGCGGCCTTTTTCTCGTCGCCGGGCGCGCCAAACTGGTCGCCCGCAGCCGATTTCAACAGCGATAACGTCGTCAATGTCATCGACCTCGGCGCGCTGCGCGCACTGTTTTTCGCACCGCCGGGGCCCAGCGGTGAAGGTAATGTCTGTTTCGGCTGTGGGATCTGACGGCTAGGCGGGGGCCGGAGCCGAGCGAAGCGAGCCGAACGTTGGCGCGGCAGGGCGGTCTTCGGGCGCCTTGCCAGAGTTGCCCAGGTTCCGGCGCGCATCCAGCGCGGCAAACTGACGTGCAACATCGTGCAATCCCCGCGCCACACGCTCGGCGCCTGCGCCGTTTGTTTTGCCACGCAGAGCAAACAGGCCCGTCGGGGCGTTGGCGTTCGCACGCAGGTCGCTGAGCAGCGCTTCTTCGTCGGCAAGGACATGTGGTCCACCGGGCACGTTCACCGTCATCGGGCGCACGGCCGTTGCTGACAGCGCGTGGATCATTTCAATCGTCAGCGACACCGCGTCGGGCAGCCCCGCATCCATGTAGAACTTGCGAACCCGGTGGCTCATCGGCGCCGCGTCTTCCGAAGCGCAGATAACGTGGCGCACGGTCCAGAGGAACAGCTGGTCTGCCATGGGCAGATCGCTTAAGCGTGGGGTCTTGCGCGCTGTGGTCGGCATGCGGCCGCTCCGGTCTTCGATAGGCTGAGAGTAACCGCAAATGAGAACGATTTGCAACCGTATTCAGATTTGGAAACATTTTGAGAGCGCCGCGCGGCCGCTACGACGGTAGCGTGTGAGACGTCGGGCGCCTTGCCGGACGCACGCCACCACGGAGAGCTACCCATGCCTGATCTGTTTCGCCGCGCGGCCGCCGTGCTCGCGGTCCTGATTTGCGGAGAAGCTGCTTTGGCGTACGAAGAGCCCGAATATCGTGTCGTCGCGACCACCGACGTATTTGAGGTGCGCGAATACGATTCCTACATCGTGGCCGAAACGCGCGTGACCGGGAATTTGCGTCGTTCTGGCAGCGTCGCGTTTCGACGCCTTGCGGGTTACATCTTCGGTAAGAACGTCCAACAACAGAAAATGAACATGACCGCGCCGGTCGAAACTCGGCGTGCGGACAATGAGGCGACCATGATGCTAGCCCAGCCGAGCGGCGAGCAGTCTTTCCGATATGCCTTCGTGATGGAGCGCCAGTACAACCTGGATACCCTCCCCACGCCAGTTGATGACAGCGTGTCTTTGCGGGAAGTGCCGGGGCGCACGGTCGCGGTTCGAACGTTTAGCGGCCGCTGGACGGACAAGAACTATCAGCGGCACGAAACGGAGCTGGTGAATGCGCTGCGCGCGGCGGGATACCGGTTAATCAGTGCCCCCATGCTGGCACGCTATGACGGACCGCTTACACCGTGGTTTATGCGACGCAATGAAGTCATGGTTGAGGTAGAAGAGCCGGCAGCGGCAGACGGTATGTAGCATCCGGCCGCCCGCAGCGCGGGCGGTCGGCTTCACATTAGTTGTACTTGACGGAACAACCGTAAGGGCGTGTTTTCGCCACGGAAACGGCCTTGCCTGCGTCGAGTTCGGACATCGCCTGACGCACGTAATTCGTGGCGCCCTCTATATCAGCGGTGTTGGCGGTGGGCTTGTCGTCGATGCCACCGGCGTAAACCAGCGTGCCGCTCTCATCGACGATATACATGTGCGGAGTGGTGCGCGCGCCGTACATTTTTCCCACCGCGCCGTTTTCGTCCAGTACCACCGCGCTTGGGGCCGCATCGCGCTTTTTGCTCAGTTTGTCGGCCTTCGCACCATCCACGTGGCCCTGCTTGCCCGGCGCCGATGAGATCACGGATAGCCATGTGTAACCGTTCTCCGAGGCTTCTTTCTGCAGCGCCTGCATATTGCCGCTGCGGTAGTGTTTGCGCACGTACGGACAGTCGTGGTTGGTCCATTCAAGAATCACGCGTTGTCCGCGCAGGTCGGACAACGTGATTTCCTCGCCGGTGCTGGTGACGGCGGTGAAATCCGGCGCGGGTGCGCCCACTTCGACACCGGCCTGCGCCGCCGCGGCAAGTAGCGCCAGGCTGGCGGTGACGCCCAAACGGGCCATTCGGTTTGCATGCATTGCGGTGACTCCTCGCTTTTGCATTGGGTTTTCAGGGGCGCTCAAGCGCGTTGAGCACGATCTTCTGGGTGAGTACCTGAGGCAGAATCTGCCCAGGCGCGTTGCCATGATAGACCACGTAAAGCGGCACGCCACTGCGTCCATGCTCGGTCAAAAAGGCCGTGATCGCCGGGTCTCGCTGGGTCCAGTCGCCGCTTAAGTACGCCACGCCCGGTTCGGCAAATGCCGCCTCGATTGGTTCCGAGGCAAGCACATTTTTCTCGTTGACCAGACACGTCAGGCACCACGCCGCGGTCTGGTTGACGAAGACGGTTTTGCCGTCGCGCCGGGCAGCGGCGAGTCGTTCCGGGGTGAAGGGCATTCCGCGAGTGCTGTGCTTTCCGCTCGTTGCAAGTTTTGGAGTGACGGTGTGGAGCGATGTGATCAGTACAGCGCACGCTGCAACGGCCGCACCACCAGCGATTCGCGCGGGCCATCGCCCGCGGTGAGGCCAAAGCCAAACCACAAACGCGGCGACCACCGTCGCGGCCAATAGCCTGAGCACCCCGTCGGCGCCCGCTTGCACCGCCACCACCCACGCAAGCCAGACGCACGCCCCGAACATCGGAAAGGCCAGAATTTGTCGAAAGTGAACCATCCATGCGCCGGGCGACGGCAGGCGGCTGGCCAGCGCGGGCACGAGCGCGATCAGAAGAAATGGCAGGGCGAGCCCAAGTCCCAGTGCGAGGATGATCGCCATTGCCGCGGCCGGCGGTTGGGTCAGCGCGACGCCGAGCGCGAACGCCATGAATGGGGCTGTGCATGGCGTGGCCACGACCGCGGCCAGCGCACCGGTGAAAAATGACCCGACCCATCCACGCCGTGCCGTCAAAGCCTGCCCGACGCCCATCATCCGCGTGCCGACCTCAAACGCGCCCAGCAGGTTGAGTCCGATCAGAAACATCACCAGCGCGATACCGCCGACGATCAGAGGAGACTGCATCTGAAAGCCCCATCCAATCGCCGCCCCGCCGCTGCGCAACGTCAGCAATGCGCCGCCGAGCAGCGCGAAGAAGACCAGAACGCCCGCTGTGTACGCGATGCCCTCCATCCGTCGATCATGTTGGTCAGTGGCGCCACCTACCAGATGAAGCGCCTTCATCGACAGCACCGGAAACACGCACGGCATGAGGTTTAAAAGCAAGCCGCCCAGAACCGCAAACCAGACTGCACGCAGCACGCCGCCAGTTTGGCGGGCTGGCAGTGTCTCGGCCGGCACACCCGAACTCAGCCGGATCGTCGCCGCATAGGCCGCGCCGGCGACGGTCGTCCCGGTCAGAACGCCTGAGGTCGGACCACTGGCGGCCAGAACGCCGCCCGGCAGCCTTAGCGTCCCATCTTCGAAGGTCTGCTTTGCGCCCGGTTCCACTACGCCCCAGGCGTCCGGGAAGAAATACGCGTCGGACAGCGCCGGCAAGTTGGTGAGTTCGAGAATGAGTTCATCGCCTGCGGACCGGGCGCGGATCGGGCCGGCATCGGCGGGCAACGCGGCGAGGGCTTCCCCGTACCAGTCCGGCGCGGACGCGTTGCGAGCCGGCGCGGCTGACATGACCGGAAGCGACAGCGTGAACGTGGCGGTTTCCGGGATGCAGATGTCTTCGCAGACCAACCACGTTGCGTCGGCGCTCAGCGTCAGGTTGGTTCCAGAGGACACGTCCTGGTCGACGGCGAGGGTCAGCACGTGGTGCACCTGATTCTCGTAGCCGTAATTGATGAACCCGCTGTATGGAATGCGATGGGGCGTCGGCCACTGGAGTTCGCCCGCGGTCACACCATCGGGCAGCGTCCAGTCGATGCGCGTGGCTTCGCCCGAATCGCCCGGGTTCTTCCAGTA